>SLEO01000007.1 GCA_007124745.1 Myxococcales bacterium
ATGGCGGGCAAGCCCGCAAGTGAGGCTGGCAGCGTGAAGATGTCAGCGAGGTACATCGAGAGTGGGTCCGCGACCTCTCCTAGCCGGAAGGCGGGGGTCGGCGTGGTCGGTGAGAGGATGGCATCGCACTGGGCGAAAGCGCGCGCGAAGTCCTGACACAGCAAGGTGCGCACCTTCTGCGCTTTCGCGTAGTAGGCGTCGTAGTACCCCGAAGCCAGCGCGAAGGTCCCGAGCATGATGCGGCGCTTCACTTCCGCACCAAAGCCCTGGCCGCGGGTCTGGGCGTAGGTGTCGACGAGCGACTCGCCTTCCACACGCACGCCATAGCGAACGCCGTCAAAGCGCGAGAGATTACTCGACGCCTCGGCGGAAGCCACGATGTAGTAGATGGCGACGGCATGCTCGGCACTCGGCAGCTGGATGTCGACGAAACGATGCCCCGCCTCGGCCAATACCCGCTCGGCGTCCTGAAGGCCGGACAGGGCCGCCGGGTCCAGGGCAGCAGGCAGCCCCACGAGGCGCCCAATCGTCAGCGGCTTTCTGGCGGCCGCGATGTCCTCACCGTACGTCGGCACGGGAGCCTGCCGACTCGTTGCATCGCGTCCATCGTGGCCTGCGAGCACCTCTAGAGCGAGCGCGGCGTCTGCAGGAGACGCGGCGAACGGGCCGATTTGGTCCAGAGAGGACGCGAAGGCGACTAAGCCATAGCGAGAAACACGACCATAGGTCGGCTTCACCGCGGTGACCCCGCAGAAGGCACCCGGCTGACGCACCGAGCCGCCCGTATCGCTGCCCAGCGCCAGTGGCACAAGCCCCGCAGCCACCGCAGCGGCAGAGCCGCCAGAGCTGCCCCCAGGAACGCGCGTCAGATCCCAGGGGTTGCGCACGACATGATAGGCCGAGTTTTCGTTGGAAGAGCCCATGGCGAACTCGTCCATGTTCGCCCGCCCAAGCACGATGGCGCCCTCGGCGCGAAGCCGCTCAATGACGTGCGCGTCGTAGGGCGAACGCCAACCCGCCAAGAGCCGCGAGCCGCAGCTGACCTCTTGACCACGCACGCAGATGTTGTCTTTAATGAGCACGGGCACGCCGCAGAGGCGGCCGGTTTTGGGACCGCGGTCGACGGTGGCTGCCTGCGCGAAAGCAAGTTCCCGGTCCCAACCGAGCAGCGCGCCATAAACGCCATTCAGCGCGCCCAAGCGGCTGAGGGTCTCCTCCACCACGCTCTGAGCGCTTCGCTGTCCGGAGACTACTGCGTCTCGCAAAGCTACAGCCGACATGGCGTTGGTCGATGAAGGCTTCATGTGCTCGTCTCCATCACCTTCTGAACCGCGAACGCACCCGCATCTGCCTTCGGTGCCGCGGCTAATGCTTCTTCCCGAGGAAGGTGCGGCGTTGGGACATCCGCCCGAAAGTGCGGCGTCTCCTCGCGGTCGGGATGCATGGTGTCCGCCACCCCGCTGACATCCACCGCCTCAAGGCGCGCGATGTACTTGAGAATCGCCGCAAGGTCTGTACGCAGACCCTCGATTTCGACCTCAGAGCAGGCCAGACGCGCGAGCTTGGCTATCGCACGGACCTGGTCCGCCGGGAGACGCTCGACTTGGGTTTCAGCCTCAGCCATAGCGGAGCGTTTTACCACCGGCCTCCGTCCGTGTCAGCCAAGAACCCATCGCAAACTCAACCACTAGCTTCCTTCCAAGGCCAATCCCCCTCAGAAGCCCGAGATATCCGCCCGAACGCGCAAGCGTTCAACCAACACCTACCGCGCTGACCGCTAGAAGTAGTAGAGTGCTGCGATGTTGGCGGCGAAAAAATCCCACGGGTCATTGAAGTTGACGGTCGAGAACGCGAAATCTCGGGTTCGTGTCGATAGCGACTGACTGGGGTCCGCTGGGTCCGCGTTGCGCCTCCGCTGTGTCGAGAATTGTGAGCTGATCCCTACCGTTCCCTGAAGTGCCAACTTGGGCAGGCCCATAAATCCAAAGTGTATCTCCGCACCCGCCTTGAGATTAAACCCAAAAACAAAGGTATCAATCTCTCGGTCATCTGTGTCGATAGCGGGATCGCGTTCATCGTCGACCGTCCCGACGGCGAAGTGCACCTCGGGCACAAACAGAAACTTGTAGTGCTTATTGTGATGCAGAACGAAGGGGGCCCCGACATGAAGGGCACCCGCGAAAAAGTCGCGAATGAAATCTGGGTTCTCCTCCGAATCTCTGCGGTTCCGCCCCGCGTTAAACCCGAGTCCCGCCTGAATCCCCCAACGCTCACTTAACCAGTAGCGCGCCCCCACAACGGACACATTACTCGCCCCCGGAATCTGAACCCGTCCTAAATAACCAACGCCGAAGTGCCGAATCACCGCAGCATGATCGCTACTTGGCTTGCTGTGCGCGTGCCTTGACCCCTCCTCCGGCTCCATCGGGATGGCGGTCACCGCTTCGGGCGCTTCCGGCGGCGGGGCTTCCGGCGGCGGGGCTTCCGGCGGCGCTACCTCGTCAGAAGAGAGGCCGAAAGCAACAACACCCCCTCTAGCCATCCCCTCGGATTCCGTTTCCATTGCTTCGGCTTCGGCGCCTTGCGCCTGCGTCGAAGACGCGGTTTCGCAAAGGAAACCGATAACCATCAGCGCAACTAACGCGTGCCTTAACGTCACGGCGCAACCCGCTCTGCGTTCAACACTTCTCGATCCACCCGTACGTCGTGATGCACCCATGTCGCTAGTTCCCTTACCGCTCTGAGTTGCGCGCTAACGGACAGGCGCTGTCCACCAACCCAGCGGCACTCCAACTCTACTGCTTAGCCACGCGGCCTCACGACTCCACCGGGAGCGCCAGATGCGAAAGCGACCTTCGTCTACCACAACTGCTTAAGCGGTACAAATATTATTGCTTTCGCCGTGCCGCTCATTTATTTATGTTCGTTATCTAAGACATACCTACGGTCCAATCCGAATTCTTGGCGGACGGCGACTCACTGATCAGGAAAGCAGAGAAACACATGAAATCGTTAACATTCTTGCCTACGCTCACAAGGCAGAAGCGCGCATGGGTCGCCGTATTCTGTTGCGCCCTTGCCGGCTGCTCCATCCGCAAAGACCCGGCGGCGGAGGTGTACTACGAGGGGTCGGTCTTGAATCTCGTCACGACGCAACGCCTCGACACCTACTCCCTTCGCATCCGTCAAAACGGCGAAGATCGGCGCGCACATGTAAGTAGCGACGGTTTTTACCGGGTAGGGCCCGTGTTCGCAGACCAGGATTTCATCGTCACCATCGAAGCAGAAGGCTTCCGCGCCTTTATGTCAGCGGTGACCCACGAGGACGTACCCGAAGCGAACACTAGCCGGCGTGCGCCGGGGCTATCCCGCGTCTTTGATGCTTGGCTTGTGCCCGAGGACGCGGTGGCGGGCCCTCAGACCCTCCGGTTTGAGGATGCTGACGGGACAAGTCCCGTACGGGGTCAGGTACGCTTAATGCCGCAAAGCGGCTCAGCGCTGAAGACGAACATCACGCGCCCGGCTTCGCTAACGGGTCAGGAGTGGGAGAATACCCTCGATTTGCAAACGGGTGCTGTCTTCGCGGAAATCAGTGAAGGAGTGGCTCGGCTACAACCGGGACAACTCGTTTACGGGGTTACCTACGGACTCGAGGTCATCTCGTTCGCAGTCGAGGAAGGCTCCTTTCTGACAGCGGCTGCCAACGAAAGTTTTACGGCAGGGCTCGCGCCAGAAGAATTAACGTTTGTCGTCACGTCCACGCGCGTGTTGCCGGAGTTCGCGTTTCTCGGGACCAATGTCGACGAGGCAACCCTTGTCGGAACGGGCTTGCTTGAGTTTCGGTTTGACCGGCCTATCGTTATCACTGGGCCCGCTTCCCTCACCGCGCTACGTACCCTCCTAGCGGGCAACTTTACGGTGAACTCGCAAGCTGACCGCTTGCTTCCTGTTCTCGATGACAACGGTGACCCGGTTGTGGACCCCGACACAGGCGAAGAAGAGTTTGCGTTTCAAGGTAACCGCGTTGCTGACCCGGTGACAATCAGCGTGCGGGGCGCGCAATATGTGGGAGACGCCACAACCCTCGGTTTCCAATGGAACCGCACACTGTCTCTCGAAGAGTCCCACCCGCGCGTGGCGATCCTCAGCGTTATCTACGGCGGCCTGAATGAGATCTTCATCGCACCGGAAGATGGCTCGGAGGAGCCCGAAGCGCTCGGAAGCATCGTCGGGGCCCTCTCGATCACCGTCCCAGTGCAGGCTCCGATTACGGACTAGTTGACCCGTAAAGCGATTACGGGGGCTCGATGAAAGAAAGCCCGGGTCGACCGTTCTGGATGGACGGTCAACCTGGGCTTCGCGCATTGGGGAGCTGCCGCGCATTCGTGAGGCAGTTCCCCTACGCTAAATGCGCATGATGGAGGCGCCCCAGTTGAGGCCTGCACCGAGCGCGAAAAAGCAGACGAGCTGACCGGATTTCACGTCACCGGATTCACGTAGTTCATCGAGTAGGATGGGAATCGTAGCGCCGGAAGTGTTGCCGTAGCGGGCGATGTTGGAGGGGACCTTGGCCTCGGGCAACTTCATCGCATCGCGCACCGCCGCGTTGATGCGGTCGTTGGCTTGGTGGGCGAGGAACCAGTCGATGTCGCTTACCTCGACGCCTGCGCCAGCGGCGGCTTTGCGAATCGCATCGGGAAGGCGGGTGACGGCGAGCTTGAAGAGCTCGCGACCCTTCATCTGGGGCAGCTCACGCTCTTCGGCGAGCACCCCCGCATCGACAAAAGGCTGGGCCAGAAAGCCAACGCCTGGAATATAGATTTGGTCGAAGTGCGCTCCGTCGCTGGCGACGTGCGTGTAGAGCAACCCTTCGCCCGCAGCTTGGCTACGCTCAAGGACGCAGGCGCCGGCACCGTCGCCGAAGATGACGGCGTAACCTCGGTGTCGCGTCGCCCGTTCAAAGTCGGCGTCGCCCTCTTCTACCGGGCCGCCCTCGCCCCGCAGCCGGTCCCAGCGCTTCCAAGGCATCATGCCCGCATGGGCCTCCGCCGCGATGAGCAGCACGCGCTTGGCGGCACCCGACGCAAGCAGGCCATCGGCGACCTGAAGCGCGTAGGGGAAGGCCGCGCATTGCTGACGGATGTCGAGCGCCGGAACGCCCTGCAGACCCAGCTTCGTGGCGGCCATGGGACCCGAGCCCGGGAAGACGTACTCGGGGGTCATCGTCGCGAAAATGACGTAGTCGATGCTCGCAGGGTCGATGTTGCCCGCTTCGAGCGCTTGCTTGGCAGCGGCTGCGCCTAGATCGCTCACCCCCTGCCCCGGTGCGGAAAAGTGGCGCTGTGCGACCCCGGTGCGTTGACGGATCCACGCGTCGTTCGTGTCCATCACACGCGAGAGGACATCGTTGGTGACAGGCTGCCCAGGCACGAATCGGCCTGTAGCGATGATCTTCGAACCAGGCATAACCTTTGATGCTTCCCTTCGTGGGCTGTCACCGTGCCACGCGCGGCGAGGGGTGCAAGTCCCATCGAACGCGCGTGGTTGACTAACCGAGACCGTATGAGCCCGGCGATCTAGTCATGAAAGGTGAGCTTAAACCAGCGGCGCTTGCCTAGGCGCAGCACCTGCCCCTCCGCAGTGGCGTCCACTTGTTCGTGCTCATCACTGAGGCGTCGCTCGTCCAGTCCCACCGCGCCCGCCCGCAACAAACGCCGCGCTTCACTGCGGCTCAGCTCGGGCTGGCAGGCAACCATGACATCGAGGAGCGGTCCGGGAGTCACACGCGCAGCCGGCGCATCGACGGGCTGCTGGCGCTGAGAGAACGTCTCACGGAACCAGGCGGTCTCTTCAGCGCCCGCAGCCTCTCCGTGGTATCGCGTCACGATAGCGGCAGCGAGCTCGAGCTTGAGGTCCCGAGGGTTGAGTCCACCCGTTTGCATCTGGCCCACACGCGCCTTGATGTGATCGAGGGGCAGCGTGGTGTAGACCTCAAGATACTGCGCGATGAGCGTGTCAGGGATGCGCATCACCTTGCCGAATTTGTCGCGGGGGGTGTCGGCGAGGGCGATGTAGTTGCCTAGGGTCTTGCTTTGCTTCTGCACGCCGTCGGTGCCCGGCGTTATTTTGCTGGTGAGTACCACCTGCGGCGGCTGCCCGAGCCGTTCCTGAAAGAAACGCCCCATCATTTCGTTGAAAAGCTGGTCCGAACCAACGATGGTCAGGTCGGAGTTGAGCATGAAAGAATCGTATCCCTGGAGCACGGGGTAGAGCAGCTCGTGCATCCAGATTTCCTTCTGCTCGGCGATGCGCGCCTGAAACATGTCGCGCTGGATGAGGCGCCCATGGGTCACCATAGCGAGCAAACTTAAGAACTCCGTCGCGCCCATGGGCCCGAACCATTCGGAGTTGCGGCGCACTTCGAATACCGCCGGGTCCGTCAGCAGAATCTGACCGCACTGGTCGATGAAGGCCTGCGCATTGGCTTCAATCTCCGCGTCCGTCGGCACCTTGCGGGCCGCAGACTTTCCCGTCGGGTCACCGATGCGCGTGGTGTAGTCGCCGAGCAGGAAGAGTACCCGATGCCCCTCCTCTTGAAGGCGCCGCATCATCCAGAGATTAACCGCGTGTCCGATATGCAGAAACGGCGCGGTAATATCGACGCCGTACTTGATGCGCAGCGGCCGGCCGAGCTTAAGTTTGCGCTCCAGCTCCCCCTGGGAGAAGACTTGGTCGCTCGTTCGTTGCAGGTCCTGCAGTAGCGTGGAGTCCGTCACCGGCGAGGACGTAGCAAAGCTCAGACGCCCGGTCTACGCCCCGAGCGTCTACTAGCGCGCAAGGTCAGACCTCCGGCAGGCCGGATTGGGGGCAATGCCTACCCCAACACGGGCGCACCCTCCTTGCCGCGAGACATCGGGTGCTGGGCGGGCAGGTAGCCCCTGCACGGGCTTAGCGCCTTGCGTGCGCGGCCCGAACGCGATGCGAGCCGTCGCTCGGCTACGGGCGGCTCCAGTGTGCCTTGAGTGCCCGTTTGGGCCAACGCTTCACCTAACGTGCTCTCTCGCCCCAGGCCTTGATCGGCATAACATCCCCAAGACCGCCCTGTGTCGCTTCGCCTGCAACGCCAACGGCTGCAGACGAGGCATGAGGCAATCGGGACACTACAGGTGGCCGCGAGGCCGCAGGAGCTATAGATGCGGGCGATGCCGGTCGACACGACACGGCGGCCAAGCTCGCGCGCACCTCCCGCGCAATCTCGTCGCTCCGTGCCGACTCTGATGGCACCTCTTGCGCCCGCGGAGTTGGACAATCTGCGTGCAACCCTGCGACACCGCCATTGGGGGTCCCGCCATCGTCCGGCGCGTCAGCGTCTACGCTATCGTCTAGGTCCGCGTCGAGATCCGGGGTGACGTCCTGCACGCTCGGCGGCGGACGCGTCGTCTCACGTACGCGTTGCTCTGGCGGAGCCTGGTCTTCGCTGCGCCGCCCAAAGGGCAGAGAGGAGCGGGACTCAGCCTGGGGCTGCGGCAGTCGCAAAACAAAGGAGGTTCCTTGGGCATTCGATGCGAAGGTGACCTCGCCCTCGTGGTCCTTCGTGACCTTCTGCACGAGCGCCAAACCTAAGCCCGTACCGTTGTGCTTTCCATAGGTAGCGAAAGAATCGAAAATGCTTGCCTGCGCCTCCTGAGGAATGCCCGGCCCGTCGTCGGTGACGCGAATCAGCAGGTCACCACTCGTTTCCTCACGGGTCACCGCAATTTCGATGTGCCCGCCGTGCTCCGCGAGCGCTTGCGCCGAGTTACGCGCCAAGTTGTGGATGGCCCGCTGCACTTTCATCTCGTCGAAATAGGCCACGCCCTTGTCCGCGAGGGTCAACGAAAAGCGCAGGTGCGGGCTCTCGAAGGCGCGACGCAAGTGCTCGGTCACCTCGGGAAAGAAACGCGCTAGGTATACCTTGCGGATCAGCACCCGCCGGTCACCCCGCGCAAAAGCCAGGGTCTCCTTGGTCATCGCATCGACAAGATTGACCTGTTTCAGCGCTGTACGCGCCAGGTTGCGCCGGACCTCCTCGCTTGGCTCCTCGGCCATGAGCTGCACGTAGCCCGAGATGACGGTCATGGGGGTGCGCAGGTCATGGAGCATGCCGGAAAGAAACTGCCCAATCGCGCTGAGTCGTTCTTCTCGCAGGCGGCGTTCACGCTGCTGAGCCCGACCGATAGCGGAAGCCACCTGCCCCGCGATAAGCAACGCAAGCCGCAGGTCGTCTTCGTTAAACTCCGCCCGGCCGCCCGCCTTGTTGAGAAACTGAAGAGCACCGCTACCCTGGTCTTCCCATATCAGCGGCACGCAAAGCACGGACCGCGGGTGGTAGCCCACGCGGTCGGAGATTTGGCGCGAATGCCGCGCATCGTCGTCAACATTGTTGATGACTTGCGGCTGTTTGTGTTTGGCCACCCAACCTGAGATGCCCTGACCCGACTTAATCTCAATACGCTTGATTTCGTCAGGTTTGCCTCCGACGGCCGCCCGAAAGCGCAAATCGCCGCTCTCTTCGTCGGCAATCAGAATCGCAGCGGCTTCCACGTCCATCGCTACGGTGGACTGCTGCAAGACGCGCTCAAAAAGGTCATCGAGCGCAAGCGCACTCGCGGCCGCCGCCGACACATCAAGGAGGACCTCCTGGTCCCGAATCATGCGCTCGAGGCGGTCCTTAGCCTCAAGCAGCTCCATGTTCTTGCCGACGACGGACAGGAAGAGCTTGGAGTTCTCAATTGAAACAGCCGCTTGCGACGCGAGTGCGCTCAGGAGCGCTTCGTCGTCGGAGCTAAAGCAACCGTGACGCCGGTTAAGGGCCTGCACGACGCCGATGGTGCGTCCCTGATGATTCTTCATCGGCACGCAAATCATCGATTGCGTCGAAAACCCCGTGCGCTTGTCCCACTCGGGGTCGAAGCGCGCATCGTTGCGCGCATCCGCCAAGTTGACCGCCTCGCCGTGCTCCGCGACCCAGCCCGCTAAACCTTCACCGACCCGCAGCCGGATATCGCCCGGTGCGGTGCCTTGACCAAACTCCGCCGTGAGGGTTTCTCCGGCATCATCGAGCAAAAACAGGGTGGCGCGCTCCGCATCCATCACGTCGGAAATGCGGTCGATAATCAACGCGAGAAGTTCATCGAGGTCGAGCGCTGACACCAACGCGGCGCCGATGTCGCGAAGCGCGCGTACTTTGGCGCGTTCATGTTCCAGCAACACCTGCGCGGGCAGTTCCGCTGTAGCTGCCGGTACTGAACCTACTTCCACCATCGCACATCGAGTATCGCCAAAGCATGGCGCACTTTCAATCGTAGAGCGCGGACCCCGCCAGAGAGGAACCTGTGCGTCCTTCTCTCCACCGCGCGAAGCATTCGACTATGGAGCAGAGCGCGCTGCGGTAAGCCCTCGTACCCGGTCGCCTTTTTGGAGTTCGATGATGCTTTCCATCACAAAAGCAGTCAGTTTATCGGGTCCGTTGTCCACAACGATGGCCGTACCCACCCGTTCCATGGGGTAAATTCCCGGAGGTGGCGCACTGGGTGGTTCAACGGAGTGGGGACTCACCAAATGCGACACGCCGAGTTCGTCGTGCCACGGGTCCCCCGAGCGGACGATCTCAAGGAGGGTGCCGACGGGCAAATGAGCACGTGCCGCAGGCCTAATCACTACCAGCTCACCTGCGGCTATCACCTCACGGTCACGGACATCACCGAGGATTAAGCCTTCATCTGCACGTGCAGCGCGCGTCCCTTCAAGGTGGACGAAGCGTTCCTCAATCGCGGCGACGGCAAAGCCGCGCTCCAGCGGGCCACTGCTCTCGATGACAAGCCCGCGCGCGAGCTTTTTCCCCTCGAAGGATTCGAGCACGCGCACGCGCCCGAAAATCCGCACAAGGTCGCCACGATCCTTTAGGGCATTCGGCTTGCCAAGCTCATATCGCCTAAAAATAGCGAGCTCACTACCGTTAGGCGGAGGGCTGCCCTCGAAGTGGATGTAGACGAGGTCTCCGTCCACAAGCATCGTTCGCTCATTGGGCGCACCCACAAGCCGCCCCTCGGTGGCTTGGCCATCAGAACGCACGAAACCCAACACTGAAACGTAACCAGCACCCAGCGCGCCCTTGCGTTGACTGACCTTCCCCGGCGGCGGTCGCAGGGAACCCGGGCGAGCGGCAGTCGAGTTTTCGCCGCCGGTGCCTTCAACGCGCAGACGCATCCCTGGGTAAATCCAGTGCGGATTTGTGACCTCTGGGTTTTTCGACCACAGCTTCGGCCAGGCCCCTTTGTCGCCGAGTTCCTGCTCCGCCACCTTGCCGAGGGTATCACCCTCTTTGACCATGTATTCGCGAGACGGCGCGGCGCCCGAGGGCGTCGCCGAGACCTGGGCTAGGGCTAGACCCGGCCACAGTGCCCATACCCCCAACAGCGTCCACGCCAGGTCGGGCCTGGCATGCCCCCATGCACATCTGGCTGAGAACCTGAGCCCGCTTGCGTCCTCGCCCAGAATCCCGCGCATTCCCAACTTTGCTCCGGTTTCCGGCCGCGGGCGCGCTCGCCTCAGACCCTCAACCAAACCCGCAGCTCGCTCAACTGCACACCCATGGGCATGTTCACTATTCCAGCTCACCTCTGCAGGATAGCGGCAGCACGTCTCAGGTGTCGAGAAAGCCTTACGCGCCGCGTACCGGCAACCTAGTGGGTGAGACCTAGTGGGTGAGGCCGTTTGCGAGTGTGGTACCCGCGTGACCGTTGGATTGAGCCCCTTGCACGGCTTCTCGGGCGCTGTGCTGTCGCGTCGATGACGCGTTGGCGGCCGCGGTGACCTGTGGCGCGCCTGGGGCAACCGCCCCAGCATCACTAGCTTTAGCCTCGGAGTTCACTTCCGCGGGAGCAGCAGAAGGGGCGCGGGAGCTGGAGCTGCGACGGGCGGGGGACGCGTCCTGAGAGGGGCTACCGGGTGGCGGCACGTCCGACTTGGACCGAGCGCCGTTGACGCGCGGCTCTGCTACTGGCTCTGCTACTGGCCCGGCTCGTGGCTCTGTTCGTGGTTGGCCATGTGCGCCCTCGCCTCGTACAAATCCGATATTGCGAAACTTGTTGTAGCGTTGCTCAAGCCGCTCGGCTTCACTCATGCGCATCGAGACTCGTAGCGCTTCGCGAACGCCGCGGGCGAGGGACTGGGCCGCACCAGGAGCGTCTCGATGGGCGCCGCCCTCAGGCTCTTCAAGAATCTTGTCCACGATGCCAAGACGGAGCGCATCGTCAGCGAGCAGCTTGAGCGCCTCCGCCGCTTGCGGCGCCTGAGCACCGTCGCGCCAAAGAATTGACGCACAGCCTTCCGGCGTAATCACGCTGTACGTGGCGTAGCGCAGCATCATGACGGTGTCTGCCACGCCAAGCGCGAGCGCCCCTCCCGAGCCGCCCTCCCCGATCACAATCGCTACCGTTGGCACCTTGAGTTCGGCCATCGTTAAGATGGATGCGCCGATTGCTTCGCTCTGGCCACGCTCTTCCGCGCCGATGCCAGGGTAGGCTCCCGGGGTGTCGATGAGCGTAATCACCGGCCGCCCGAAGCGCTCCGCGAGGCGCATCACCCGCATGGCCTTACGGTAGCCTTCAGGATGGCTCATCCCGAAGTTCCGCTTGAGCTTCTCTTTCGTACTCCGGCCCTTTTGATGGCCGATAACCGCCACGCCTACGCCGTCGAAGGTGGCGAGTCCCGCAACGATGGAGGGGTCATCCGAAAAGAGTCGGTCCCCGTGCAGTTCGACGAAATCGTCGAAGCAACGCTCGATGTAGTCGAGGACGTAGGGCCGTTCCGGATGGCGGCTAAGCTGGACTTTCTGCCACGTGGACAGCGATCGGTACAGGGACGCGCGCAGCTCACGCGCCTCGCGCTCAAGCGCCGCAATAGACTGCTGGGTGTCGCCCGAAGAGGAAGATGCCGTCCGCAGCTTGGCAATATGTTCCTCTAGTTCTACCAGCGGCTTTTCAAAATCAAGCACTGCCACAGGTGGAGAGTCTACCAGACCTGGACCAAAAGCCAAGGAACCGGACACGCCAGCGGTCCCGTAGACATGCGTCGCGCAGATGCGAGACGCCCCGCTCGCGCGCCGTCACTGTGCGCTACAGCGCAGCAACGTAGGCGAGTCCTGACCTGGATTGCAGGGAACGACCTGGTCATCCGTGGGCGACTCGACGCACCCAGCCAGACATTCTCCTGAAGCGCATACCTGGATGGCGTACTCGTAGGGCCCGGTGCGGATCGACCGCCCGCCTCCGGTTCGAACATTCAGACGGATGCGCGCCACGACGGTTCCGTCGGGTAGAAACGGGCCGTAGCCATTCGGAATCACCGTAGCTGGCACAAAACCCCGCGAAGCGGTTGTGTCCGTGCCGCTCGGTATTCGCGAACCCTGAGCGTTCTCGGTGAAGGGGTTGCTAGCGCCACCGAAGTCGATGACTTCGCCCGTCTGATTTAGCAAAAGCACCTCGACCGTCTCGGTGATCACTTCGTTGGGGTCCGACCGCCTATTGCTTGCGAGGTTTCTCAACGCGTTGTCTACGCGCAAAGTGGCTTGGTAGCTGTCGACGTCGGGCTCTAGCGTCGAGGCCGCCCGAGCTCCCGCTAACGTCTCAACACGACTGCGAAACCTAGGATTGAAGATGCCGCGATTAAGCGTGAGGCCCGACGGATCGTACAGGCAACCCCCATCGGTCACTTCCCCGGCCAGATTTCCGCTGATGAACACCGAAGAGTTATTTTCCGCACAGCCTCCAAGGAGGCCAACAGCGACACCGATTGCTCCTACCATGCCGAGACCCGTCGGCAGTGCGGATCTCGCCGATCGCCCCACACGCCCCACCCCCCCCACATGCACGGCTCGCCCAAGCGGCACGAAAGATCCGCACTTGGCTAGGCACGACGTCTGAATGACGGCCGCGACCGGCCCCAGGCTCCCATATCGTCCGTGGTTATCGCTTGCGACCGCGGGGCGTTCTCGCTCGTGAGGGCTCTTCATGATTGAAGGAAGGGTATCAAGATGCAGGCGCGCCCGAAAGTTTCCTCGCACTTTTCAGGCATGCGTCGAAGCACTCGCCGCGAGAAGCAAGCGATCTAGGTCCGCAAATGAGAGCGAGCGGTAGCGGACTTCCCCGGGCGCCGCGAGAAGCACAAGATTCACTTGGTCGCCGTTGCGCTTCTTGTCGGCCAAAAGAAAGCTCAGGACCTGCGGATCGATGCGCCGCTCAAAGTCGACCGGCAGGTGAGCGCGCAGCAGAACCTGGCGCATACGCGGCAAAATAGGCGTCTTTGGCTTGAGCAATGTGTCACTCAGGTAGGCTGCAGCACATAGCCCTAGCGCCACGGCCTCACCATGTGTGAGGCCCCCGAAACCCGCGGCGGCCTCGAAGGCATGGCCCACCGTATGGCCGAGATTGAGGCACTGGCGGCGCCCTTGCTCGCGTTCGTCTTCGCGGACCACGTCTATCTTAAGGCGCACGCTCTCTCGGATGGCGCGCTCAAGGGCCGACGGTGAGCGCGCCAACAGGTCATCGATATCCGCCTCAAGGCGGCGCAGGGGCTCCTCACCCGCCAACCAGGCGGCCTTCACGACCTCAGCGAGTGCGGATCGAATCTGTCTGTCGGGCAGTGTATCGAGAAACTCGGTATCGCAGAGAACTGCAGCGGGCTGGTGGAAAGTACCGATGAGATTTTTGCCCTCCGGGCGGTTGATGCCGGTTTTGCCGCCAACGCTGCTGTCCACCATCGAGAGCAACGTCGTGGGTAGGTGAATGACCCGGAGGCCCCGCAATACCGTGGAAGCGACAAAACCTGCGAGGTCGCCGGTGGTGCCACCGCCACAGCTCACGATGAGCGCTCGTCGATCTACGCCGGCCCCGAGCATGTGCGACCATAGCTTTTCGGTCACTTCGAGGGTCTTTGCGGCTTCGCCCGATGGCACGGGCAAGAGTGTCACCGGAACCCCCGTCTCAGCGAGCGCGGCTTCAAGTCGCCGGCTTCCGTAGTGCACCGCCACCGCTTCGTCGATGATCGCAAATATCTGCGAGACATTGCCGTAGTCAGCGATGAGCGAACGCAACTTCTGCAGGGCGCCTTTCGCGATGTGGATGCGGTAGGTTGCACGCCCCAAGGGCACCACAAGGGGAACGCGCCGGACGAGGGACGCCACATCGGCAGCGACCTCCGACGCACTGCCCGCCGCGGAAACCGCGGCATGACATTCAGCGTAGGCGCCGCCGCGCGCTTCCAACAGCGCGCGCAAATGACGCGCGGGATCGGTACCGAGAAGCGGACGATCACCGCTGGTACCGATGCGCGAGAGCAAGGCTTCGATGGGCGCGGTCAGCGAAATGAGTAAGCACTCGTCGAGGAGACGCCAGCGCAGAGGCGTTCGCGTGATCGCGCCTCCACCGAGCGCCACGATGGTCGAGGTGCGGCTATCGCGGTACTCATCCAGAAGGTTCGCGAGGGTTGAGGCCTCAAGTTCGCGGAAGAAAGGCTCGCCCCGCGTCTGAAAGATGGCCTCGACCGAACTTGCGTTGTCGGCAGCAATCTTGGCGTCGAGGTCGACGAAATCATAGCCGAGCGTCTCTGCGACGAGACGCCCAACCGTGCTCTTGCCAACGCCCGGCGGCCCACTGAGGCAAATCAAAGCCATAAGCCGCGCAGGCTAGCGCACTTGCCCGCCGCATTCACCGTAAGGCGACCACTACATACGTAGGGCAGCGTCACGGTTGACGATGCGGGGCGTCAGGAAGATGAGCAGTTCGCCGCGCTCTTCGCGCATGCGTCGACGCTGAAAGAGCACGCCGAGGATCGGCAGATCGCCGAAGAAGGGCACCTGGTCGATGTTTCGACCCGTATTGCGGGTATAAATGCCACCGATGACGGCTGTGTGGCCATCCGCCACGAGCAGATTGGTCTGCGCTTCGCGCTTAAGGATGGTGGGGTCACCGCGGTTCGAGGTGCGGGTGAAGTCCGGTTCATCTCGCGTGACCTGGACAGCCATCGCAATCGAGCCGTCGCTCGTCACGTGCGGACGCACCTTAAGTTCCAGCTTCGCCTCCTGGAAGGCGGTCTGAACGCCCTGGGCGCTGACCTGTGAGAAGGGAATCAGCGTACCCTGACCGATAGACGCCTCTTGGTTGTCGAGGGTCAAAATCTTCGGTGAGGAGACGATGCGGACGATCCCATTGGCTTCGGCGGCGCTCAAACGCACGTTGAGGTTAAAGGTGCCGCCGAGGCTGCCTAGGGTCAGGCCAAGCGCACCGCCCTGCCCGGTGCCCGTGAGCGCCGGCAGGTTGACGGCGAAGTTCGGCTGCGTCGTCGGACCAAAGGGGTTGAGTCCCGAAGACTGACCCAGCGTGTTGATGTCGAAGTTACCGCCGGCCGCGCCGACGTTGGCGGGAAAGGCAAGACCGGTGGGATTGCCGGTGGCCGTGCTCATGACGAAGTCGCCACCCCACTGGATGCCGATGTCTCGCGTGTATTGGCTCGTCGCCTCGACAATGCGCGCCTCGATGAGCACCTGAGGCGTTTGGGTGTCCAGCGTCCGTACAAGCGTTTCGACATCATCGAGATTCTCATTGATGTCGCGCACGACAAGCATGTTCGTGCGTTCATCGACGGACACCGTGCCGCGCCCGGAGAGCAGTTCTTTGACCCGCGGTTCAAGGTCCAGAGCCGTCGCGTAGCTCACGGGAATGAGCCGCGTTTCGAGCGGCGCGAGCTGCTCCTTTTGCCGCTGGCGGGCAATGGCGGCCTCCCGTTCCTTTTCCAGGACTTCCAGAGGCGCCACGCGAATCAGGTTGCGCTGGCGCGTCATGCCGAGTCCCTTGGACTGCAGGATGACATCGAGCGCTTGATCCCAGGGCACCGAACGCATGCGGATGGTCACCGTGCCTTTAACGTCGTCACTCGTGATGACGTTCACGTTCCCGATTTCCGAGAGGAGCCGCAGAATATTGTGGATGTCCGCATCCTTGAAGTCGAGGTCGACGGTCCGGCCGGAATAGCTCGGCGCTTTCTTCTTGATGCTTCGTGCGTCGCCCTCCGCCGCAGCTTCCGCGCCACTTTCGATGAAGCCATCCTGAACGACCCCGTCGTAGCCGCTGACCACGTCAAGAAGCTCGGTCTCACGCTCGCGCGCGATGGCGACGGGCTTTTGCATCACCTTGCCCTCGGCCTGAGGCGCAAAGAGCCAGACGAGGCGGCGTCCCTGCGCGATCAAGGTCTGGCGTGCGTCGGCTTTTAATGACACGTCGACAAAAAGCGCATCGCCGCGCTCCAGCAGCTCGATGCGCTCGACGAGATTCAGGTCCGAGTCGAGAAAGTCGCGCGCAAGCGACTCGAGAGCACGGGCGTGGGAAAGCTGCAGCCGATACGTTCGCCGGCTCACCTGCGTGACGTCGTAGGGCAAAAGGTCATCAAACGAGAGTTCGATGCGGTCCCGCGCTTCGACATGCTGGGTGTGCACCGCGACCAAGAGCGCTTTGGCACTCGTCTGGGAGAAGGTCTTGAAATCCAGCTTGAGCTCGCCGCCATCAAGCGTCGCCTGATGCGTCGCGGGAGAGGCCACCTCTATCTGAAAGATCAGACCCTCGGCGCGACGGCGCGGTCGTAGTCGTTCGATGAGTCCGCTACCTACCTCCGCTTCGAGAGGCGTTTCTCCCAACTGAGCATCGACTTCCAGCGTAAAGCTTTTGCGGTTGGGCGAAGCATGAACGCGGTAAACCGCATCCTGGGGCACGCCGTCGAGCCTCAAGGTGGCGCCTTGCGCGGTGTTGGCCACCTTGAGCTTCAAGCGGGGCTTCGGTCCGGCACCTTCGGCGTCCGCAGAAGCAGCGCGACTTTCCGGGGCAGGCGGCAGGGCACCCGCGCCCCCGACGCCCCAGAACAGCGCCACAGCTCCCGCGCAAAGCGCGCTCGACGCAACCTTAAATACCACTTTCATTCTCGACCTCGTAAAGCGCAAGTGTGCGGGACTTCGGAACTTTATTGGGGGATGTCGGGTCTTCCCGCGTGATGACCATCGCATGGGCTCGGATGCTCTCGACTCTCCAGTTGAGCAGCACCGACACATCCTCAGCGCCGCTCACCCGGACGATTTCAGGACGCCCGACGTAGTCTCCCTGCCGCACCGTATGGCCTACCCCGATACGGTCCACGAGCATCGCACGCGGCGCAGGTATACCGCTGATAATTGCAATGATGCGCATCTCGTCGATGCTCGTCTCGGGCAGGAGTACCGCGCGCTGCGGGCCTTCGGGAAGCTGGCCGCGGAACACATCGACGTAGGCCCGAAACGGGTCACGTTGCCGCTCGGATTCGAGAAAACGTGATTCGGTCAATTCGAAATCCGCGGGATCAACGCCGGAACTAGCCGCCCCCGCGCCCTCACCGTTAGCCGTGTTCGCTGCGTTTGGGGTGCCGGCGGCTTTCGGAGCCGTGCCTGCACCTTTTGGAGAAGCCGCGCCGGGCGCCGCACCTGGCATACCTTGCACACTGGTGAACTCGTCGTCTCCGCTGCAGCCCGGCATACACAGACCTAATGCGATGGGGCCTAATGCGATGGGGCCTAATGCGATGGGGCCTAGTGCGATGGGGCCTAGTGTGATGACGCCTGCGAGCACGCGCGCCCACACCGCTTGCGTACGATGCCGTCGAGGCTTCGCCCCATGTGGAACGCCTGAATGGTCTCCCTGAATAATGACCCAAGTCATGCGCCACCTCGTAGGTCAGCGGCGTGGGCTTCCGCGGGGAGGCGTTCAACGACAGCGGCCGCTGGCTGCGAGTCAGGCTTGCGCGACGGCAATGCCGCGGAGGCCGGTGGCGGCGTCGCGGGAGGGCTAGGCTTGCGGAACGTCGTGGCAAGCACCTCTACTTCCAGCGTCGAGGAAGACTCCCCGCCTTCAGGTTTCGCGAGCTTGAGCCGTACGTTCTCGAGATTGATCGCGCGGTCGAGTTTGCTCACGTTGTAGAAGAACTTGAACACCTGGTGAAAGGTGCCGCGCAAGCCGAGATTGACGGGCACCTTGACGTAAAGCGCCTGCGGCTGCTCGGCGCGAGGTTGGACGAGGGAGATATCGAGCCCGCACAACTCGGCGACCCGGTTGAGGTCCTTGAGGAATGCAGCGATCTCTGCCTCCTCTGGCAGCGTGCGACGGTTACGCTGGTCAATAGCGCGGCGCGCGAGGAGCGCTTCGGACACACGAACGAACTCGGCCTTCCGCGCTTCGGCAGTGCGTTCCTTCTGCTTCAGATCCTCAAAGCGGCGGGAGGCGACCTCAAGGTCATCGTTGAGCGGCCGGTAGAGTGCCACGTAGTAGATGCCGGTTACCAGGCCGAGCAGCACGACGAGCACCAGCACCTTCGCAGGCGCGGGCAAGTAGTTGAAATTGGGCAGCTTATCGATACCAAAAGGCATAACGTTCGTGTCGTCTAGAGGCCGGTCTGTGGGTTGTGCATCAGTAAGCGAGCCTGCTTTTGAGGGCGAAGGCGATCCAAGTCGTACCGGTGCCGCGGTCTTTGACGGCTTCGGTCTTTTCGAGGGTCACGCCGTCGAAAAGCTCGGATAGCGCCAAACGCCGCAGGAACTCGGCGACATCCTCGTTGGTCTTGCCGCGGCCCTCGATGGAGCAGCTGCGATTATCTTCAGCAAAGCGCTCCAACCAAAGCCGCTTGGGGTCCCAATCCCGATTGAAGCCCGCGAGAGGATTTTCGCGGCGTAGTTGCTCGAGCTTCTCGGCGTTGATCGTGGGCCCCCCGTCGTAGCTGAGGATCTTCGACAACTCGAGGACGGTGCGCGTGGGACCGGTTCGGGCACGGTTCAGCTCCTCTACCGTAGCCTCCAGTTCCTGACTCGATTTCAATCGTGCCTGCAGCGCATCGAGTTCCCGGGTCTCTTGAGTGAGCCGGGTGATCTTGCTGTCGAGCGAACGGTTCTGCTCTAACTTCTGAGCGAGTTGGTCGCCGAGGCCCAGGTAGTTGATGGCGAGCAAAACGATCCAAACCACCAGAGCGACCGCGTAGACGACGTACCAAACTTGCGTGTTGGCGGTCGCGACCTGAGCCCCACGGGCTTTACCGCCGGGCAGTAGATTGATGCGAATCATTGGAAACGCTCCCGCTCCCGGCGGAGGCCAAGACCGAGCGCCACGTTGAGCTCGGAGGAGCTTTCTCGGAAGGCCTCGACATCGTTGACCTTCGCACTGAAATCAACGCCCGCGCTTGCATCGAGCAGGCGCACATCGCAGCCCGCCCGTTCAGCGATGGCACCCAGCAGACCGTAGAGCCGGCCGGAGCCTCCAGAGAGCTGGATGCTCTGCAAGCGTTTGTCGACGGCGGTCGCCAGGTAGAAATCTAGGGTCCGCTGTATTTCACCTGCGAGCTCTTCGGCGGCCTGTGCCAGGGCTTCGCGGATGGAAGGGTTCGCGACGCCGCCCGACTCGCGCGTGCACTTGAGCCGTTCCGCTTCGTCGCGGCTGACTCCGAGCTGCCGCTGAAGGGCTTCGGTCACGCGGTCGCCGCCAGTGGTCACGTCGCGGGTGAACGCGCTTGTGCCCTCTGCGATCACGTTCAGCGTCGTGAGCGACGCACCGATGTGCACGAGAGCCGTGTGCTCACTCGCCTTAATGCCCGCCGGCAGCGTCCTTGAATACAGATTCTGCAGCGCGAACGCATCGAGATCGATCACCTTAGGCTTGAGGCGAGCCTCTGAGGCGAGATTGGAAAGATCGCGAATCTCGTCTTTCTTGGCCGCCACCAGAAGCACATCCATCTGCCCCTGGCCCGGCCGGCTGGCGAGCACTTCGTAGTCGATCTGCACCTCCGAGAGCGCGAACGGGATGTGCTGCTCCGCCTCCCAAATCGCTTGCTCCTGAAGCTCTTCGGGGCTCATCAGCGGTATCGATATTTTCTTGATGATGACGCCATGTCCGCTAACGCGAAGGGCTACTTCGCGATGCTTGCGGCCGTCGAACAAGCGCTCTAGCGCTTCAACGACCGCACCCGAGTTCATGATGTGGCCGTCGACGATGCTCTGCGCAGGCAAGCGCTCGATGCCCCAACGCACGACGCGTGGACGCTCCTTCGGGCCTCCTTCGAACTCGCACATCTTCACCGAAGAGCTGCCGATGTCGACACCCACGAGGTAGCGGCCTTCGTCTTTGTTGCGGAACCACACTGGCGAGCACCCCGACTTCTGCGGAACCCTCTCCGCTGAGAGCCACTCTATCCCAGTGAGGCGCGCGCGGTAAAGTTCACAACAACATGGAGACCTTGCGGAGAAGGGGCGACAGCAGCGGCACCGTAGGGGTTCGGCACGCGGTGCGCGGGATGCCTCCCCTACAAGGTTGTGGACCGCCGGCGTTTGTCAGCCAAAACGAGTTGCGGTAGCCTCCCGTCCGCGGCGGCGCCGCTGGCCGTCTCCAAAGCCCGAGGTCCTGGCGCGTGTGCTCGACAATCCTGACAGCTCGAGCAGCATGCCTGCCAGCTCGAGCAGCATGGTTCAGCGTCCTACCAAAGCGCGGCGCTGTGAGCGTTCGGAACGCGGGCGGCCTTATCCCCTGTATGGGCATCGCCTCGACGATGTATCCTCCGACGATGTATCCTCCAGGGTATCCTTGAGAAAAGTTAAGTTATGCACGCACAACACCCGAGGAAACGCCAAGCTCACCACGGTGACTTCGAGCCGAAAATAGAGATGCCTGCGTCATTCATACTCCGGTTTCGCGAATACGGCGCTCTCACGCCTACCGGGCTTGCGCTGATAACGGTGGTAGGCTTGGGGATAAGCGGCACGGCCCCAAAGGCGCATGCCGAACGGATACATCAGGTCGCATCGGGGCAAACGCCCGCTCAAATTGCATCGAAATACAGCGTATCCGTCCAGAACCTGCTGGCGGCGAACTCGATGAGTCACGGGGATTTCATCCGACCGGGTCAGTCGCTGCGCGTACCGGAACGCGGCGTGGTCTTCGTGCAGTCCGGCGACAGTCTCTCCACGATTGCCAAGCGTCACGGCGTTTCGGTAGCGGCGCTGGCAAAGACCAACCGGTTAAGCGACGATTCACTGATCCAGATCGGACAGAAACTGCTCCTACCGGGGTATCAGGCCGCTCACGTTCAGCAGAAAGCCGCCAAGCGTTGGGGCGAGCCCCGCAAGCCGGGCGTCGCAAAGTTTGTACGGGTCTACCCCCAAGCGACACGCACCGTGCGCCTGGTGGATAACCGGGGCCGCACGCGGATGGCTGCACGTCGGACGCTGAAAGAGCTATTTCGCGATGGGGCATCGGGCAAGACCATGCTGCCGAATGCGCGGCTGGTGCAGTTGCTCGCACGCGTCTCCGACCACTTTGGTGGGCGCCCGATTCACATCGTTTCCGGCTATCGGAAACGAGGCGGCTATACGAGCGAAGGCAGCCGTCACACCAACGGTCGTGCCATTGACTTTCGCATTCCAGGAGTGCCCAACAAGGAGCTTCGGGATTTTTGCCGGACGCTTCCAGGCGTTGGCGTGGGATTCTACCCCAACAGCACCTTCGTCCATCTCGATGTCCGCGACGACGGCGCATTCTGGGTGGACGTCTCTCGCCCAGGACAGAAGCCGAGCTACGTCAAGGCCAGCGACTACAAAGAACAGCTCAAGGCACAACCCTCGAACGACAGCGAAGCGGACGGCCTAAAGAACGCGAAGGCCAACGAAGCCGCGAGCGCCGCCGCCGACGAGGAAGCGCACGCAGAGGCGGCCCATCTCGATACTGGGGTGGAGGATAGCCCTTCGCGAGCGTCCAAAAGCACAGCGCCCGCCGGGGGTGCGGACGCGCTCGGGGAATCACAAGACACCAAACCCTCCGGTTCAACAAAGCGCAACGATGCGCTTCCCGCAAAAGCGCCAGCTAAGCGCAAGAGCACACCCGACCCTATCCAGGAGCCGCCGGGCGCGCTGGAAGTCGAAGGGGACGCAACGGCCACCAATCGCGTTGATAGCCAGGCATCCGGCGCCATCTAGCGCGGAGGCGCTTGCGACGTCTGAACCTTTTAGGCACTGAAGCCGCGCCGAGCGCAACAACGTCGTGCTAGCCCGGGATGATAACGAGGTCATCGGGCTGAAGGCAGGGTGTCACGGCCGGCGCGACGATCACGCAGCGACCGCCCACGCACACATTGGCCTCACCGCCGCACTCGGGCTGCACACACTGGCCATCCTCAACACAGCGTGCGCCCTCCGGAGCCTCCGGCACCGAAAGCTGGCGAGTGGCACATGCTGCCTGAAGGAGGGCAACACCCGTCGCAAGCACGAGCCAGGGTCCAACGCGGACTAGGTGTCGGGCGAGGCTAGGTCGAGCAGCTAGGGTGCTCGCCATGCCTGCAGCGTTCGTTATTTTCCGTGTCGCTGTCATCACTCAAGCCTTGAACTCCCTCTAATGCTACCCCAGCGCTCTTGTCATGGCTCGGATTGTTCTACTCGGACCGTGTGGTCAGTGGCATCGCTGGGTGGCCGAAACGTTGCTGGCCGACGGCCACACCGTCACGCTTGGGGCAGTGACACGCGACGATTTGAGCCACTTCGGCGCACTACGGCTCATGCTGCGACAACCTGGACCTGAGGGATCCCTACGGGTGCAGGCTGTCGCGGCGGAGCACCTCACCGAGCCTGACCACGACATTTCGATCATCCTTTTGTCGGTGGAGGCGGGTTGCGCTTCCGTAGCCTACCCTTCTGACGCACCGATCCTCAGAACACACCTTACGCTGCTCTTTGCCGTCGCTGACCCGGGACCCGACGTCCTGCTTCAAGCACTCCAACCGCTCAGCCGCCGCTTCCGCGGACCGAGCGACACCCACACGACCGTCTCGCACACTGAGACAGCTCAGAGCACCCTACTCATCGAGGGCGATTTGGCGCAGCTTGCAAGCTGGGCCGCCCCAGCGCTGCAAGCGCTGGTGACCGCGCGAGCAGACCGACTTCTTCTTCGCGTGAGTGCCGGACGCTATCTGCGCACCTTCATCGCCACCACACCGATCAAACATGCTATTAAGCCACCCACCGCGGACGCCTTAAGCCGCGCGCTTCGGGGACCTGTAACCGTTTAGAGGGGCATTTCACAACATGCCCCCGGGTTCTCGGGAGTGAATCCCGCAGCACCTTCGGAAGCAGGCACAAATAAGAAGGTGCTGCTCGGTCGAGCCGTCATAGAACGTCGAGAATCACGACGCCGCGCGCGTCATCGTCGTCGTCACGGCCGTGCTTCGCGGGCGCTTCGTCTTCCACGTGCTCAATGATAGGTAAATGCAGCTCAATGTGCAGCGGGGCGGATTCCCGACGCTTTTCGCGTTCTCTGAGCTGCTCGATGATGAAGGGGTGAAGCATAAGTACTCCCTAGGTTTGCATACAGAAACGAATCCCCGAAAAACGATACATCGCCCTAACTCCAGGTTAAGCAACCTGCTGGATTAATCAAGTGCTTAACCTCGCGGGGCCCTCGCGGGCTGACTCATCCTACCCGCTTCGCCGCATCGCTCGAGGTGTGACGCAGTGAAGGGGGTAGGCGATTCACCTGCTCGGTTCCCAGTAGCGAGCTAGGCTCACTTCGAGGTACTGAACAGTGGCTCTCCGTAAGTAGAGCCTGCGAGAATCAGGCCAAGTGGTCGCGGTGTGCTCGGTCCCTGGGGCCAGCTCGGTGCGTCGCGCGACTCCCCATCCATGAACGCTCAAGAACGCCCGACAACGCCCCCCTGGTGGGAATCGCCCGGACAGGTGCTTAAGGCGCACCAGCTTCAGGCTCGAAAGCGCTTTTCGCAGAACTTTCTGGCGGATTGGCGGATCGTCGCGAAGATCGTCGCGCGAGCTGCCGCCTTTGAGCCAACCCACATCGTAGAGATCGGGCCGGGGCTAGGCATGCTCACCGCGGGTTTAGCCAGCCTTGACCTGCCTCTGCTCGCCCTAGATATCGATAGGAGCCTCGAAATCAGGCTTCGGGAACTTGAAGCGCGCTACGCGAATCTTACCGTGCGCTTCGCCGATGGAAGCGATTTTTCGTCTTGGCTCGCGGCGCTGGAAACGCCACCGCTGGTGGTTTCCAATCTTCCCTACGCGCTCAGTGGGCGTTTTCTGCGGGCGACGATGGACCACCACGCTGCTATCGCTGGGGCGGTATACATGCTGCAGCGCGAAGTCGCGCTGCGGCTTATGGCGAGGGCTAAAACCCCCGACTACGGCGCCTTGAGCGTGCTGGCGCAGAGCATGTTCCACGTCAGCCCCGTGGCGACTGCGCGTGCCAGCGCATTTATTCCGCCACCTAAGGTCGACAGCATGGTGGTCGCCTTCGAACCCGTTCCCACCCTATCAGCGAGCAACTTTCCCGAACTGGTGACCCTCGTGAAGGCTGCATTCGCGCAACGGCGCAAGCTTCTCGTCTCCAATCTCAAAGACCTGGTGCCGCGACCGCTCCTGAGCGACTGGCTTGCCGCCGAAGGCTTCAGCGCCACCTGCCGGGCGGAGGAGCTAAGCCCGGAGCACTTTCAACGATTGACGCGCTTTTGCGCCAGCCAAGACCTCACGCGGAGCACCTAAAGCCCACCAGGGAGGCAGAGGGTCTACCCTGTTTCGCGCTGATAATGATCGGTAGCGGACATCTGCCACGGTGGTTAGGCTTCCGTGTGGCCAGGCTCATGTTTTCAACCCGACACGCGCGCATCCAGGTTGCCGCACTCGCGTCGGTGCTGGCGCTCGGAGAAGGGTGCGGCACGCCCTACGACCGACCCGGAACCACCGTCGTATCCTCGCGGAGCACCTCAGGTCGCGACACAGGTGCGCAGGCTTCGCAGAAGACGAGCCCGGGGGCAGCGGGTAGCGCCGAGGCGAGAAGCAATAGCGCCGACGCTGCACACGACGCGTCAGCCGTTCCCTGGGGAATCAGTGCCAGCCACCTCCCCGGAACAGGTATGCTGTCGGTGGATGAACCCGGTGCGAGGCCGGAGGACGTGCCCGCGCGTACGGATAGCGCGGGCGCCGACCCTATGTGCGTCGCCTTGATTTCCCACACGCGCACACCCTCGGCACTTGCAAGCGACCTTCGGCGCGGCGTAGTCCTCGGTGCCGCCCGCACTCAGCGTAGGGTCGTCGAACTTTCGTTGGATTCGCAGCCGACAAGCGCGCCTCTACCTTGCGCCCTCGGCATCGGACTAAGCGATGCCGTCGCCGCTTGGCACGATTCCGCGCCCGCCTCACCCGCTTCGCGATTCGTCGCAGTAGCCCTCAAGGAGCGCGACGGACATCGTGGTGCTTGCGGTGCCATCGAAGGAGGCGGTCACATGCCACCCTTAACGCATCTTCCCGCTGCAGCGCTGGGACCCAGATGCCGGCACGAAGCCGCACACGTGAGCGTGGTCGACCTCACGCTCGCTACGCAGCGGGGTCGCCTGCGAAGCTGCCTTGCTGACCGGGCGGCCGCCGAGGTCAGGCGCGACCGAACCATGACGAGCGTTCGACTCGGCGACCCAACGGACCCCACCCCAGAAGTAGAGAGTGGGACCGATGGCAGGCCGCCGTTTCGAGAGCTCGTTATCGCCCCGGGCCTTTCGTCGCGAGCCCTCAGCGATGTGCTCAAGGCCGAGCGACGCCGTCACTGGGGTTGGGCGGTCCTCTTGTCTCTCCCGCCCGATATCGCGCGACTCGTCGCTGCATGGGTTGGGCAGAACGCGCAGAGCGCGCCGGCGCTCACCGTCGCGACGAGTGCGGGTCGACATCCCGAAGCCCTCGCCGCCGCAGGTGATAGCGACAGCATCACTTGGGCCTCCTCCTTCGCCCCGGCAGCCAGCCACGCGCCGGCAGCCACCTTTGTCGACGACTACGCCCGTCTCTACCAGGACCTTCCTTCGGAGTTAGCCCTTGCGGGTTGGCAGGCAGCTCAGCTCAGCGGAGGTCTATCGAATATGCCGCGTTCTTTATTGTTGCCTCTCTTCCTGTGGGAGCATGGCGCTAGCCGCGCCTCGCGCTGCGACGGAGAACGCTTTCACGCGCCCACAACGTCCTGGGGGCCCTAGCACGCAGGAGACCCACCTCGATATGTAGCTAGAGACTCGCGAGGAAAGCCGCCTTGATAGGCGGGACGCGACGCTGCGCTGTGGCGGACAAGGCAGAGCCTCTCGAACGCGTCATCAACCAGTAGCCTTCGCCTACTTCAAAAAAGGTGAGGCAGGCCTGCCGACTTGTGAGGCGCAGCTCCTGAAGCTTGCCACGTAGCGTCGACGCGCGGGTCGCGGCGAGGACGGCGGACAGCGGCTGCGCCGCCCATACGAGCGCTTGATCGACGGGCACCCGGCTCGCGTAGTCTACCCACTCTGCTTCGTCGTCGACGATAACGGCAGCATCGACGCGCGGGCAACAGGACACCAGCGCTTCGAGCGCATCCGTAAAGGTCGTGCGACGGTGGTCTCGTTTCATCCGTAGCTCGCTCGGCAGTACGGGGGCCGCGTCGAAGCCCCCTCCCAAGGCGGATGCGCCCTCCCAAGACTCAGCACGCACGGAAAGCCAGGACCGCTAGCAGCACCGCTACAACCACCACCAGTCCCAGACCTAGCAACACAACCTTGCCCGAAAGCGGTGGCGGCACAACGGCATCCTCCACGGGCCCGTCAATCCAAGAGCGCGACGCATCGAAGGCCGCAGAGGCTTCGCTCAGATGAGGCAGGCGCTGGCGAATCTCCGCAACACTGAGCTTCTCGAGGGACGCGTCCTGCAGGCTCTCAGAATCAAGCCCGCACGCCCGGGCGAAATCAAGGGCAAAGTCTGAAGCTTTCGCGTAGCGTTCGCTCTTCTCTTTCGCGAGACCCCGCTGCAGCACGGCATCAACCGCCGCCGTAACGCCGCTCGGACCCAGCGCCAGCGCTGCGGGTTGCTCTCGCAACACTTTCATCAGAATCTCTCCGACAGACTCGCCATCAAAGGCGACACGACCGCTCAGCGCTTCATACGCAACCGCAGCGAGTGAGAAGATATCCGAGCGACCGTCGATATCTTGGCGGCCACGCGCCTGTTCCGGCGACATGTAAGCCGGGGAACCCAAGGTTGTGCCAACCCCCGTGAGCTTAGGACCCATTTCGAGCTGCATCTTGACGGAGCCAAAATCCAAGACGCGCAGATCGTACTCTTCACCGGCAGGGCACAAGAAGATATTGGCCGGCTTAAGGTCTCGATGAATCAACCCTTGGGCGTGAGCAAAGTCGAGCGCTGAGGCCACTCGGGCCACAATCTGGATGGTGGCGGCGAGCCCTAGACGCCGGCGCTGCGCCAGTTCCAGGCTGAGTTCGCGACCGTAAAGCCGTTCCATCACCAAGAAGGGGACCCCCGCTGGTGTCTCCCCCCGTTCGAAAACGCGGATAATATGCGGATGCTTGAGACCCGCCGTCACCTCGAACTCGCGGTCGAAACGCTGCCCATTCACTGGGTCGGAAGCCAGAAAGCTGTGCATGACCTTGATGGCGACGGGGGGGGCTTCAGGGGCATCCGTCGAGCGAGCCTCATACACTGCGCCCGCGGCACCTTCGCCGATGCGGGCAGAGAGCTTAAAACCGCCTAGCGTGCTAAATGGGAGGGTCTTTCTATCGTTCACGAGGGCGCCCTCAGACTACAGTTGCGGTGCATCCCAATACCTTGGTTACGCGCGGCATCTTCGCACGACCTACCACACCGGCTACCACACCGGCGAATCGTGTCGGCGGGAAGAATCAGCGTATGATGCGTCAGAGAGCACATAAGGTTGGCACAAGCTTCCGCACCTACGCGGCACGCTTCAAAAAGTAGCCGAATACTCGCTCCCAAGCCAGGCCCGACGCGAGGCCCACCGCGCCGCGCGACTAGGGGACTAGGATGCGCCTCGAAGCACCTTGAGCACTCGCTGCTCAAGATCTAGTTACCGCCTCTCACTGCGCGCGTACTGACGGGGATGGCAAACTCCATCTTATCGTCGTGCGGCGGAAAGCGTATCGCGCCGGCAACGCCGAGCAGGCATGCACCGAGCGGCACTCCCTGCAGCGATGCCGGCGTGAGGGTGACGGATTCGACCGCGCCCGCAGCGCTGACCTTAAACTTGAAAACGATGCGTTCCTGCGCTGTCGCAGCCTCCGTGTGCTGCTGCAAGCAACGCTCCATTTGCCCCTTTTTGCCTTGGAAAGTGCGCGTGATGAGCGTCGCCTGGTCGACGGACTTCGACGGTTTAGGCGTTTCAGCCGGACGCCTTGCGCTAGCCTTGGGTCGCTGCGCTACGCGAGAGGCATGCTTCTTTTCCTCGGGCGGCTCTGAAGGTCCGCTGGGCGAAGTCTCGCCGGAGTCATCCATGCTCGCCGCATCCGGTGCTAGCGCTGCGTCCTTTGTGTCATCGGCGGTGGTTGTCTCGGCCGCCTCAGATTCCTCTGCTGTCGAACCCGTCACGACGTAGACCGACTGCGGCTGGCGTGCGTCAGGTTGCGACACCAGCGCAAATGCCAATGCGGAGATGCCCACAAGCGCCACCGCCACCACCAGCACCCAAAGCCAAGGACTGCGCCGAGAGGCCGCGGCTGCGCCTGCCGCCGGGCGTTCCTGCGGCCCTTGGGCAGGCCCAACTAGCGCGGGCATCTCTTTGGAAGTTGAAGTGGGAACCCGAAGGCGTCCTGTAGGTGGCGCGTCACTAGGGCTACCGGGCGGCCGCTCGGAGACGGCGGGGCTCTCTTCCCACACCTCGACGGTACCGTCCCGCCAGGCGCGGTCGAGGACCTCTAGCGGCTCGATATGCAGAACATCTGCCATGTCGCTGAAAAAGTCGCGCTTTACCTGCGCACCGAGCGCGGCTTCGGCCGCATTCTCGGTAAGTCCCCGTACCTCCCGCAAGGCCTCGGCCATCGCTCCCGCCGACGCCCACCTTCCGGCGGGCGTCTTCGCTAGGCTCTTTCGAATGATGGCGTCGATCTCGGGTGACACATCGTCACGTAGCTCCGCGATAGAGCTGGGCGTTTTGGTAAATACCCGATGCAGCGTTTCCGCCATGTCGCGCCCGCGAAACTCGTTTTTGCCACAGAGCAGCTCGTGAAGCACAAGGCCGCTTGCGTAGAGGTCGCTTTGCGCCGTCGGCTGCTGACCATTGAAAAGCTCCGGCGCAAGGTAGGGAAACTTACCCTTCACCGTGGTGTCCTCTGTTTTGTACATCGCGGTTTCGCCCATCACGCGCGCGATACCAAAATCGACCAGCTTCACCTGCCCTTCGACATCCACGAGGATGTTGGACGGCGAGATGTCTCGGTGCACCACACAGAGCGACTTGCCGTCGGGTCGCCGCAGCTCATGCGCGTAGTGGAGGGCGTCGAGCACTCGAATGGTAATCTGCAGCGCGCTCGCCACGGGAAAATGACCGTGCGCTTCGCGGACATACTTAAGCCAACGGCCAAGATGAAAGCCATGCACGTAGTCGAGCACCATGATGTAGGCGCTGTCTTCCTGGGTAAAATCGAGAACGCTGACGATGCCCGGGTGCTTGAGATAAGAGAGGATCCGCGCTTCACGCACGAACATCTGCGTCATCGCATCGTCGCCGGTGAGGTCCGGCAGAATGCGTTTGACCACCACTGGACGCGCGAAGCCCGCTGCGCCTTCCGCGCGCGCTAGATAAAGCACGCCCATGCCGCCGCGTGCTAGGCGCTTAACAATGCGATAGCGACCAAGAACCTTGGTGCCTAGAAGTTCGTCTCGAACTGTGCTCACTGCTTGCTCGTGTGCCTAAGATAATAGTGCACACCGTGAGCCGGATGAGCCAAGCGAATTGCAATGGCGTCGGTCTGAGTGCCGACCGTGAGTTCTGTACTGAAGCGATGCTTCGCGCCCATGGGGATAGGCTTGCCCTCGACGGCCACGGACCAGCCCGCCATCGCTAGGCCCGAAACCTCAACCGTGCTTCCCGGCGCCGCACTTCCCTGAGACGGAGAGGTAATGCTCGCTTTCGGCGCCGCGTTGTCAAAGTCGATGACCAGAAGGGTCGGTTTAGACGCTTTGCCGGTGTTGCTCGAAAAGGTGAACTCGTACCGGCCCTCACGCAGGTCGCCGCCCGCAAAGACATGCGTTGGCTTGGCGCTTGAGAACGTTTCCGGCGAACCTCCGGACACACGCTTTGCCGTGAGCTTGTAGGCGGACGCTGCGGGCGCTTTGGGCCAGACAACGCGAATCTCTGGAAGGAGATTCTGGTACAGGATCGTGTAGTTACGCCCATCCGTATCCACCCGTGTTGAGGGCGCTGAGCGCGGCAACTGGGCGAGGCCCGAATCACGCAAAACACGGATTCTTCCGGAAGCGGCTTCCTTCTCCCCCAACGATCCTCCGGTGAAACAACGCACCCGGTAAGTGTGGCTACCTGGAGTAAGCCGCGTGTGCACTGAGGGCGAGCCCTTTGACGAGTAGGAAAGCGTGCGGGCCCCGCTCTTCACCTCGACGAGTCCTCCGCTTTCTCCGCAGGCGCGCGTGAGACGAAATCCCACCGCCGTCGGAGGCGAGGGGTCGCGCAGGGTAAAGCTCTCACCGGCGACCACGTACAGCGCTACGCGCTCCGGCGGTTTGTCTCCCTGGTCGATCTTGCCGTTGTTGAACAACGTGGCGTGCTCGCCGAGCCCGAGCTTGATCTGATCGATGTGTCCCTGAACGGACACCGCACCCTTGCGGTTGCGGACCACAGCGCCGCTGCGTGAGAGCTGCACTAGGCTTTGACTGCTGGCCTTAAGGACAACTTTGCCGCCCTTAACACCGAACACCGCCGGCTCAGAGGCGGCGGAGGTCACCTCGACGCGTCCTTGGGATGCGCTTGCGAAGAGGCCATCCGCTCCGCCGAGGGTGAGCTCCGCGGGGCCGGTCACATTTGCCGCAGAACCGTTCGCGCTGACGACGGCCGAACCTCGGCGCGTCAGCCGAATGACGGAGCCCGCTTCAGCCTGGTGGGTACCCACCGGCATAGCTGCCAGCGCTTTCGTCCCGGGTGCGCGGATACGTAGCGGCGCCCCGGTGACCTCAAGTCGGAATCCTTCTGACCCAAGGCCGTCCTCAGACTCCGCCGGCTCCTCCGGCACTTCGTCCTCTGGCGGTGGGGCAATCTCCGCGGGCCCGACGGCGATGGCAAAACTGAGCTCGCCCACGTCAATCGCGAAGCGGGTCCCAGCCTCAACGGATTCGCCGTTCAGCACCGCTTCGCCGATCTCGAGCGTTAGGTTGGCTTTCTCACCACTGACGGCGTCCATCCGCAGTTGCGTGCCGGGCTCAAAGCGCGCAAGGCCGATCTCGGTCTGCACTTCGATCGCCTGCGCGCCCACCTGCAGGAGCGCCATGCCTGCTTCAACTTCGAATGCCGCCGCACCCTCCTCGGAGGAAAAACGGACGCGAGAATCGACACTGAACTGCGCAAGGCCGATAGAGGTTTGCAGGCGCATCCCCGAGCTTGCGGTTTGGAGCACCGCTTCGCCGAGGGTCACATCAAGCGCGAACGCGTCGCCCGCGTCGCTGTGACTCAACTTAAAGTAGACGATGCTCTCGGGGCCGATCTCTACGTTGCCACCACCTTCGATGGCAACAATGCTCGTCGCGCCGGGCGCCGTCTTGATGCCGTCACCATCGTAAAGCTTTTGGCCTTTGTTCGCGGGTTCCCAAGCGACCGTCGACGCTTCCGACGGGCTCTTGGCCGCAAGGCCTCGAAAACCTACGTCGCCGCTGACAGCATGCACCGCTGCTAGGTGGTCGCTCCCACATCCGAAACGGCTGCATCCCAGGGCGGCAAATACCAGCGAGGCCAGGACCGCGGGAACCGCTGAGCGCACGCCCCAAGGGCTCTGAACGCGGCCCGTGGTCGCCAGGCGCATACAACCCGGGCGCGCAGGCGGCACGGGAGCCGACAGGGCGTAGGTTGGATGGGTTGGCGGCTTCGACATCATTTTGGTCGCTAGTTCTTGCGCAGATCCGCGTTGAGAATCGTCACACCATTCTCTTCCAAAACAACCGTACGCGTCTGGGGCTTATACCCAGTGGCATCGATTTGAACGGTGTATTCTCCGGGTTCGAGATCGATCGAAAACTCGCCGTCCTCGTCAGTGCTCAGCGCGTGGTCGCCGGGTGACACCTTAACCTGCGCACTCAGCGCAACGCCGTTGAAGCTTCGAATGACACCTCGTAGCTGCCCAGGTGGTACCGCTACATCCAGTGCGATGGCGAGTTCACGGGAGGGGACGTCGCTTGTCAGTGTCAGCTTCTGGACGTTGGGTTCAAAGCCCTCGGCGGTCACGCTTAACGTATACTCACCTGGCACCAGGTCACTCAACGTAAGCGTGCCATCGGCGTTCGCCTCTCGCGTATACAACGCTCGCTCTGCGTCCTCTGGGGCATCTACCGCCTGAAGGGTCACGGAAGCGGCGATAGGCCGCTCGTCATCTGATGCGACCACCGCAAGCGCGAGGGTGACCGTTTGAGCCTCAGGCTCGGCTTCGGCTTTGCCGGCGACAGACGGGGTTTCTTCGGACACTTTTTGCCAAACGGGCAGGACGTAGCGCACGCCAAGAAGCACGCTTAACCGCGGCTCGATAGGCACCAGGGGATCGGTGGGCGCCGAGGGTGGTCTACTGGATGGGACCACCTCAACGCCGCCCTCAAGCTGAAGCGAAGTCAAAACCGCATAGCGGGCACCCATGTTGATGCGCGAGGGGGACTGCGCGAAAGGCGGCGCGCCCGAACCGACAAGAAAGTCGAGACTGTAGTCGAGGAGAAGCTCGAGGGGACCGCGTTGATAGGCGAATGCCAGCGCAAAGAGCAGCGCGTTGTACTCCGATATGCCGATCGCGATACGATCGCCCTGGCGCAGCGCGCCTGGGTCATCGATCGATTGAGCGCTCCGGTCGTAACGAAAGCCGAGGCGCGTACCTACGTAGAAGGCTTCCAGAAACCTGTAGGTAGCGATAGCGGTCGTATCGAGTGCGAGCGTACCGAAGTCGAAGGATGGCGCGGAGCTGCCAGGAATGCCCATGCGGATATCGAGACCTACGCCGAGGTCGTCGCTGAATGCGTAAGTCGCCCGCGCGCCGAAGCGCGGCTGACCGCTCTTGCCGTCATCAGGACCGAGGTCATCCTCTCCGTGAAAGTCGGCGCGTCCCTCAAGACCCGCGGAGAAACCCAGCCAGTCTAGGGGTTGAACACCGACGGCTACCCCGCCGGAGATGCGGTGATGCGACCCGTTATCGAGCGCCCCCTGATCCTCCGTGTAGCCGTATGCGAAGTTGCCAGCTAGGGCAATTTTGCGCCTTGCTCGCAGCGCCGACGGCGTCCGTATAAAGCCGCTAAGGCCGTCCTGCGCCACACCGAGTTCGGCTACATTTCCCTCGGGGACGCCTGGCGGCGCCTCCCCCGCACCTTCAGCGGCTGCGTCAACGGAGGCAGAGTCAATGGAGGCAGAGATGCTTTGCGCTTCCGCACCGCCCACGCGCGTCATGGTCAGGACAAGTGCACTGGCCGCCGCAAGCTGGCCGAAGGCTGACAGTTCTAGCGCATAAGTGCGAACTCGTAATTTACTCACACACCCCCCAAAAATGATCCGCGGTGAACGCGGTTGCTCGGTGCCGTCTCAGGTACCTCTGCGAGGTACCTGTGCGGCGCAAACACCCCTTTCGCCCCCAAGGATGGCTCACTCCTACCCACGCTGACACATCACGAGTGCCAGCCTTAGGCCGTCTGCCTTTAGCCAAGCTAACCGAAGTGGAAAGTAGAAGTCGAGATGACTCTCACCTTGGTGCGGACTGCGCCTCGGCGTGCTGCCCGCTGCCATCAAGCCGGGGAACGAGCCGCAAGTTCGACTCGTAGAGGGTGACCCGCACTTTCGAAGACAAAAGCCGCCCATCTTCCGCAAGCCGTTCGGGAGTGAGTGCTTCCGAGGAGTCCCCTGACTCACGAGGCATGGTTTCCAGATAAGATCTAACCAAAGCAATGCGGTCGAGGTAAGCGAGTTCAGGGGCACCCATTCGCGGGCCCGCCTCGAGGAGGCGTGCAGCAGCTAGGCGCAGCAGGGCTTCGCGCACCACCGTTTCAATCGTTGGGGGTGCGCCAACGCCGGCATACGCACCATCTGGGGGCGCAACACCGTCGGCCGGTAACGAACCGTGCTCGAGCATGCGCCACGCCAGCGCGCTAAGTGAAGGCGCTCCGATAGGCATACCATTGACCACCGCGGCCACATCACCGCCTGACACCTCTGAAGCACGCGTGGCAAGCTCACCGCCTTCCGCTCCTTCTTGGGAGCGGGGACCACACGCACTAGCTACCAGCGCTAGGGAAGCGCTCAGCGCTGCACAGCAAACGCCGGGACGGCTACTGCCGAAAGCTAAAGAAGACGTAGGCTGGCCCCGCCGTGGGGAGGGTGGCACATGACCCCGCGCCTGAGTTTCCGCTGTTGGATGCGAACCCGCGTTACAGACGCGCATCGCTCACGCCCCCTTGTGCCGACGTCGATGGCTGTATCTCCTCGTAGGGACCCGCATCGTACTCCTCCATAGGGCGACCACTCATGCCCTGATTCCAGACGAGGTCCGTGCGCCCGTAGGGCCCGGTGAAGCGCAACCGTAGAGGGGTTTCTGCGCCCAGAGACGCGGGCCGCTCAAACACGACGCGAAACGCCGCACGCAGACGCGATATGGATGGAAACATCTTCTGTTGTTGAGGGCTAGGCTTCCTGAAGCGTTCGATCGATGCGGGCCTATAGAGGCCCTCGCCAACAACCAACCACACATTCCACGCAGACTCGCGCCCGGTGAGTATGGATTCTCGGAAACGTCTGCCGGTCAACGTCACCATGAAAGCGACCTCACACTCGCACGCGGCGCGCGCCTTCTCGGCCTCGACGGCAGCCTCGTCTACAGGCAGGCCAAGGTCTCGGGCGAGTAGCCGGTGATAGGCGTCGCGAAACTCCACGGATTCGAGGGTCGCTGACACCATCAGAGCGTTGGTAAGTGCGCCGACAGAGAAGTTCTCGGTCTCCCGAGTCCATTTGGCGTACACGCGGCCGTACGCGCGGTCTTCAGGGTCAAAGGGCGTGATGGATGGGCCGCGCGAGCGACCCGCACAGGCCCCGAGGGCGCACGCAACTAGCATCGCCAGCAGCGTGCACCAGAGCATTGAACACGCCTGCCCATGCATGCGAAGGTGCGTCTCGGATGCAAGCGCTTTGAGCCTTGCGGGTCGTGTACTGGCTTGGCCCCTTTTGGCGGTCCTTGTCTCGACCGTGCTTGTCTCGACCGTGCTTGTCTCGACCGTGCTTGTCTCGACCGTGCTTGTCTCGACCGTGCTTGTCTCGACCGTGCTTCTCGGCTGCCAGTTTGGGAGCATGGCCGCTAGGTTTTCACGGTTTTTCAGGGGCAAATCCCACAAACGCGCTCGCTCTGTACCCTCAATAAGTGGCCTTGAGCTGCGCATGGGCCCCCGGCACCCAAGTGCCCTCTCCTTTGGAGTTTTGGCTTTACAGACCAATCTAGCCCTTACCTTGTCTCCACCGTTCAGGGGGCATTTTACAGCATGCCCCGAGTTTCCGGGAGTGAATCCCGCTACCCTTCCCCAAGCTGCCCCAAAGCCGGCCTAACGCTGCGCGCGGGGCTCCAACACCGGCTAGCCCTTTCCGTCAGGGTTGTCGCCATGGCGACCCCTTGAACGCTTACCCTTGTCTCAGCCCACCGTGCGTTGCAGAGGCTAACACACGTGGTGTGCTAGCGGCACCCCGGCCTTAAATCGCGAACGTACGCTTAGGTCGCAGCGCGTTGTACTTGGAGGCTGCGCGCGGGCGGGAGTCCGTGCCATGCTCCGGGGGTGGCGGCGCGAGACGGCAGAACCCATGAGGCAGAGATGCGAAGCGACTTTGCAACGGACTTCGACCCCGAGAGTTTATTTCATGGCGCCTGCAAGCCCGACGCTGCGCACCGAATCGGTGTAGAGTGCGAACGCTTTGGCCTGTTGGGACCCGTGTGCACGCCGCTCCCCTACAGCGGCCCCGTCAGCATCGAAGCTATTTTCCAAAACCTGGAGCAACGGGGGTTCGCGCCCTACCGCGAACGCGACGGGGGACCCTCTATCGCTCAGGCACGAGGTGATGCGAGCTTCACCCTTGAACCTGGCGGCCAGTTCGAGCTCTCGAGCCCAGCGCGCAGCAATATTGCCGAGCTCGGGCGGGAGGTCATTAGCTTGTTTGCGGAACTAGCGCTTCAGGCGCCGGAAGTGACGTGGCTGCCCATGGGCTTTCATCCGTTGGCACAGCTCGCTGATCTTCCGGCGGTGCCTAAACAACGCTATCCCATCATGAAAGGCTACTTTGCGCAGACGGGTCAGCGCGGCAAAGACATGATGTGGCGCACCGCCACGACGCAGGTGAATGTCGACTTTGAGAGCGAAAGCACGGCTTGGGAGAAGTGGGTGGTGGCGACCAAACTGCAGCCTCTCATCGCCGCTTGGACGGCCAACAGCCCGTTCTTTGAAGGCAAGCATCGGGGCAGGCTCTCGGAGCGCAGCGCCGTGTGGCTCGACGTGGACCCGGCGCGCACCGGTTTGCTCGAGTCCCTTTGGCACCCGAAGCTGAGTTCCGGCGGCTTCTTCGCGCACTATGCGGCTTGGGCGCTGCAGATTCCCGTATTCCTCATCAAGCGCGGAGGCGTAGCGACCGCGGCACACCAGCATACGTTTGCGGACCTGATGCAACATGGCTTCGAAGGTCAACCGGTCACCGAAGCCGATTGGGATACGCACCTTTCGTCGCTCTTCCCCGAGGTCCGGCTGAAGCGCACCCTCGAAACCCGCGGCGCTGACTCGCTGCCCACGGCGCACGTGCTCGCGTTGGCAGCTTTGTGGCGTGGCCTGCTCGACGACGCTCACACGCGACAGCACCTGCTGGGCCTCGTCGAAGCATGGACCAGCGATGACCTTCAGCGCCTACGTCACGCGCTCATCAATGACGGCCTGCGCGCAGACTTTCGGGGCAAGCCGGTGGCGGAAACGTGTCAGCGCTTGGTCGAGCTGGCCACACAGGGCCTCAGCAACCTAGGGGAAAAGGCTAGTTGGCTCGATCCGCTTAGCGATTTGGCGTTCGCGGCAGAGACCCTAGCCAAGCGCGCGCTGAACGCGCTAGGGGTAGAGCCTCAAGCGCCGGAACTCGCAGTCTACGCGCAGGCGCTCGGCGCGTGACGCTCCGGCGTATGCGTGATCGATTAAGTGCGCTGTGTGACCCGTTGAGGGTCGGAGGCGAGCGCACCCACCGCCGAAAAGCGCAGCGAACCTAAGGTTCGCGAGGATGGTCGGCGAGGAGGCCAGCCGGCGCAGGCCCTTCACTGGTCAGGCATACGCTTCGGTGCTGCGACATCAGAGCGGTGCTGCGCTTGACATTCGGAGCGGTATCCGACAAGTTTTCGGGCTCTCGGAGACCGCCATGAATACCAATCTAGGACTGCTCGGCACAAAACTCGGTATGACTCAGTACTTCGACGAACAAGGCGAAGTGCACCGAGTTACTGCCATCAAGGCAGGCCCTTGTGTGGTGGTGGGCAAGCGCACCAAAGAACGCGACGGCTACACCGCCTTGCAAATCGGCTTCGGAGCTTCGAAAGCGAAGCGCCACTCGAAAGCCGAACTTAAGAACTTCGAGAAAGCCGGCACCGATCCTTGTCGCACCATCCGCGAACTGCGCGTGCCCGAGGAAACGTGCGCCACGTTCGAGGTTGGCCAGGCGATATCCCTCGCGGACGTCTTCCGTGAAGGCCACTTTGTCGATATCGCTGGCATGACCAAGGGCCGCGGCTTCACGGGCGTCATCAAGCGCCACGGCTTCAGCGGTGCGGGCACGGACACGCATGGCACCCACGAGTACCGCCGACACGGTGGTTCCATCGGTATGAACATGACGCCGGGTCGCACCTTCAAGGGTAAGAAGATGCCCGGTCGCCATGGCCATGTGCGCATCACCGTGCCCAACCTGCGCGTGGACCGCATCGAAGTTGAGGACGGCTTGCTTCTGGTTCGAGGCGCCGTACCGGGCCCGACGGGCGCGCTCGTAGAAGTCCGTTTGGCGAACCGCAAAGCCAAAGCGAACGCACGCGTCGCTGCGGCCTAGGTCTGTGTTGGTGCGGCCAAGGGTGCCGCCATGCGTCGGATCTGAGACGGAGATCTTGTGGCAGCTCAGGCAAAAAAGCGCTGGCGTGACCACTACACAGACAAAGCACGTCAGGCAGGTTTCGCAGCGCGCTCAGTCTTTAAGCTTGAAGAGATTGACCGCCGATTGGGGCTGGTCCGTCCCGGGCTTAAGGTCCTCGATTTGGGTGCATCACCTGGGTCCTGGACACAGTACGTGCTTCAACGTCTAGCGGGCTCGGGGCAAGTGGTAGCGGTTGACCTCAAGCCGCTCCAGGGCGTTGGCGAGCAACCGAGCCTGACCTTTCTCGAAGGCGACATTTTCGACTTTAGCGTCGAGGAACTGCAAGGTGGGCCCGAGCCCTTCGACCTCGTGCTCAGCGATATGGCGCCGGCCACGATCGGCTCTCGCACTGCCGATACGCTTCGTTCCGCAGCCTTGTGTGAGCGCGTAGTGGATGTAGCGGATGCCTGCTTGCGCCCGGGAGGCGGGCTTCTGTTGAAGCTCTTGGAGGGCCAAGGGACAGCCCAGCTACGCAGCCGCCTCAAGCAAGACTACGCCTCGCTTCGGGCCTTCAGACCCGATGCCACCCGCAAAGCGAGTAGCGAGACCTTCCTCTACGCTATAAAGCCAGCATAGGGCGATGCGCGTCAGAGTACGGCGCTGAGTTCGACGCAGAGCCTTGCAACCGCGGCTTCGTCCGGAAGCGCGCCCGTGAGCGCCTGGACGTAAAAGACGTCCGTGACCTTGTTTCCGTCGGTGGCGACGGCGGAGTAGGTGATTTCGAGACCGTGCTCCGCCAACACGCGCGTCAGGCGCGCGAGCAGCCCTGCGCTGTCTGCCGCCCGCACTTCGATGATGGCGGCCTCGCCGTGCTGCGTGCGCTCAAACGAAATGCGAGGTTCAATGGGGGGAAGGCGCCGGCGCACAAGGGGAGAGCTGACTTCAAGCATGCGGCGCCTGGCCTGTGTCAATACCGACATCTCGCCTGATCCAAGGGAAGCGTGCAGCGCCGCCTCCACTTCCGCTAGCCGCTCCTTTGTCCAGCACTCTCCGCTGCGTTCGTTGACCGTCAAGAGGTCGAAGCGCTGCTTTGCGAACTCGGGGCTACCATCAGGTCGGGCAACGGCCGACGGGTTGAACCAGGAACGAGCCCCCACGATGTTAACGCCGCTGGCCTCAAGGTCCGCCGCAATGGCCGGGAGCAGACCGCAGGGGCTCGTGCTGCAAATCAAGATATCCGCATGCTCCTGCCGCCGTCGTATCCGCCCGAAGATTTCGAGGTTAGCAGCTCCCGCCTGCGCTAACCGTGCCTCCATCCAGCGAGCGAGGTCGGCGGGCAGACCCGCCAGAACACGCGCTTGCCAGGTGGCAGGATCGGCTTCGTCCACCTCCGGGCTCAGGAACTTCGAGGCCTGGTCGTAGAACGCCGTTAGCAGCTCGAGCTTCCAAGGCGTGAGGGCCTTCTCGCTCGTGGTTGCTAGATCGCAAAGGGTGAGCAGAAAAAGTCGGTCGAGTACAGTGCGCGACGGAATGACGCTACGCACATCCCGGGCGATCTCTGGGTCTGTGACATCTCGCCGCATCGCCCAATGGTAGAGCTGCAAATGGTAACGAACGAGCCAGGCGACGGCGGCGGTCTCCTCCGGGCCAAGGCCAAGCCTTGGGCAAATAGACTCGGCCATCACCGCACCGACCTCAGGGTGCTCCCTACCCGCATTCTTGCCGATATCGTGAAACAGGACGCCGAGCGCGAGCACGTGGTCATCTGCCATCTTCGCCGCGAGTTCCGACGTGCGCGGGAGCACTGCGGCTTCGGCCCCGGACATGAGCTGATGCAGCCAGTCGAGGGCTCGCACCGAGTGCTCGTCTACGGTGTAGGTATGGTAGACGTCGAAATGCACCTTGCCGACTAGCGGCAAAAACTCGGGCACCACGGCGGTGATGAATCCAAGGTCGTGGAGTTCCCGCAGGAGCGTCCCGCGCGCGAAGACGGCGGGCGTTCGGGTCAACAAGATCTGCCGAAAAAGCGTCTGTGCTTTGGCCGACTCGCGCAGCTCGGAGACCACCCCCTTCGCGTGCCAGGCGCGCGCCAGCGCATCGCGTAGCGTCGCGCCAAGTGGCAAGGGACGCGCGCGTGCCGCCTCAACCACCGCGAGGGTCTGCGTTGCCGTAAGCGTCTCGCTTGCGCCCGCCTCCGCATGCAGCTTGAGCCGGACCCCGTCCGTCCGAAGCCGGAGCCCATGACCCAAATCACCCACCTGCTCCCAGCGTGTGTCTGCAGTGCTCGTGTCAAGCGCGCGGGACAGCAGTCGCTCGCAGCTCTCAGCCACGATCTTCGCGTGTCGGTAGTAGAGCTGCATCATGCGTTCCGCCGCTTCGGCGGGCGACGTACCGAAGCCGAGACGCAGACCGATAGCCTCCTGGTCTTCGAAGCTCAGCCGGTCGTTCCGCATACGACCGGTTGCGTGGATGAGCTGACGCAGGTGCCAAATAAAGTCAGCGGCTTGCCGCACCGCGAGATGCTCGGACTCCCTTATGGCACCCGCCGCAACCAGGCTCTGACTATCGCGGGCGCCCCAGCGAATGTGCCCCGCCCAGCTGAGCACATCTGCATCGCGCAGACCGCCCCGCGCGAGCTTGAGCTGAGGTTCAAGCAAGAAGGAAGAGTCGCCAAAACGCTGATGCCGGCTGCTTACCTCTTCTGCGAGCGCTTCAAGCAGACGCCGGCGCAACACTTCGTCTCGCGTCAGATTGTGTGCGAAAGCGGCCTTCAAAGACGCGAGCGGCCCCGCGCAGCCGGCAATAAGTTTCGTGTCAAGCAGCGCTGTGGCCATCTTCAGATCCGCGAGGGCGTGTGCCAAAAACCCTTCTTCGGTCTGAATGGTGTGACCGACCTCAAGTCCCGAATCCCACAGGGGGTAGAAGAGAAACTCCGCAAAGGCTTGGGTGCGTGGACACGCACCCTCGCCACCGGGCACCTCCGGCGCTAGCAGCACGAGGTCAACATCGCTGCGTAGCGCTACCCTGCCGCGACCGTATGAACCGACCGCGACCAACGTGGGCTCAAAGGACGGTCGGTGCGCGTGTTTGGCAGACTCGCGCAACAGCGCCGAGGACGCCGCGAAGAGCGATGTCAAAAGCCCGTCGAGCGCCCGCGACCAAGCCTCGGCGATACGCACGCCGTCCTGTCCGTCTTGCAACGCACTCTGGGACCGGCCGCGATGAAGGCTGATGTAGTCCGTGGTGCTGGCTACCATCCCCGACGTGATTGCGGCGGCGTTCACCTGTGCGTCTAGGGCTGCTAGCACTTTAGAAACATGGGGGACTTTGCCCTTCTGAGCAAGGTCTGCGGCCCGGAGGATTTACAGAAACGCCTGCCATGGCATCCGGTACCGATGCGACCTAAATCTCGCGCATGCCGTGGAGCATTCAAGCATCGCGCGCGCGCCTGGCCGAAAGCCGCGCGCCAGAGCATCCGCGCCGTTACCGGCGAGGTGAAGACACGACCTGTGCGACGCGAGCGTTCCCGACGCGCGGAGTTCGAGGAAGGTCTCAGTCTGGCGCGAAGGCATTAGCGCGCGTCTATGGCGAAGGGCTGCGGCGTGGCGCGGCAGGCCTCGCCGTCGGGTGTCTGTTACTGGCGTGTGACTTGGGGCCCCGCAGCGCGCGCGGTGACGCCGAACGAGGTCCGTTGTCCGAAACGTCGCGGCGGGCTGATGCCGCAGAGCGTTCAGGTGTTGCCGCGGAAACACCATCACCATCGGCCCGCTTGGACAGTGGCAGCGGAGCCGAGCCGGAACTGCGAACCTTCAGACGCAAGCTGATGGGAACCTACTTCCGCATCGTGGTGCCCGAGCCTGCAAGTGCGGAGACCGAAGCCGCAGTGGAGGCCGCGTTTGACGTCATGGCGCGAATCGAAACTCGCCTATCGGAATGGATTCCCGACAGCGAAATCTCGCAGATCAACCGGGGATCGGGCAGTGGCAAGTGGTTCGAGGTTCACCCGGATACCCTGGCAAACCTACGTCTCGGAACGCGCATCTCCGAGCTCAGTGCGGGCGCTTTCGATCTGACGTGGGCAGCACTCCGAGGGCTCTACACTTTTGACGACACGCGGAACGAAGCACCGAGCCCGGAAGCCATCGCCAAGCGCCTGCCCCGCATCGACTACCGAGCGCTAGAGATCGACGTAGCCGGTTCACGAGCGCGGCTGACGCGGCCCGACATGGTCATTGGCACAGGAGGCATCACCAAAGGATACGCGCTGGATGAGGCGGGACGCCTTCTGCGCGAGCGCGGCGTGCGCGACTTCATGCTGGATGCTGGCGGCCAGGTGCATCTCAGCGGGCTTCGGGGTGGAAGGTCATGGCGCTTCGCCGTGCGGCATCCACGCAAAGCAGAACCGCTCGCCCTCATCGAAGCGAGTGACGTTGCCGTCGCCACCTCAGGTGACTACGAGCATTACTTCATGGATAGCGAGGGTCGTCGTTGGCACCACATCATCGACCCACGCACGGGTTATCCTGCGCGCGCGAGTGCTAGCGTGACCGTACTGTCGGAAAACGGCATGGCCGCCGATGCGCTCGCGACCACCCTGTTTATAGTGGGGCCCGAGGCGGGCCAAGCGCTGCTGAATCAGCTCGACTACGCCGTTGAGGCGGTCTGGATTACGGCCAACGGGCACATCATCGAGACGCGCGGTCTGCACGGAAAGGTAGCCTACCGCGATGCGGACGTAGCGAGCGATCCCTTGCGCATCAAGGGAATGACGCCCTGAACGCTCAACCCTGACGGCTGGGCAGCGGCTTTGCCTTTCGGAGCCGGTGGTGAGCCTGATAGCCTAAGGGTCGTGCTCAAGGACTCGTCGCTCGCATCACTCCCGTGGCTCACCATTGACAGCGCACTGCTGCCAGAGAAGGTGCGCAAGTTCACCTCGGCGCAGGCACCCGCGCCCGCACGTAACATGGCCGCGCGGGGCGCGTTACCGTTGGCGGCGGTCGAACTTGTCAGCACGCTCGCCGCACTTGCGGGCGGTACGGACGAGGCAGCCGACATTGCGCGCGAAAGCCTCGGCAACCTCCCGCTGCCCGTCCTGAGCGAGGCGGCGCAGAAAGTGGCGCTTGCCGAAGCCCTGCAGGCCGTCGCCAAAGCCTGCGCATCTCACGCGGAGGTGTTGCGTTTGGTGGCGGCCAATAAAGCCACCAATGACCAGACGTTTGCGGCGCTCGCCACATCCACGGACCGGGAAACGCTCGATATTCTCGCGAATAACCAAGTTCGCATGCTGGCCGTACCTCGCGCTATCGAATGCCTCTACTTCAACCCCCTTGCGTCCTCCGTTTTACTCGACCGCTTGATCGAACTCGCTGGACGCCAGGGGGTAGCACTGAACGCCATTCCCGCGCTTGAGGAGCACATGGCGGCGCTGGCGGAGGCTGAAGAGGATGCCGCGCTTGCCGCGGATGCCTTCGAAGCCACGCTCATGGAAGCGCAACTGGCCGCGAACGGCGAAAGCGAAGTCGCCGACGAGGAAGGCGCCGCAGAAGCACTTGAGGATGCCAAATCCAAACCCATCGCCACGCTTATTGGCAAGATGAACATGGCGCAGAAGATTCGCCTCGCCACCCTGGGCAATGCCAGCGCGCGGGCCGTGCTTGTGCGCGACGGTTCCAAGAACGTGGCACTTGCGGCGATCAAGTCACCAGCGGTCAGCGTCGGTGAAGCCACCGCCTACGCGCGCAGCAAGGAGGTCGCGGAGGACGTATTGCGCTTCATCGGCAATAAACGGGACTGGCTTCGCTACTACGAGGTGAAGCACGCCTTGGTGGCCAACCCTAAGGCACCGACCGCCCTCGCCCTACGGCTAGTGAACCATCTCCGCGATAAGGACATTCGCGCGCTTTCGACAAGCCGCAATATCCCCGCCGCCGTCAAGAACGCAGCGAGCCAGCGGCTCAAGACCCGTTCAGGCTAAGGCAAGTAGCATCGTCACGAAAATCACTCGGACGACTTGAACAAGCGACGTCACTTCGCTTCAGCGCCGCTACGTACTAAGCTCGATGGCGTGTATTCTGAAACTCCGGACGCAAGCCGGCGGATCACCGTGGCTGACCTCGCGAAGCTCAAAGCCAAGGGTGAAGCGATCGTCGCGGTGTCACTCTACGATGCCTGGATGGCGCGGCTTTTCGAAGGCGCAGGCGCACATGTGCTGCTCGTCGGCGACTCCCTCGGCATGCTGTTTCAGGGCCAGCGTGACACCGTCAGCGTGACGCTGGAACACGTCATCTATCACACGCGGGCGGTGCGCGCGGGCGCCGCGCGGGCGCACGTCGTCGCCGATCTACCCTTCCTCTGGGCGTCCCGCAGTGAAGATGAAGCGCTCGTCGCGCTCGGGCGCCTGCTGCAGGAAGGTGGCGCGGACAGCGTTAAAATCGAGGCCACTGAGCGCCAAGCTCCGCTCATCGCGCGCGCGGTCGAAGCGGGCATCCCCATCATGGCCCACGTCGGCCTAAGGCCGCAGACCGCGCGGACCCTTGGGGGCTACCCTCGCCAGGGCCGCGACGCCGAGAGCGCTGCTGCTATTTGCGCTACGGCCGAGGTGCTTGCTGACGCAGGCGCCTACGCCCTTCTCATTGAAAATGTGCCGGATAGCCTCGGCAATGAAATCACGGCTCGCGTGCGTATCCCCACCATCGGCATCGGAGCAGGCCCGGGCTGCAGCGGTCAGATACTCGTCGCGCACGATATCCTCGGCTTCTCGGACACGACCCCACCCTTCGCGCGCCCCTTCGCCAACCTTGGTGCTGAAGCCGCGTCTGCTGCGCAGGCCTACGCCCAGGCGGTCGCGAGCGGCCAGGTCGGCAGCCGACCACCGCCCGCTACGCGTCGCTAACCGAGTGAGGCAAACGGCGCCGGACTTCAACTGGCATCGCGGCGGAACGCGGATGCGTCACGGGTCACGAATGCGCGGATGTGACGGCGAAAGCTTCTAGGTCTGGACCTAGACCCAGGGCCGCGTTGTCGATCAGGCGGGCGCCACCGACGTAGGCGGCGATGAGACAGCGTGCGTCGGCTCGGAGCGGGCGGTCTTCCGGCCAGGGCTCCAAGGTTTCCGGGTCAACAATTGCGGCGTAGTCGAGGCGCTCGATGGCGCTTGACGCGCCATGTCCGTCATGAAGCGCGGCGCCCCCAGCCTGTGCCCCCAACACCTCGTCCACTTGGTTCTGAACGGCGTTCACTGCACGCACGCCCTGTACAAAAGTGGCACGCGCGGCAGCAAGGGCCTCCACGAGGCGCCGCGCCAGCGGCCGTGTGCTGGGCGTCAGGTAGGCGTTACGCGTCGAGAGGGCTACGCCGTCGTCATCGCGGACGGTTTCGACACCGAGCACCTTGCAGCCGAGCGCCAGGTCCTCGGCGAGGTGCTGAACGACGCGTAGCTGCTGGAAGTCTTTTTCGCCGAAGGCCACGAGCGTTGGGCGGATCAGGCCGAAGAGGCGCGCCAGAACCGTGAGCACGCCCTCGAAATGCGCCGGACGGCAGGCGCCTTCCCAACGACTCGCCAGCGGACCGGGCAGGACGCGCGTCTGAAACCCAGGCGGATAGAACTCGCCTGCCTCAGGGACAAACACGAAGGCGACGCCCGCCGCTTCGCAAAGCGCCAAGTCCGCCTCCGTCGACCGAGGATAGCGTTGCCAATCTTCCCCGGGCCCAAACTGCAAGGGGTTCACAAAGATGGAGACCGCTCGCGGCAGACCTGAAGGTCTCAGTGCTTCGATGCACGCGAGGTGCCCCCGGTGGAGCCCACCCATCGTTGGGACAAGCCCTACCCTGCCGAGCGTTTCCAGCTCCGCCCGCAGCGACGCAACATCTCGAATCACCTTCACGCGCGCTACTGTGTGCCTGAAGCCGGAGGGACGCCATGCTTGTGACGTCTACTGACCTTCGGCGCGCAAATCGAAGCTCCAAAAGCGGTCTTTGGCACGGGCCTCGACCCGGCGATGCTCGATGACTGAGCCGAGGCTCGGGTGGCGCACTTCGACTTCGACGACCGCATCGACTTCGAGGCCTGGCACCTCCGCTGGCGCAGCGCCGTAGGGCACGCCGTTGACAAAAACAGAGGCGCCCGCGGGGGATGAGAGGATAGTCGCGGAAACACTGAGCGGCTTGAGGACCACGCGCAGCGGGGAGAGCTGTCCGGGTTCCACAAAGATACGTTCAGGTACGTAGCCGTCCTTGACAAGCGTCACCTCGGCGAGGCCACCCTCTCCCCGGCCGACTTCGATATTGGCCGGGGTTTGGTCACCATGCGCTACCCCGTTGACCTGGATATGTGCACCCGTTGGCTCGGACTCGATGCGAACCGTCGCCGAAGAAAGCCGCACCCACATTACAACGGCCGCCACGAGGAGCACGAGTACAGCACCAGCAGTGAGCGCAAGCAGTCCCGCGCGCGTGCTTGCTTGGGGACGTTCGGTCCGCAGCGCTGCGGGAGCTTGGGCGCGCACGTCATGCCGCGGAGCTGAAGGCGCTTGGGCAGGTTCCGGGGATGGGCTTGGTGCACCACCTTCACTGATAGGAACGCGGACACGCGAAGGATTCGTAGGGAATGAGACGTCGCCGGCTGACTGGGAGGGGCCGCGGTCGCCAAAGCCGAGACCTACGTCACTTGAGTCGTCCGTGCTGTCGAGATCCTCGAGACCGCGAATCAGCGGCTTGACCACCGTGCTCTGAGATTTGCGGCGAACCCGCAGTTGTCTCAGCGCTTCCGCGAAGCGGTCAGGTTCCGCCGCAGGCTCGGCGGCCGCGGGCGCTTTGACGTCGGCCACCGGAATAAGCGAGAGCACGTTCGCTTTGGCGGGAGCGTTCGCCTGTGCCGCGATGTCCTCGTCCATGAGCAGTGACGTGGCCGAGCGGCTGAGGCTCCCAGCACTCGCCAACATCGCCTCCCGAACGGCCTGCCGTATGTCGATATCCGGCTCGGAGCGCGGCGAGTCCTGCGGCGGCGAAACGCTACTGCGTTTCCGAGACAACCCCGGAGGCCGTTCGGAGCGCAGTAAGGTTTTCCAACGCGGCTTGCTCTGACTGGCCGACGCGGTGATGGGCGGGTCACCCTTGAGGAGCTTGCGGATGTAGTTGGCGAGCTCCGCTGGCGCAAACCCGGGAGAGCGCGCGTGCAAACACGTAAGGATGGCTTGCTCGAAGGCCTTGGCCGAGGCGTAGCGTTTGTTTGGGTCCCGCCGCAAGGCGCCCATCACTAGGGCATCAAGGGCCGGGTCAAGGTCCGAACGGCGGACCGAGGGTGGGGGGATGTCTGCGGCCCGGACGGCGGTCAGCAGCAGCGGGAAGTTGGGCTCGTTGTAGAGCAAACCGCCGGTCAATAGCTCGTAGAGCACCACGCCTGCGGAGAAGACATCGGTGCGGGCGTCCACGGGAACGCCCTTAGACTGCTCCGGCGACATGTAATGGTATTTGCCCTTAATGACGCCGTCTTCGGTCTCGAACGCGGTCATCGCCGCCTTCGCGATGCCGAAATCCACTAGCTTCACCTCGCCATCTCGGCTGACAACGATGTTTTGCGGCGAGATATCTCGGTGAACGATAGCGAGAGGCTTACCGTCTTGGTCGCGCTTTTCGTGGGCGTAAGTCAGGCCCGAGCAGACCTGGGCGACGATGAAAAGCGCAAGTTCGATAGGAAGCGGTTGCTTCGCTTTGCGCGCCTTGAGACCGAGTCGATAGAGGTCGGCCCCTTCGACGTACTCCATCACGATGCAGTAGGTGCCGTCGATACAGCACAGGTCATACACCTGGGCGATGTTCACCTGCGTCAGGTGAACGAGCAGCTTGGCTTCAGCAACAAGCGAGTTAATGAACTCGGGATCTTCGGCGTAGCGAGGGTGGATCACCTTGATGGCGACGAGCTTCTCAAAGCCCCCCACCCCCAGGGTGTTCGCGACATATATCTCGGCCATCCCGCCGACGGCGAGTCGCTTGAGCAGCTGATACGGCCCAAACCGCGAAGGCAAGTTATGTCCTAGTCCGCCCACGCCACCGCTCTTTTCGCCACTCTTCGCACGAAACGCATGCCTTCCAAGAGAAGCGTCTCTCGCTCCTCACCGATGGTCGCAGAAATACAGCCTTTTGTCGCGACTTGACTCACGCTCCGGCCGTCTAGGTAGGCGCCGGTCGCACATGCGCGCCGGCATGGGCGTTCGGGTAAGCGCGGCGCTGAGCCGGATTCGCCAGCACACTCCGTCCCACTGCGAGTGCCTTTTCTAGTGGTGCAGCCAGCGGAGCACCCACGGCCGCGACCGACGGAAACTCGATACGCGGTCGCTTGATAGACGGAACACGGTGTAAATGGAACGCAGTCACTTCCGTGATGCGGTGTACCGAGGTAGGCACGCGCGCATGCTCGGCGTGTGCCAACCGTTGCCGAAGGGCAAAGTACGCCCTTAGGTTCCGAATGCCCTCTCAGTGTCGGAGCTTCGGGGTCGACGAACGCCTAGCGGCGGCGGCCGAGGCGGCGGCTCTGCATGCCATTCACGCGGCGACGCTCTTTCGCCTTCAGCTTGGCGGTGTGGCGAGCGCACTTGGTGCGCGAAGGGCGACGAGACTTTTTACTAATCGGAAGATACATGGGGAAACCTCAAGCGCTGGGGTCAGCGTGTCCGAACCCGGGGTGCCCAGAGACGGATTCGAACCGCCGACACGAGGATTTTCAATCCTCTGCTCTACCAACTGAGCTATCTGGGCCGCGGCGCGCTAGGATGCCCGACGCTCCCTTTTTGTCAAGGACAGCAACTCGGACGCCCGTGAAAGCCTCTTCCGACGCACCTCAGCAGGCCCTTGATGCACACGAATGTGGTGCTGTCTCGGCGCGGCGTACTCGCCGCTACGGCGCGACCGCCGCGCCGATTTGGGCACGCGCGCACGGCACACAGCTTCGCGACGCAACGGGCCGCACCTACCTCGACCTGACGAGTTCTTTTGGAGCAGCCCCCCTGGGCCAGACCAACCTGCGGTGGCTCGCAGCACTCGTGAAGCAAGGGCTCACCCTCACCCATGGCCTTGGTGACCTTCACCCCAACGCTGCCAAGGCCCGCTTGCTCGCCGCACTTGGAGCGCTTGCCCCCTGGCCGAACGCTCGGGTCATGCTGGGCCTTAACGGCGCAGATGCGATCGACGCGGCGCTGAAAACCGCGCTGCTCGCCACAGGCAGGCCGCATGTGGTGGCTTTTCGCGGCGGCTATCACGGACTGATGCTGGGACCGCTTGCCGTGTGCGGCCTGAGCGATGCATTCAGGCAGCCCTTTGCTGCAGCGCTACGCCTGAAGGTCTCCTGGCTCGATTTTCCGACCACAGCGCAGGACGCCGAGGCCACGTTGGAAGCGTTCGCTTCCCTTCTACGGCGGCCAAAACCTCCAGGCCTTGTGCTGTTTGAGCCGATACTCGGCCGCGGGGGGGTCACGCGCCCCGCCGATGGTTTCTTGGCGCAGCTAACCCACCTTGCCCGCAAGCACGGCTGCCTCAGCGCCGCCGACGAGATCTTGACGGGGCTCGGGCGGACCGGCGTGTGCTGGGAGAGCACCGCGCAGGGCGCCCTCCCCGACATGCTGTGTGCGGGCAAGGCACTGGGGGCGGGGCTACCTATCAGCGCGCTGCTGCTCAACCCGAAAAGCGCCGAGGCCTGGTCGGAGCGTGGGGCGGCCCTCGGCGCCCTGCACACCGCGACCTACTTCGGCTCACCTCTCTTATGCGCGGCGGCCCTCGCCTATCTGGAGGCGTTGCAGCGGCCGAGCTTTGTGCAGCAGGTGCGCGCCGCCGGCGAAGCAATGCTTTGCCACTTGCGCCGTGCGCTCAGCCCCCTTGGCGATACCGTTCGGGTGGTCGGGCGGGGTCTGCTCATCGGCATCATATTTGAGAACGGCCCGATCGCTTTGGCCGCACTGGGCAGGTTGCGAGAGCGCGGCATCTTGGCGCTGCTCGCTGGCGCATCCGGCGAGGTCCTCCAACTACTGCCGCCGCTCAATCTCAGCGCGGGTGCCTACGTACGCATGAGCCACGCCGTGGCGGACGCTATTCTCGGGGCGGAGGGAACGCTCGCGCAGCGGCTCGAATCGGCTAGGCCAGAGACCGATGATGCGGCTGCCTGAACCCCTACGTTCGCAGGTACTCGGCGCGCTCCAAGTGACGGAGTCCGATGCACTTCCTAACTTCCATGCCCTCTTGGCGGCGTTGAAGGCCTGGCAGGCTGAGCGGAGCCCTGCACTCGCGCGGCTCTTCGCCTTCGGCAGTGACCTGCCCGCACCTATCAGTCTTTTCCGCGACGGTAGCCTCGCAAACCCAGAAGCGGGGGTGCGGGCGAGTGAAGGAGGCCTGCGCTTCGAAAGCTCGGGCACCACGGCGGCGGAGCGAGCGGTGCACGCGCTCGCGGAAGCCACCTTCTATGACACCGCCGCCTTGGCCTGGGGCCGCGCTCATGTGCTCAGCGGCGCACTCCCCTCAACTTGGCTGCTGCTTGTTCCCAACCCGGTCGAGCAACCGACATCTTCGTTGGGTCACATGCTCGCGACCTTCCGCCGTGCGTCGGCGCCAGCGGCGGTGCACTGGCTCGGTGTCGAACAGCCCGCGGCGTCCGCGATGCAGCTCGCCAAACTTGCAGAGGCGCGCCAACCGGTGGCTGTCTTTGCAACCGCGTTTGCGCTTGCGGATGCCCTCGATGCCCTCCCAGAGAGGGTCCTTCTCGCGCCTGGAAGCCGCGTCATGCAAACCGGCGGCTACAAGGGCCGCAGGCGCGCCCTGAGCTTTGACGAACTCGCCCAACGCGTAGAGGCACGTCTCGGACCCGCGCCCTTGTGGTCCGAGTACGGCATGACCGAACTCGCATCGCAGCTCTACGCCCCGGACCCCCGCGAGGGGACGACGTTGCCCTCCGGGCAAGGCATCAACGACGGGGCGCGCCCCCTCCCCGCTGTGCGCAGCACGGCGCCCCTTGAGCCCCGCTACTGCGCGCCGCCCTGGGTGCGCCTGAGCATCCGCAACGCACAGACCCTCGCAGTACTGCCGCCAGAGCAGGAGGGGCTGATTCAGATAGACGACCTAGCGAACGTCTACGGCTGCGCTTCGATACTTACGGAAGATATCGGTATGCTGACGGCAGAGGGGACGCTGCTGCTACGCGGCCGGGCATCCCAAAGCCCCCTCCGCGGCTGCTCGCTCGCATCCGAGACGGACGGGGGCGTATGAGCGCCACAAACGACGGCGCCGCCCCAGGCATCGACGCTGGGCGGGGGCAGAAACCGAGCGAAGATGTCACCGAACCTGACCGCTATCCAGCTCCTACACCGAGCGAGGAGGCTGCATCGCCGAGCCATCGACGCGCGCCCGCGGCGCCCGGTGGATATCAAGACGCCGAAGCGATCATCGACCGCCTCGCGCTGAGCACTCCACCGCGCCTCCCCGCACGTCACCGAATACCCGTCGCGTTGTTTCTTGGGGAGACGGTTCCTCAGGCTTACGCACCGATAGTACTGGGCGCACTCTGCGTCGCCTCCCGGCTAACGATCAAGCTCCCAAGTTCCCGCGCATATTCGGACCAAGACACGGCGGGAACGCGCTTGCGAACCTTTGTCGGCGCCTGCGTTGACGCACTTCAGCGGACAACGCCCGACGCTCAACGCGTCCCTGTTGCGTGGCTAGAGAGGCGCCTCGATGCAGCGGAACTCGACGCCTTCTGCGCAGCGCATGCACTGGTCTACGCCCAAGGCGATGAAGCCCTGCTGCACGCACTACGTCAGCGCCTGGGCGTGAGCCGCCTCATCGAGCGCGGCCCGGCTTACGGCGCAGCGGTCATCGACCTGCGCCACGCCCGTACCCCGACCGCCTACGCAGTGCTTGCGGCCCAGCTAGCCGCCGACTTCTTCGGTTCGGACGGGCTCGGCTGCATGCACCCGCGCACAGCGGTGTGCATCGGTGAACCCGTCGAGTGCGCACGCTTTGTGGAGGCGCTGCGCGCCACGCAGCGCGACGCTCCC
>SLEO01000123.1 GCA_007124745.1 Myxococcales bacterium
CCCCCAGCGCACAAAACCCCAGCGCCCGCGCCTCCGCCTCAAGCTCCCGCTTAAGCGGCGCAAGCGCCCCCCGCCGCCGACTCCGCTCACCCTCAACCCGCACCGCTAACGTCACACCCAGCGGCTTAGCTGGCCAACTCCGCCCGAGCCATCACCAGAAGTCGTGCACAGCATTGCCAGACGCATCCTGAACCATCCCCTCAAAGCGCTGGCGGAACGGAAGACCTGGGACAATCGGCCTTCCGTGCGCGGACCCTGCTCGCCCCACCATACTTAACGCGGCCCGTTTCCCCGGGTCTTTCTGCGTCTTAAGAAATAAGGGGATCGTTCAAAGGCGCAACGGGTCCCTGCTGATGCAACCGCTTAGAGCATGCGTGTCCGGTTAAGGGACTGAGCCGGCCGTACGTCCTCGCAAACAATCCCGCGCGTTCTTTAAGTTCGCTGCGGTTTTTGGCTGTGGGCGCTCGAGCATAGAGCCTCAACCGATCACGCATGCCGCTTCGAGAATCCGTCGTTGATTGCTCAAAGGAAACCGTTCATACAGCATTCTGTGCGCATACTCTGGGGGCTGCGGGAGCGAACCCTGCTTCGTTTACCCAAGCACGCCATCTCACTCTGCGTACCTGGGCCTGTGTGTAACCGTTCAGGGGGTCCAGATAGCGAAAACGCTGCGGGAAGAAGCAAGTGGGCGTTGGGGCCCCGCACGCAGCTTTAGGTTTTCGGGGGCGGGTTTGCGGGATTCACTCCCGAAAACCCGGGGGCATTTTGTAAAATGCCCCCCTGAACAGTTACGCCTGTGTGGGCTATCAGGCGGTCTGAAGCTGCGCATCGAGCCGCACCGCCCACTTACTATTTCCTGCAGCGTTTTTGCCTTCTCGACGCCCTGACCGCGTGTCCAGGTTGACCCTGAGGCCAACTCCACACTTAGACACGCAAGACCTCACGCTATCGGGGGTATCTATGCTACACTGTTGCGCATAATGCCTGAGCTTTTGCTTCTCCGGTTCCTTCGCACCGTGCCCGCGACATCGCTTATTGCGCTCGCGCTGGCAAGTTGCACACGCGTGACCCTCATGCCCAACAGCGGAGACGCCGCCGAAGTCACTCCCAACGTCCCCAGCCTCATCGTACGCGGATTACACGGAAAAGGTTTGGTTCTCGAGACCCGCGAAGGACACGCAATCAGCCCAGACGAAGACAGCCGCATCGCTCTCACAGAACTTCGGGTCGCGGAAGCTCGACACATGAGGGTGCGTCACCAGCCCATAGCGCCGGCACAAGTCTGTAGACTGCGCCAAGAGGGTGTAGATGTGTTGGTGACGTGCGAAGACGGTGACCACAGACCCTGCGTCACGCTCACGGAACTTCAAGCCTCGCAGTACTCACCCACACTCAAGTTTTCGATCGATGCAGCTATCAGCGAAAGCAATTATATCACGTCACTTACGCCGGTGCGGGAAAGTCAGGTGTGGATGTCGGCCTCAGGCGGTCGAGTTTTCGAAGTCAACATTGACACACAAGAACACCGGGAAGTGTTGGACTTACAAGACCAGGTCCCTCACGTCAGCGTGGAGTACTTATTGGCTTTCCGCGCCTCTCCCGATTTTGATAACAACCGAACGGCCTACGGTCTATACGCGGCGCTGAATCCGGTCAATTTTCATATTTTCTTATCGGAGTTCGTCTTTTCAGAAGAAGAACAGCGATTTACACTAACGCGTGAACTTATTGCTTTCGACTCAACCACTTCGAGTCACGCTTCGCATGCCGGCGGAGACATTGCTTTCGATTCGGAGGGCTATCTTTATGCATCTTTCGGCGATGGTCCGCTTGAAAATACCCCGTCTATCTCACGGCTCGATCTCGACCACCTGAGAGGAAAAGTCGTCCGGCTCAACGTAGCACCGGGTGAACCCCTTATCCCGCTCGACAATCCGTTCGTTCATTTGGACCCAGAGACAACGCGTCACGAGATATTTGCACTGGGCTTCCGCAATCCGTTCCGTATGTCCTACGACCCCGAGCAAGACGCACTCTGGCTTGGAGACGTAGGTGCTCACAGTTGGGAGGAAATCAACCTCGTCGAAGCCGGACACAGCTACGGCTGGCCTCTTGTGGAAGGCCCCGAATGCTTCTCGGCGTACCCGAGTTGTGAAGCTGAGCGCTTCACCCCACCGGTCTACAGCTATAATCATCGACGCGGCAAGTCCGTTACGGGAGGCAGAGTGTTGCGCTCGCCGGCCCTCGAGCAGCTTGATGGCTTTTATGTTTTTGGAGATTTTGTGACGGGCGAGATCATGGCGTTCGACCCCGCTACAGCGGATACAGCACCCGTTATCCCGCTCTCCCTAACACGAGTCGCCGGGGTGACCGATTTCGCACAGCTCGAAGATGGTCGACTTCTGGCCCTCAACGCTGCGGGCGAAGTTTACCTGATAGAGGACTCCGGCGGCGTTCCTGGCGACGGAATCCCCGGACAGCTCGCAGATACTGGCTGTTTTGACGAACTCGGCGAGCTAAGCAGCGGTTTTTCTCAGTACGATGTCGCCGCTCCCTTCTGGTCCGATGGCTTAGACAAGCGCCGCTCCGTCTTCGTACCAAGCCATTCAACCGTTCGCGTTCTTCCGCAGGGCAAGCTGTCGTTCCCAGAAGGGACGGTGCTTATCAAGGAGTTTGTCAGCGGGGGCCGGACCGTCGAAACGCGACTGTTATGGCGGACCATTGAGGGAACATGGCGCGCGGCAACCTACGCGCACCGAGGGCCCGTCGGCGCCCAGCGCGTTACCGAGGGAGCTGAGGTGCCGCTCGAAGACGGAAGCGTTTGGTCAGTCCCGCCGGAAACTAGCTGCTTTGAATGCCATACGGAGGCCGCTGAAATCGTTCTTGGAGCAGAACTCGCACAGCTTGATCGTGAGGTGTCGTGGCGGAATCGTAACCTGGATCAGCTCCAACTCTGGGCCGATCTTGGGTACCTCGGAGCCAACGTCCCAGACGCGTGGTCGACCCCTGCGATGGCGCTCGATTCCGGTGACCTTGAGCATGACGCACGCTCCTACTTGCACAGCAACTGCTCGGGCTGTCACCGACCCGGTGCTGGAGGCCGAGCGCGCATCGACCTTCGATATTTTACACCGCTCACTAACACTCGAACGTGTGACGTCCCCCCCGAGCTGCATGACCTCGGTATTGCGCAGCCCTTTCTCATCGCGCCTGGTGTCCCGGAACGTTCGGTACTCCTAGCGCGCATGGAGCACAGCGCGGAGCACCGAATGCCTCCAGTTGGCGTCTCACGCCGAGACAGACAGGGCCTTCGGCTCGTATCGGATTGGATTCAGTCACTTAGTAGTTGCGAATAGAGGCGACATTCGCTCGCAAAGCAGGTTACGCCGCAGACTAACACTGCGCTGGTCACCGAGGACTCAAGCCACGCAAGTGTTCAGGGGGGCATGTTACACGCATGCCCCCCCGGGTTTACCGGAGTGAATCCCGCAAACCCTCCCCCATTCTGCCTTCAAGAGTGGCCTAAAGCCGGCAAGCGGGACCAGGGCGCCCACTTGCTTCTTCCCGCAGCGTTTTCGCTTTCTGGATCCCCTGAACGCTTACCACCCAACGATGCGTCGCCAACGACCTTGGTCGCCTGTGCCACGTCCGATTCACAAAATATCCCGCACACTAGCGCACGATACTTTTAGACTTGCGAGCAACGGCACCGTCCTTTGAAGTCATCGTATGCGGTCATGCGTGAGCGGTTAATCGATCTACGTGTTCGGTGGAGGGTCTGTGCTCGAGCGCCCACAGCCCAAAAACGCAGCGAGCTTAAGGAAGGCGCGGGATTCTTTGCGAGGACGCACGGCCGGCTCAGGCCCTTAACCGGACACGCATGTGTATGCGGCGAAACCTTTTGCGGCCGCTCACCTAGCTGCCCTTGGGGCGGTCGGGGGCGGAGCGGGGGTCTAGTTTGAAGGCGCGGGCATTAAAGGTGCCGCAGGCGCGGTTGTCGCGGTGGAAAGCCCAGTGAAAATAGACACGACCATCGTAGCTTTGGGTGATTTCCGGCGGCGTGGGGAATGGGCCGGCGCGCTTCACGGCTTCGTAGGCGCCAAGGTCGAAGACGGTATGGCCTGAACTTGCGATGATGCCTAGCTGCGCGATTTTTCCCTGCGCGTCGAGGACGATTTCGAGGACGGTACGCAGGTCCGCACTCGCTAGCTCATGATTGGTGAGGGGCAGCGACGAAAGAAACTTATCGGCAAACTCCCGATGAATCGGGATGTGCACGGCGCTCAGGTAGGATGCGAAGGGCGATGCTGCGGCGTTAAGGGCAGTCTGATTGCCAGGTTTGACGTTGGGCACGTAGTTTTCGGCGGCGGCACGAAACTCGCGCCAACGCTCACCCTGCCCCTGAGCGATGCCTGTCTTTTGTCGCGCAGCACGTGCAGCTTGATGGGCTTCCGCGCGTTCTGCGGCGAGCGCGTCACTGCCCGCATCTTGCTCATAGGCTGACCAGGAGAGCCTTAGGCGCGGATCGACCTGACCCAGCTTGCCACCGTCACCTTGCTTGGCGCGCTGCCCGGGGCTGCCACCGCCGCCCGTAGCCGGTCGGCCGATGTCCACCTTGCCAGCCTGTCCGCTTTCTAGCGCACCGAGGGTGCCCGGTGTCCCTGCTCCGCCTTCACCTGACGGCCCGCCTTGCTGACCACTGGCCTGCTTCTGGGTGCTGCGCGGCTGCGGCTGGGCGCGCTCACTAGGCGGTTCCGGCTGCGCCCTCTGTGCCTGCTTGGCGCTAATCTCCTCCGTCTCTTCGGTGGCAGCGCGCTCTCCACTTACCCCCTTCGGCGCCTCATCGCGGACCTCCACTTCATCGCTCTGGGTATCCCGCTGCTTGGCGACGGTCTCTTCCTCCACCTTGTTGGCCTTGTCAGCCTCAAAACGCGCGTTCTCGGGCGTCTCCTCCCGCGTCGACTTTTGACGCACCGCCAGACGATTCTGTGACGCAGGCTCCTGCGGTGTCGGCTCGGTCTCCGGCGGCTTCGGCGGCGGCTCCTTGGGTGGCGGTTCGGCCTGCTTGGGCACCTGCTTCGCTTGCGTGCGGGAAGTTGCGTCGGACTTGGCCTTCTGTTGGCGCGTTGCGGGCTCCGCCTGATCTTGAACCTCGAAGGTTACTTCCACGTCAGAGCCACGCGCCCGAGAGGCTTTCGGCTGCGCCTCGAAGGAAGCAGCAAGGTTATCCAGCGCCTCATAGGCACGAAAATGCAGGGCCACTGACCCTACGAGGCTCAAGCCAAGCAATCCGACGGAGGCTTCAACGCGTCGCTTCAAGAGACCCCGGAACCCACAAGACTCACCGTGTTCATAGGCCCACAGAAGGCGCGCGAGGCCCTAACGTCACTTACCATGTCTTGCACGCCTTGAGGCGCTGTGAGTCTGTGAACGGTCTCGGCGCCGCCCCATGGGTGCAGTGAATGCGAGGACTTGAGCGAACGAAGTCCATGCCGCACCGACGCTAAGAAAACACAGCCCACGTCACGAGAAAGCGTCGCCCGCGCTGGAACGGGTGGTAACGCCAGCGCGAGCGCAGCCCAGGGATAGCGCTTAATCCGACAGGCATGGCTTACAAACATGGCACACGTGACGTACACTGATTTCTCTATTCCACACGCCGGCCCGACGCGCGCGATTGCGCGCTTTCTTTGGTCGGCGTACTTCGATATACCTAGTTTAGCACCCCGCGCAGACTGCGCGCGGCCGAGGGCCTATGCGTATGGACACGAAGCACGAGCAACACCTTTCCGCAGACTTTGACTCGGCGCTTGAGCGCGACCCCGCAACGCGCACGGTACTGGAACGTTTCGGCTTCGACCGCGACCTATGGCTTCGCCAGGCTCACGAACTCCGTACGCGCGCCAAAGGCGCACGCAATCCATGCCAAGGCACCCTCGCTGCCCCCGAGCCCTGCGATATGTTGGAACTCGGCTTCTCTGGCAACGCCCCGGAAGCAACTCCCCGGCGTCCGAGGTTTGCGGCGGCCATTCTGGCGGGTGGCATGGCGACGCGCTTTGGCGGCGTAGTGAAGGGCTTGGTGGAAGTGCGGGAGGGCCAAAACTTTTTGGCCCTCAAACTCGCTCAGCTGAAAGCGCTGGCGCGCCAGAGCGGCGCACCACTGGACGTCGCCATCATGACGAGCTTTGCCTCGCATGCGCCCGTCAGCGCATGGCTAGCGAGCTACCCCAGCGAGGACCTGCTTTCAGTGCATGTCTTTCCGCAGTTCATCTCCCTGCGGATGACGGATGCTGGCGACCTCTTTGTGGACCCCGAGGGCCGCGTCTCGCCTTATGCGCCTGGGCACGGTGATTTCCACTTTGCGCTTGAGCGCGCAGGCCTACGTGAGCGCTTCTCGAACAACGGCGCGGAATGGCTCTTCGTGTCGAACGTGGACAACCTAGGTGCCGCCCTCACGCCCGAGCTCATGGCGACAGTGGGCGCTGTCAAGGACGCGGACCTGCTCTTCGAGGTCGCGCCCAAAGCGCCAGGCGATGCCGGCGGCATCCCCGCACGCCTCAATGGCCGCCCGGAAGTCATCGAAGGCTTCCGCCTCACGCCGGAGTTCGACGGCAGCGCAGTTCCGGATTTCAACACCAATACCTTCTCCGTGCGGTTAGCAGCGCTCGCGAAGCCGATGTCACTGGACTACTTCGTCGCCGAAAAATCCGTCAACGACCGGCCTGCCATTCAGTTTGAGCGCCTGGTCGGCCAGCTCAGCGCCTTTCTGCCAACGCGCTTTATCCGCGTCCCCCGCGAGGGCGGACGCAGTCGCTTCGTCCCCTGCAAAGTTCCCGCTGACCTCACCACCCAGGCCGCCCTCATCGAGGCCGTCCTCACCCACACCCACGCCCTGAGCTAGCGCGCGGACCCGTGGCCTGCGCCAGCGACACGCGCATAACCCTCTGTAAAGATTGAATTTCCCACTCGCGAGAGCTGTAATCATCCTGTGAGTGGGAAAATGTTTCCTTTCATAGACTTAGGCAAGAATCAACGCCGACAGATCATCGTCCCGTCGTAGAGGCCGCACCCCTGTGAGAATCGGCACGCTCGCGCCCTCCCTGCCGACGTCGACCGATGCAGGCTTAACCGTAAATGTTCAGGGGGACATTTCACACGCATGCCCCCGGGACTGCGGGAGTGAATCCCGCACGCCCCTCCCCCACTCTGCCTTCAAGGTGGCCTAAAGCCGTCAAGCGGGGCCAGGGCGCCCACTTGCTTTTTCCCGCAGCGTTTTCGCTATCTGGACCCCCTGAACGGTTACGGCTTAACCTTGTTCTTCAACGAATCAAAGGAGGGCGAGACGGCGGGCGGTAGCGGCGGGGCGAGCTGGGCGGGCGGGTGCGGCGCGCATGGCGAGCTGGCCGCAGGCGGCGTCGATGTCATCACCGCGCTGCTTGCGGACATACACGCTGTAGCCCGCATCCATGAGCTGGCGCTGGAAGGCGTGAACGCGGGCGGGGCTCGGGGCCTTCAGCGGCACATGGTCGACAGGGTTGAGGGGGATAAGATTGACCTTCACGCACAGGCCACGCAGCCAGCGCGCCAGCGCTCGGGCATCCGCGAGGCCGTCATTGATGCCCTCGATGAGGGTGTACTCAATCGTGATCCAGCGGCGGCGCCGCAGGGGGTAGCGCTTCAGACAAGCGTAGAGGTCTTCCAGCGGATAGCGCTGGTTGATGGGCAGAATCTTGGTGCGGGTTTCGTTGTCCGCCGCGTGGAGCGAGACCGCGAGGTGGACGTGGCCTTCGAAGTCCTGGGCAAGCGCATCGATTTTGGGCACGAGACCGCTGGTGGAAATCGTGATGCGCCTTGCGCCGAGGGCAAAGCCCCAGGGGTGGGTCAGCACGCGTATGGAACGGGCGGTTTGCTCGTAGTTATGCAGCGGCTCGCCCATGCCCATATAGACGAGACGGCGCAGGTGCTGGGGTGCCTCAAGCTGCACGCGGCCTAGGCTGGTCTGGGCGACGATTTCGCCTGCGCTGAGATGCCGCGTCAAACCGAGGGCGCCGGATGCGCAGAAAACGCAACCCATCGCGCAGCCGACCTGACTGGAAATGCACTGAGAGACCGCATCGCTCTCTTTGCGCAGACCGCCGGTATAGGGGTCATCCTCAAAGTTCACGAGCTGCTCGGGCAGGAGCACGGTTTCGATGCGGGCCTTCGGGTCGCCGTTGTGCGGCTCAAGCAGCAGTTTACGCGTGCCATCGTCGGACTTGGATTCCACCGAGAGGCGCCAGGGCCAGCCTACGCCCGCGGCAGTCAAGTGTGCGCGCAGGCTCTCGGGCAGGGAAGACATCGCCGCAGGCTCCGCCGCCAGATGGCGATGCAGCCACTCGAATATTTGGCGCCCGCGATAGGCAGGCTCGCCGACCGAACGCGCCCAAGCGCTCCACTCCTCCGGCAGCCAACCAAGGTAGTCGACGCCTTCAAGGCCCGTGGGCGCAACCGGCTCGCTCGCGGCATCAGACGGAGACATTGAAGTCCCTCAGCGCCTGGTTAAGCGACACCTTGCGTTCGGTGCTCGCGCTGCGCTCGCCGATGATGAGGGCGCAGGGCGTGCCGTACTCGCCCGCAGCAAAGTGTTTTGGCCGCACGCCGGGGATCACCACCGCGCGGGGGGGGACTGCGCCGCGCAGCTCAACCACTTCGGAACCGCGCACATCTAAGATAGGCGTTGAAGCAGTGAGCACGCAGTTGGCACCGATGACAGCTTCCTCGCCAACACGCACGCCCTCGACGACTACGGCGCGCGACCCGACGAAGGCGCCATCCTCGATGATGACCGGGCGGGCACCCGGCGGCTCAAGCACGCCACCGATGCCCACCCCGCCCGCGAGGTGCACATCCCGGCCCACCTGCGCGCAGGAGCCCACCGTCGCCCAGGTGTCGACCATCGTGCCTTCATCGACATACGCGCCGATGTTCACATAGCCGGGCATCAAGACGACGCCGCGCGCGAGAAACGAGCCGTAGCGCGCGGTACCCGGGGGCACGACCCGCACGCCTGCCGCTGCAAACCCACGCTTCAGGGGAATCTTGTCGTGGTATTCGAAGGGGCCAACCTCGAAGGTCTCCATCTGGCGCAGGCCGAAATAAAGCAGGACCGCCTCTTTGACCCAGGCGTGCACCGCCCAGGCGCCGTCGTCGCTGCGGGTCGCCACGCGCAGACGGCCCTGGTCGAGGTCCGCAAGCGTCGAGAGTACCACCTCGCGGTAAAGCGACTCCCGCAAAAGTTCGCGGTTTTCGAAGGCGGCATTGACTAAATCCGCGCGCTGGTCGACCCCTGACATGTCGCACAGTCTAGCTCACATCAGCTCAGCCGCACGGTCGCACCGAGGACCATTGGCCCCGCGCAGCAGGCGGACCTTCTTCCCCGGGTCTTTCGCTTCGCCGGCGCTCTGAGGGGCTGGTTCAGTTATCGACTCGCTGAACGCTGACCAGAGAGCTGTGGGCAGGGCGTGACTAAGCCGAGGCGCGCTTGGGACGGCGATTCGCTTCGAGGATGCGCTTGCGGATCCGGAGCGCGTCGGGCGTGATCTCCAGGAGTTCGTCTTCGTCGATGAACTCCAGCGCGCTATCGATGGTCAGCTTGCGCGGGGGCGAGAGCACGACGTTGTCGTCTTTACCCGCTGCGCGGATGTTCGTGAGCTTTTTCTCACGCGTGATGTTGATGTCGAGGTCCTGCGCGCGGCTGCACTCGCCAATGACCATGCCTTCGTACACTTCCGCACCGGCATCGATGAAGAGTTCACCGCGCGGCTGCGCACTGAAGAGCGCATAAGGCGTGGCCACGCCGGAGCGGTCAGCGATAATGGCGCCGTTGGCTCGGCGCGCGACGCGACCGCCCGCGGGCTGCCAGCCTGCGAAGGACGTGTTGAGCAGGCCTGTGCCGCGCGTTGAGGTCAAAAAGAACGAGCGAAAGCCGATGAGGCCCTTCGCTGGAACAGAAAGCTCGACACGGCTACGACCACCACCAAGCGCGGTAATGCCGACAAGCTGGCCACGCCGCTCACCCAAAATCTTGGTCACGGTGCCGACGAGGTCATCCGGCACATCGACGTAGACGTTTTCCACGGGCTCGTAGCGCTTACCGTCGATTTCCTTCTCGAGGACCTCGGGCATGGCGAGGGCCAGCTCGTAGCCTTCGCGCCGGAGTGTCTCTGCCAGTACTGCCAGCATCAGTTCGCCGCGCGCTGCAACCTCAAACACCTCAGGCTCGTCGGTTTCGTAAAAACGAAGGGCGAGGTTACGCTTAGCCTCTAGTTCAAGGCGGTCGCGCAGATGCCGCGAAGTGACGTATTTGCCTGAACGACCCGCTAGCGGTGAGGTGTTCACCTGAAAGCGCACGCGAATGGTGGGCTCGTCGACCTCAATGCGCGGCAGAGCCACGGGGTTGCTTTTAGCGGCAAGCGTGTCGCCGATGGTAAGGCTCTCAATGCCCGACACTGCAATGATGTCGCCGGCAACCGCGCGCTCAATACGCACGCGCTTGTTCCCCTCGTAGGCCCAAAGCGAAGCGATGCGCTTGGTCTCCTGGCTGTCTTTGCCGATGCAGACGGCGTCATCGCCCACAGCGAGCTGACCGCGCCATAAGCGACCGATTCCGAGGCGCCCCACGAACTCGTCGTGCTCGACGTTGTGAATCAGAAGCTGCGTCGGGCCGTCGACGTCGGCCTCCGGCGCGGGAATGGTGTCGACAATCGTCGTAAAGAGCGCTTCGAGGTTGTCGCCGAGGGTCTCAGCGGAAAGCCCCGCGCGGCCATCGCGACCGATGGCGTAGACCGTCTTAAAATCCAGCTGGGACTCACCGGCTTCAAGGGCACAAAACAGGTCGAAGGTTTCATTGAGCACCTCTTCAGACCGAGCGTCTTTGCGGTCTACCTTGTTGATGACCACGACGACGGGCATGCCGAGCGGCAACGCCTTGCTCAACACGAAACGGGTCTGCGGGAGGGGGCCTTCGGCGGCGTCCACCAGCAGCAAAGCGCCGTCTGCCATGCGCAGCGTGCGCTCGACTTCGCCGCCGAAGTCAGCGTGGCCCGGGGTGTCGATGAGATTGATGCGGTAGCCGTTCCAGGTCATCGCCGCCTGCTTGGCGAGGATCGTAATGCCGCGCTCGCGCTCGATGTCGCCGGAGTCCATCAAGCGATCGACCACCGCTTCCTGCGGCCGGAAGACGCCGGATTGCTTCATCATGGCGTCTACCAGCGTGGTTTTGCCATGGTCGACGTGGGCCACAATGGCCACATTTCTTACTTTTTCTCTAGGATGGATGCTCACGGAGCGCGAAGCTTAGTGCGCCTCCGCCGCTTAGGCGAATTGATCCTAGGCCTGAAGGTCAGACCGCTGGTTTAAGGACGAAGGGAGCGCAGAGGCTGAGCAAAGCGCTGACGCCCTCCTCCACGCTCACAACCGAGGTATCCAAGGCGAGGTCAGGATGGGCCGGCGCCTCGAAGGGCGAGGAGATGCCGGTGAAGGCGGCGAGCGCGCCGGACCTGGCTTGCGCGTAAAGGCCTTTGACATCCCGCGCTTCGCAGGTGGCCAGCGGCGTTGAAACGTAGACCTCGCGAAAACGTTCCGCGCCAACGCGCGCGCGCACTGCAGCGCGCTGCGCCGCTATCGGAGATACCAGCGCCACCAGCACGAAGAGCCCCGCATCACAGAAAAGCCGAGCGACCTCACCGACGCGGCGCATGTTCTCCGCGCGGTCTTCGAGCCCAAAGCCGAGGTCCGAGCACAGGCCCTCCCGAACGTTATCGCCGTCGAGCCGCACAACCGCACGGCCTTGCGCAACCAGCGCCTCTTCCAGCGCCACCGCAAGCGTGCTCTTTCCCGACCCAGACAGCCCGCTAAACCACAAGCAGAGGCCCCGCTGACCGAGCACCCCCTCCCGCTCAGAAGCCGACACCCGCCCACTATGGTGAAACACAGGCCCTCGAATCCTGCCCTCCCGGTTCGCCACGTCGCTACCCGTACTCACGCTCACAAGCGTGCGCCCATCCCGCACGATTGCAACCGTGGTGCGGCTGAGCATCGTGCAAGTACGGCCCGGGCAAGACTGACTCAACCACACAAAGTACAGAAGCAGTAGGTTATGTCGTCAGGGTAGCACACCTTGACAAGGCCGTCTGTGCATTCACTTGTGCAATTAAGAACCTTCGGAGCTTCGAGTTCTGAGTTGACGCCCTCCGCGCTGCAACCCAGACACCCGACCCACGCGCATACAGCCATACGAAACAACATGACCGAGATTAGCTTGGTTCTCAGCAGATGCTGCCTAAACCTTTCGAAAATATCTCTCCCAATGCCTGGGTAAACGCAGCACCATTCCGTCCACGCCCTAGCCTTCGCTGGAGGGCTTCTGCCGACGTTGTTTTTTTTCGCCTTGGAGCTTTTTGTCGGTGAGGCGGCGGCGCACCGCACCGCGCGTGGGGCGCGTCGCGGTGCGCGCTTTGGGCTTGGTGCACGCAGCTTCGATAAGGGCAAGCAAGCGTTCCTGCGCCAATTCAAGGTTGCGGGACTGAGACCGGGTCCCCTGCTCCGTCAGACACACCGCGCCCTCGGCCGTGAGCCGCGCCGCGCCGGCCAGCCGCCGCACCCTCTCACGCATCGCGTCGGTCAACGTCGGACATGCGGCAACGTCAAAGGTCAGGGCCACCTTCGTCGACACTTTATTGACGTGTTGCCCACCGGGCCCACTCGCGCGCACCGCGCGCCATGACAGACACGCACCGGGTATCACCCGCCCACTCCGCAACACCATATCCGCCAGCATAAAACTCTCGAAAGCCTCCCCCGCCCCACCGGCGGCGGTCAAGCCACCCGAACCTCAGCAATGGACCAGCGGAGAAAGCTCCGGCGCGCACCGCGGTGCCGTCCTCCTGCTACGCGCGGGCTACTAGCCGATGCCGCGCGCGATCCGCGAGACATTCTCTATTCGGGTCGGCAAACATGTCTGCCGGCAACCGATGCCGCCCCCTTCATTCTGCCGTCGCTAGCTCACCGCTTAGCGTCCTGCACTTTGGGAGGCCCTCCACGCAGCCACGTTGCGTTGATGGTCCACAAAGTTCTCGGAGAAGACGTGGGTGAGGTGCTTGGGGTGGCGGACGAAATAGAGGTAGGCGTGGGATTCGGGGCGCAGGCTGGCTTCGAGGGCGTCTAGGCCGGGGTTGCCGATGGGCGCGGGGGGCAGGCCGGCGTGGCGGTAGGTATCGAAGGCGTCGGGGGATGCAAGCTTATGGCTCCCCGCTAGCGCCAGGACTGTGCGGTGTTCGCGCAAACGCTGGGCGTAGACGCGCGTCGCGTCTGCCTGCAGGCGGCGGGGCTCGAAGTCTAAACGCGCGAGGCGATTTGCGAAGACACCCGCAACGCGTTCTAGCTCGCCGGCGCCTGCCTCCTTCGCCACAATCGAGGCAAAGGTTATCCACTTCCACAGGAGGCCCTGCGGAAGCGATATTAGCTTGGCGCTTGCGGTGGCCGTCGTCAGCGTGCGGGGCCGTCCGCCCGGACGCGCAGCCCGCGCTGTGCCGGGTTCGGGCGCGTCTATCTGTGCGGGAACAACCCCCATCAAGTGAGCCGGCGCATCGGGTAGCGCGGCCTGCAACTCGCTCGCTAGCGCGGCGGTGCGGCGCTCGAAGTTTGCGACCATCGTAGCGACGATGCGTGCTGGCGGCGTGCCTTGGCGCCATTGGTAGGTGTCGGGGAAGAGAAAGCCCTCGGCGCCTTCAATGGTGCTGCCGTGCACCGTCAGCTTCGCTGCCAGCGCCGCACGGACGAACGCTGTAGCGGTGCAGATGCCTGCCACCTCCAGGCGTTCCGCCACTTCGAAGAGGTTGAGGCCTTCCGGCAGCGTCACCGTGACGCTCGGTGCGCGGGTCTCGCCGATGAAAGCGCGCGCACGCTGAAGCAGTGACGCGAGGGTGGCGTTGGAAGACCAAAGCGGGCGCCAGAACCACACCGCGAGGAGCAGGACACACGCGAGCGCGCCGAGGCGCCAGGCCATCCGGCGCCGCGGAACACGACGGGGCGTGCGCCGGCGCTTCACTCGTTTTTCACCCACGCGTCTGGCCCTCTTCGGCATGCGACCATGCAGCGAGGTACACCTCGGCGATGACCTTGGCGGACTGAGAATCGTCGCGCCCGGCCAGGTCCAACGTCCGCAACGCCTGCGCACCCGCAGCGCTGCTTAAGCGCTCGTCGACAGCGTGCACGGGCACACCTAGGGCACGCTCTAGCGCCTGGCCGAAGTGGATGGCGCGTCGGGTGGAAAGAGTGGGCTTTCCATCAAGGCCTAGCGGCAAACCGAGCACGACATGTTGGAGCCCGCGCTCGGTCAGCAGCGCACGAAGGCTAGCTAGGTCTCGGGCCAGGTCTTTGCCGCGCGTCAGCTCTGGCAGCGGTGAGAGCCAGCGCGCCTGGGCGTCGTAGACCGCCAGGCCTAAGCGCCGTTGCCCGTAATCTACGGCTAGAAACGAAGCGGGCCCGGCTGCGGGCGGCCCGGCGGCCGTCGAATCGTGGGGGGGCGGGGCGCTGGGGGGTGGCTGACTCACGGGTAGTCACGCAAACCTAGCAAGGCACGGCACAATGGGCTCGGCTCCGGTTGTTGCGAAGGCGGCCGCTGCGGTTTAAGTCTAGTGCTTATGGAGTATAGCGCGGTATTTAAGGGCATCTCGGGATCCGGGCGCAGTTTTCCGCTCACCGAGGCCATCTACCGCGACCCGGATACCGGCGAACTTCTGCAGGTGTGTCACGACCTCGACGCCCTCAAGCAGACGCCGGCGGATGAATGGAAGCAACGCTTCGACGCACGCTGGCGCACGACTCGGTGGCCCTACGGCTCGGGCGTTTGGGGCAAGAAGGAGTGGGTTGCGCCGGGGGTTCGTGACGAATGTATCGTCTCGATGGACGAAGGCGGCACCAACCTGTTCTGGGCAGAGCGCTACGGCCAGACGCTGGGTCTCGAGGACCTGTGGATCAAGCTCTGCGGCAATAGCCACACCGGGTCCTTCAAGGACCTCGGCATGACGGTCCTCGTGAGCGTCGTGCGCCAGATGATTCAAGACGGCGCCCCGATTCGCGCGATTGCCTGCGCATCGACGGGCGACACGTCCGCATCGTTAGCGGCGTACTGCGCCGCGGCGGGCATTCGGGCCGTCGTGCTGCTGCCCGCGGGCAAGGTCACTACCGCCCAGCTCGTGCAACCGCTGGCCAATGGCGCCCTCGTGTGCGCCCTCGACACGGACTTCGACGGTTGTATGGCCATCGTTCAGCGTCTGGCGAGCGAGCCTGGCATCTACCTCGCCAACTCGATGAACTCGCTGCGCCTCGAAGGACAGAAGACGGTCGGCATTGAAATCGCGCAGCAGTTCGACTGGGCGGTGCCGGACTGGGTCATCATCCCCGGCGGCAACCTCGGCAACGTCTCGGCGCTTGCGGCGGGCTTCGACATGATGGTCGAACTCGGGCTCACATCCCGCAAGCCGCGCATCTGTGTCGCGCAGGCGCAGCGCGCCAATCCGCTCTACCGCGCCTACAAACTGGGCTGGGAGCATTTCGCATCTATGGAGGCGGGGGATACCCAAGCCAGCGCCATTCGCATCGGCAACCCCGTCTCGATTCAACGCGCGATTCGTGCGCTCAACGGCTGCAACGGTGTGGTGGAGGAGGCTAGCGAGAGCGAGCTTTCCGAAGCAGCCGCTCACGCGGACGCAACGGGCGCCTACTGCTGCCCGCACACGGGCGTGGCCCTGGCAGCGCTAGAAAAACTCACCGCCCGCGGCGAGATTCGTCCCCAGGACCGCACTGTCGTTATCTCGACGGCCTCGGGCCTTAAGTTCACGGAATTCAAGGTGAAGTATCACGAGAATGCCCTTCCGGACGTGAAGAGCGCCGCCCCCAATCAGCCGATCCCGCTGCCCAATGACTACGAAGCGGTCAAACGAGCGGTGCTTGGCGACCTCGATCGGCGCTAGAATCAAGGCCGGATGCCGCCGCGCGACTACGTACTGCTCTCGAACTTGGGTTCCGGCGGAACGGCAGAGGTGTTTAAGGCGGAAGACGTCGCCACTGGCGACCTCAGTACGCTCAAGGTCTTTCATCCGAGCGACACCGATGACGCCCCGGCGAGCGCGGATAGAGGAGCCCCCCAAGCCGCGGATTCCGAATGGCTGACCCTAGCGATGCGTGAGGTGGCCTTGGGCCAAGCGCTAAGCTCGCCGGTGTGGGTCGAGACGCAGGGCCTTTTCGAAATCGTCGCGAGCCGCGCGCCGTCGCCAAGCCCTGAGCCCGTTACGCCTGAGGAAGCGGCCGCACTCAGAGCGCGTGCTTTCGACGAACTCACCCCCGTAAGTGCCCTCGCCCTGCGTCATCCAGCGCGCACGCAGCCCGCATCGGGTGTGGGCCAGCTAGCGCTGCTGCGGCGCCACGTGGAGGGCGCGTCCCTCGCCGATGCGCTGCACGGCTGGGGCCTGCTGGGTGCTCAGCTGCCGCCGGAGGCGTGCATGCACGCGGTCTACCGAGTGGCTGGGGCCTTGGCGGAGCTGCACAACCTGCACCTGCCGCCCACCTTCAACGCTGGCGCCCTTCACGGCGATGTCAGTCCGCACAACTTACTGGTCGATAAGGGCGGGGTCACCTTCATCACAGACCTCGGCCACGCGATGCCGCGGCGCCTTGAGGCGCCAGAGAAGGGCCAGCCCCCCGCCGGCAAACTCGCCTACCTCGCGCCAGAGCAGCTCAAGGGAAGCGGTCCCACCACCACCGCCGAAATCTACGCGCTTGGCATTGTCCTTTGGGAAGCCCTGACGATGCACCGGCTTTTCAAAGCGGAAAGCGATCAAGAGACGTGGGCCCGGCTGCAAACCCGCCGCGTCGACCCGCCGAGCGTGCTGCACGCGGCAGTCCCCCCGCACCTCGATACGCTGGTGCTCGCCATGCTCGCCGAAAACCCAAGCGACCGGCCGCAAACGATGGAGGAGGTGCAACGCGCCCTCGCGGCACTCGGTGGCGCGGTGCGGCACAACCTGCCGGCGCCCCCTCCCCCCCAGAGCGCGCGTCGCGCCTCGTCAAAACACGCCAAGCTCACCATGCACCGGCTTGCCCTGGGATTGACGCTGACCCTGAGGCCCGCCAGCCTATCCGCTGGCGCGCGCTCAGGCCCGCAGCGCGCGCTGGCTAGCCTGGGCGAACGCTGGCCGTGGCTAGCTCGGCTGCCCCTTGAGCGCCTGTGCGCCCCCCTGAGCGGCATAGGCCTGCCGCCGCTGCAACGCCGCACGCGTGCGCTGGCGCTCGCTGCGGCGAGCGTTGCACTTCTCAGCGCAAGCGCATGGTGGCTCGGCCAGCCCACTGCCTCGCCGGCAAGCGAGGGCGCGGAGGCTTCCGCCCCGACGTCGCCCGCGTCCCGCACACCCGCCGAACCCAAGGCCGCGCAGGGCTTCGAGGGCTACGACGCACTGCCTGCTTTGCCGCCCGAAGCAACAGACCGATCCGCCTCCCGGAGCGACGAACCGGCGCAAGATGCCCAAACCAGTGCTGCTCGTGAAGGAGATGCGCCACCAGCGGTCAACGGTGCAACATCCAGCGGTGGCCAGGGACCGGCAACTGCGGCCACACGAACCCCGTCAAACGCCGAAGCAGACGCGCGCAACAAGAACGGGGAACATGGCGCCAAACGCACCCCGCGCCCCGTAGCGCGCGAAGCGCAACGAGGTCCAGCCGCGCCTCGGCCAAGTGGTCAAGGCGACGCTACCCTTGTGATCGCAGTGGTTCCCTGGGGCCGCATTTGGCTCGATGGCCGGGAACTTGGCCCCTCGCCACAGACGCTGAGCGTCCCACCGGGTACACACCGCATCGCCTACGGCGCCGATGCACCAGACCGCTCCCGCGTCGTCAAGGTAAGCGCCGGCGAAACGCAATCCCTCGTGCTGACCCGCGACAAGTCCGGCGACTCCTGAGCCCGGGAGGGCAGACGCCTCATCACCTCACGTAATTTCCTCCTTCTGATACCGCTGCCGATGCTGCTAGGCTAAGGCTTCGGCGTGGTGAGGGGCCCTGAAGCGGTGAATGGCATCAACAGCGTGCGCGGCCTTCAAGGCCCGCCCGGTCGCCGCGGGCGCCTGCGCGTGCACGCAACGGGTCGATCGTGGTGCCTTGCGGGCGCTGCGTGCCTACTCGCGATCGCCCTACTCCATGCTACCCGCATTCAGGCACAGCCGCAGCGCATCACGCTGATCCCCGCCACAGTAGGCGACAAGACGCAGGATATCAGCGCGCTGGAGGCCCCCATCGCGGCGGCGCTCCGCGCTCAGGCGGTTGAGGTCATCGCCCTCGATGAAGCCCGAGCTCTCTTCGAGGCGCGCCACTCTGCGGAAGCCGAGCGGCTGAGCGATTCGGACATCGATATCGTCGCTGACGAGGCGCGCGCCGCGTTGCTGCACGTGGCTACCGGCCGCACCGCCCGAGCACGGTCTTCGATTGCTGAGGTCTTAGAGCGCGCAGAAAAGGCCCTCGAGTACCTCAACCGCACGAACGACAGCGCGCGCCACGTCCTCAACGCCTGCCTGTACTTGGTGCGGGCAATGGCGGAGTCGGGCAATCGGGAAAGCGCCTTGGCTAAAGTGGCGGAATGCCGTCGCCTGGTGCCGGACATCGCGCCGGACAGCCACGACCACCCCCCGGCAGTCATCAGCCTCTATCGTGAAGCCGGCGAAAACATCACCGCCAGGCCCACGGGCAGCCTAACGGTCAAGAGCACACCCTCGGGCTGCGATGCGTTTATTAACGGCAGGCGCCTCGGCATCACCCCGTACGAGGTCAAGGAACTGCCCGCCGGCGAGTACCGCGTTCAAGCAGAATGCGGCGAACGCTCCGGGCGCGTGCACCGGGTCCTGCTCGCCGCTCAAGCGACGACCGTGATGGTCGACGCGGACTTCGACCGCTCGGTGCGTTCGGCAAAAGGCCTTGGCCTCGTGTACCCCACGTTAGCGGAAGCTGAAGTGCTGCGGCTGAAGCACGCCGCCGAAGTGAGCAAGATACTCGGCAGCAGCCACGCATTGCTCGTTACCCCGGAACCGGAGCTACGCACCCTGCGCCTGGACCTCATCACCGCTGAACCCGCAGCGGTTGTCGCCTCGGCGCGCCTGCCCGAACCAGCGGAGGTGCGCGAGCAACCCAATCTGCTCCTCGATGCGGTAGAAGCGCTGCTGCGCGGCGAGTCCCTTGCCTTCACCGAGGCCAGCGCCGTGGCGATCCCACCGTGGAAGCCGCGCCTCGCCGTCGTCTCACCCGAAGCACCCCCACCCAGCAGCAGCGGCGCAGCCGTCGCTCAGGCCAGCGCGGCGCCCTCGCAGCCACGTGGCTGGCGCGAGCCTCTCGCCTTGGGACTGTTGACGGGCACAGGTCTCGTCTTGGCGGGGACCGCGATCTGGCTACAGGTAGAAACCAGCCGCCGGGCCGACAGCTTCCGCGATATGGCCCCGGACGCGCCAGACTTCCTGACGCGCCAGGCAGACTTCGACCGCGGACGTCTTGGCACCGTACTGACGCACAGCGCGTCATCCGCAGTCCTGCTTTCAAGCCTGCCTTTCTGGCATCGCTACGGCGCCTCCCGCGGGCGGACGAAACCCGGTGTCCTCCATTGGACACTCGGCGGGGCAGGTGTTGCAGCCTTCGCCACGGGCGTGTACTTTGCGGCGAAGGGTCCCGATTGCTTGGATGCTCGCTGCACGCGCCGCGAACCCGACCGGCTCATCGGCGCAGCCTTGATGCTGCACGCACTACCGCTCATCGGCGTACCCTTGGTCAAGTTGTGGAAGATAGACACGCACTCCAAAGCCAGCCAGCGCGCAGCCAACGGGCAAGCCGCCCCACCCGCCCCGGGCCAAGTTCAGGTCGAAGTCGGAGCGGTAGGACCGGGAGTCGGCGTTCGCGGCTCCTTCTGAAAGCACACATGACATATTTAGGGCGCATCCTCGCCACAGTGAAACTCGCACTCGCTTTGGCGGTCAGCGGCCTCAGCGGCTCCGCTGCGCTGAGTGGCGCCACGCTCGGCACGGCAGCTGCGCCGTTCGGCGCGACCGGGCCAGTCGCCGCCGTGGTTCTTGGTGCCAGCGCGGTTGCAGGAGGGCTGGCCCTTACAGTGCCCAGAACCGCGGCCGCGCAGGCGAAACAGGCAGGCCTCATCGCCGCTGGCGGTGACGACCGGCTTCCAGAAGTGTGGACGAGCCGAGTCCTCGGCCGCGCGGTGGCCTTGCTGAAGGAACGCGGCCTGACGGTCATCGACGCCAAGGCGCTAAACCGCCGGCTCAAGCAGGCAGGCGCAGTGCCTTGCGACACGACGCGTTGCGCCGGCGCCGCGGCCAAACGCCTAGGCCTCGACTTCATCATCGCCGTTAGCCTGTGGTCCGACATGGCGGGGCGTGAGCCCAAAGCCGTCGCCGTATCGCTCGTCGCGCCGGACGGCCAGCAGTACCCGGGAGACGCTGTCATCTCGACGCAAAGCGATTGGCCAGACGCCGTCGCCTCGGCACTCGAAGGCGCCCTTGATGGCTTTGCGCTCGGTGCCACCCGCGTGCTCGTGGTGCGCGGCGAACCCGAAGGCGCGCTTGTCACCATTGACGGCACACCGGAAGGCGTCTTGCCCTACCGCAAGCCCCTTGGCCCGGGCCAACATGAAGTCGTCGTCTCGCTAGAAGGCTACGTCAGCGACACTCGTACCATCGATCTGAGCGGAGACGACGCGCAGGAGGTGGTGCTTACAGTGCACTTAAGTCCGGCTCCGCCGGGCGAGCCTGGTGTAGCCCATGACCCTCCCCCCGCACTGCCCGGTGTGACGACAGCCTCGCTTGAGCCAGAGCCGGACGCGACAACGGCTACGCCGACTAAAGCACGCCAAGGCATCCACTGGGGACACACACTAGGGGCGGGCACGCTCGGCCTGGCAGGCGGAGCCCTAATCGTGGCCGCCTTTGTGGGTGGCGGCACGGACTGCGACACCCTAGGCCCCGACGGCACCTGCCTCAGCGGCTCCGAAGCTAACCCCGGCGTCCGCCTAGCCTACGGCCTCTCGGGCATGGCCCTGCTCGCCGGCGCCGC
>SLEO01000135.1 GCA_007124745.1 Myxococcales bacterium
GTGGGTCCGCGCACGGAAGGCCCATTTTCCCGCGGCTTTCGTCCACCAGGCTCACCCTGGGGATGGCTCAGCCCCTGAACAGTTGCCCCAAAAAAAGAGGGGGTAAGCTCAAGATTTGTGTCGGAAAATCCTGTAGCCTCTTGGTAAAGATGCGCTGCCGCGCTCGAGCGTGTGGGATGACCTGTGCCTGGCACGCGTCTTGGAATGTCAGGTTGCATGGGGATGAGCAGAGGGGAATTCATCGACGATTTCGTGTCCGGTTTCAGTACATGGTACGCGCGCTGCTCCCGTCGGGGCGGCTTAGGCGCCCGCTATGCGCCAGCCGGACGCACCGCGATGGGCATTGTTGTGGCTTTCTTGGCCGTCGGCTGCGCCGCCAATGCGGATGATCATCCCGAGTCGGACGCTCTTGACGCATCGACTACCCCGTTCGTCCCCGGTGCGCTTGAGGCAGGCATCCATGTGGACGCGGACGTTCGCAGGCTGACGCCGGACACTGCCTTGCCCCAGCGCCTGAGCGAGCTAGGCATCTTTCCCGAAGCGGGCTGGCTTGCTCCGGCGCGAGGGGTCGAGGTCCATGAGCCCATGCACGAACTTGATGCGGGCGATCTGGTTAAGGTTAGGCATCGCATTTTGCCACAAGGCGCGACGTCTGGAACGCGTGCCGCCGCGATTCCCGGGCTGCCCGTGGATCCCTCCGGGACCATCTTCGTGAAAACGTTTGCCTACGTTGCGGAAGACGGGCGCCTCATCCCCCTCGAGAGTCGAGTGTTCCGCGTGTTTGACCAAAAAGCACCGGAGTACGCGACCTATCGCTGGAACGCTTTGTCCTGGGAGGCGGAGGTGGCGCCTAGGGAACTCCGGACTCAAGTGGCTTATGGCGATGGGGCCCATACCATCCCGTCGCATCAAGACTGCCTTACTTGTCATCAGCGGGGAACGCAGTCACCCGTGCTCGGGCGCCTCTCCTACCCGCAGGAGCCTGCCGACGGCCTGCCCGTCGACGTAGCGGACTACGTCCGTGGTAACTGTACGTTCTGTCACCGAGGCCACGTGCCAACGGGGGGGCTCGGGCTCGATGGTCCCTCGCTCGCGGAGGCACTCATCTCGGTGCGCACCCGTGGTGGGCATGTTGGGTCTCCCAACCTGATAGAGCCTGGGTCGGCCGACCGCAGCGCCATGTGGGTGAGCATGAACGGCGGGCGAGACCTGCTTCCCCGAATGCCGCCCTTGCCGTTTATCCAGACGAACGCCGCCATTGTGGCCGCGCTCGGTGCTTACATCGATGCATTGCCGCCCGTCGCGCCGTGACGGCCGGATGCGGTTGGTGAGTACACCTGCGCCGCACTTGAGCGCTAGCCGGGTGGCAAGCGCTCGGGGGGGGGCAAGGCAGGGAAAAGTTCGGTAACCGTTTAGGGGGCCTAAAAGGCGAAAGCGCTGCGGGAAGAAGCAAGTGGGCACCCTGGCCCCGCGCGCTGCTTTAGGCCACTTTTTTGGATGCGCCGGGGGGGGGAGGGGGAACGGGACTCTCTCCTGCAACTCAGAAGGCATTGTACCCAAACGCCTCCTGAACAATGACGTGAGGCACTAGAGGAATAGCTGCATCTGGAGCCGTGCTTCGTGGGAAGCAAGTAGGGGGTTGGTGGTATCTCGGTAGGCGTAATCGAACTGGATTTTCAGGTCATGTCGGGAGAAGTAGTAACCTACCCCCGGGCCGATTTCCCGTACCGCATCCACCGCGGATCCTCCCGCAAGAGGGTAGAGGTCGCCGTAGCGCGCAACGATTTCGACTCCCTTGGGGAAGAGATAGCCTGGTTGAATGAAGTAGCCCCAGCCCGACCGCGTCAGGAAGGACGGTGCCTCCGCTGGCAAGAGAAACGCATCGTCCGCGCGTCGAAGGAGCGCTTCGCTCATCAAGGTAAAACCCCGGTAGCGGAAAATGAGGTCTACGGCGCCGTGAGCATAGCCGGTGCGTTCACCCGCAAAGGTATCCCCGAAGGTGCTCAGGCTGCGTTGAGAGTTCCGGTTGTAGGCGCCTGCAAGGCCTATGGCTATTTTCGGGGACGGCTCTGGTTGATGGGCGACTTCATCGTAGTCGGCGAACGCGCCGCCGAAGGGTGCCACTTGTATGCGACCGACCCACAGAAGGCCCGGGGCGATTGAAATGCGATTGCGCCCTTCACCGCTGAAGACGCCAAGGCTGTAGCTGAGGCGCTTGTTCAAGCCGAGAAAGTCCGTCGACATGAACTGAACGCCTACGTCACGGTCGAGATTGAGTTCACTGACAACAAGCGCCCGGTCGGCAAAGCTCATTGCTCCAGAGGAAATCACCCGCTGGCGATTAAAGGGGACCTTCATCTGACCGAAGCGCACGTTGAGGTCGCGAAGGCCGAGCCACGTTACGTAAGCGTCACGTAGAGGAATCCGCAGGTCCGGCTCCATGTCCAGGTTCGAGAATCCGAGCTGGATATAGTATTCCCAGCGCGCACTGAGCAGAAAGCCGCGGAGGAGCAGGCGTGCGCGTCGCACCATGAAGCCCACGCCACCATCAGGCTGCCCGCCGCCGCGTGCGGTGGCGCGAAGTTGCATGCGTGCGCGGACAGTGAGGCTTGCACGTCGACCTGGTGCGATAACCGTAAGGCCTTCGCCAATTCCCGCGCGAACGTGCGTGGATTCCCCCGGCACATCAACGCCTCTGCCCTCGGGATCAGAGGTCGTCACACCCTGCGCGGTTAGAACCTGGCTGTCGGTGTACCAAGCCTTCGACGCGAGTGGCCGCTTCAGCGGCGGTAGCTCCAGGGGAGTGGGTGGCACCACGGCGGCTTCCGACCCTGGGGGCTTTGCGGACTTCAGGTGGGTGAGCGGTTCCGATTCATCAGGTCCGTCAGCCGTTTGCGGCCGGTCTGAGGCTCTCGACAAGCCTTCGGCGCGGGCACGGCCGCCCTCGGCGACAACCCCACTGCAAGTCGCTGCGAGCCCCAGGACAAGGCATGCCCCAAAGTGCAACCACTTCTTAAACGATCGAGGAGCACGCGAGACCGCCACGTCGCCGAATATGCATCCGAACGGGCCTCGCGGCTCGCGCAGCCTCCACGAAAGTCCCACGGCGTGCCCAATTCATCAGGATGACGCTGCGGCTTTAGGCACCTACTCCTGGGCGAGTCCCTTATTGTACGAGATGTAGAAAGACCCGGGATATGGGCCTGGAGTAAGTAGGGTGGGGCAATCCGGGGTCCGCGCGTGTAAGGCCCATGGCCCCGGCTCCTTCCTCCCAGCGGCGCTTTTGGGGGGATGGCTCAGCACTTACTCGTCTTGCGTCTTGTTTGCTGCGGTCTCAGTGGACGCCGCTTCTTTCGTTTGTCCCAACACCTTGTCTTTTAGCTCACGCAGCTGGGCCTCAAGCTTGACGCCGCGGGCTTTGAGCTCGTCTTGCACTTGGTGCCCAGTTTCGCGGACGGACTTGTCGAAATCTCGAAGTTCGGGCTCGATGGTTTCCGTCCAGAGCCGCGCCGCATCCTTGCCCAGGAGATTCACGTTGACGCGAAGTTGGTCGCGCATTTGCTCAAGCCGCCGGCCGATATCCTTCAGGCTACCGGGTAGGGCGTGCGCTCCGCTGCCTTCGGACTGCGTGTTGGTGTTGGCTTGGGTGTTGGCTTGGGGGGTGGTTCCGGGTTCGCTAGTCATACTGTCAAGAAGAGCCATCTTTATTGACTTGTCAAGTCCAGCCGACACTCGTGCAACCCCCGCAACGTTAGTCTTGCGGTAACCGTTCAGCGGGTTCAGAAAGCGAAAACGCTGCGGGAAAAAGCAGGTGGTCCCCCTGGCCCCGCTTGCCGTCTTTAGGCCACCCTGAAGGCAGCGTTGGGGGGTGTACAATCCCCCCCCCTAAACAGTTGCGTCTGGCGCGTCGAGCGTGTGCCGCGGTTTTCTGGTGCGAAGATTCTCGATTGTCGCGATATGAGCATACTGGAGGCTGCTGGACGCGCCACGAACGGAGGCGTCGTCCGCGCGAGTGCGCTAAGGTCTTCAGCGTCCATGTCTAGTCATCCAGTGTCCAGCCATCCGCTCTGGGGAGGCCGATTTTCTTCGGCCCCAGATGAAGTTGCCGCGCGTTTTTCTGCGAGTGTTGAGAGTGACTCCCGCCTGGCGGCGGAAGACATCGACGGGTCTTTGGCCCACGCCCGCATGCTGGCGAAGCAGGGCGTGATTTCCGGTGAAGACCTCGCCGCCATCGAGTGCGGCTTTACGGAGCTTCGCAGCGAAATCGAGGCCGACGCATTCAAGTGGGACCCGGCCCACGAGGACGTACACCTCAACCTGGAACGCGCGCTGACGGCCCGCATCGGTGATGCGGGCAAGCGCTTACACACGGCCCGCTCGCGCAATGACCAAGTCGCCACGGATATGCGACTCTGGTCCCGCAAGGCGGTGACTCGCCTGACCTCAGAGCTTCTCGCGCTTGTCGAAGTGGTGCTCGACCGAGTACGGCAGGATGGGGAGCACCTTCTTCCTGCATACACGCATTTGCAGCGCGCCCAGCCCGTAAGGTTGGGCCACCATTTGCTCGCGTGGGTGGCGATGTGGCTGAGAGACGCCGACCGGCTCCTCGACGCTCGGGAGCGGCTTAACTTCTCACCGCTCGGTGCCGGGGCGCTAGCGACAACCACCTTTCCTATTGACCGTGCGCATACAGCGGCGGCGCTTGGCTTTCGCGCACCGATGTGGAACTCGCTGGATGCGGTCTCTTCGCGGGATTTCCTTTTGGAGCTTCTCGGGTCTCTGTCGATCCTTCAGGTGCACTTGTCGCGCGTCGCGGAGGAACTCGTGCTCTGGAGTTCGCAGGAGTTCGCGTTTGTCGAAATGAGCGATGCCTTCGCGACAGGCTCCTCGATGATGCCGCAGAAAAAGAACCCAGACATGGCGGAGCTTATTCGAGGCAAAAGCTCGGTCGCACCCGCGGCTTTTTTGCAGGTCGCCATGATGCTCAAAGCACTTCCCCTCACCTATAACCGCGATATGCAGGAGGACAAGGATCCGGTCTTTCGCGCATTTGATACGTCCTTGGACTCCCTCATAGTCATGCGCGGGATGCTCGCGTCGCTACGCTTCAAGCCGAGTCGGATGAGTGCCGCGCTCCGTGACGGCTTTATCGAAGCGACGGACGTCGCCGATTATCTTGCGGGAAAAGGGGTTCCATTTCGCGAAGCTCACGCGTGCTCGGGAAAACTCGTCGCCGCCGCGGTGCAGGCGGGGTGCACATTGCTGGATTTGCCTCTCGCGATGTACCAGTCCGTGAACGCTGCCTTTGAAGCGGATGTCTTCGAGAGTTTAGCGGCGGAAGCCATGGTCGAGCGCCGCGATGTTCTTGGCGGCCCCGCGAGCGCGCGGGTTCAAGAGGCGCTTGGGCTTGCAGGTGCGGAATTAGCCGTACTGAAGCAGCGACTCTAGGACCTAGCATGGGGGCAAAAGAATCAATGGGGAATCACGCAGTCTTTCCGCGCGGAATGCGGCGCAGGGGCAACGACTTGGTGCTTGAGGGACAGGCACTGAGCGACCTGGCGAAGCGCTACGGCACACCGCTTTACGTTTACGGTGCAGAAGAAATCACGGCAGCTTACGCAGACATTGATGCGGCGCTCAGCTCGGTGTCGCACGTCATCGCCTACGCCGTGAAAGCCAACGGTAACCTCGCACTGCTCAAGCGATTTCAGCAACTAGGTGCTGGGGCAGACGTAGTGTCCGCTGGCGAGCTGGAGCGCGCGCTTAAAGCTGGCATCCACCCCGAGCGCATCGTCTTCAGCGGTGTTGGCAAGCGTGCTGAAGAGATAGACTACGCCTTAGGCGAGGGCATTCGGAGCCTCAACGTCGAGAGTGCCGGCGAGCTCGATGTCATCGAGCGCCTCGCGAAAGCGCGCCACATTCGTGCCCACATCGGTCTGCGCATCAACCCGAATGTCGACGCGGCAACACATCCCTACATCGCCACGGGGCTACACGACTCGAAGTTCGGTCTCGAGCTTGACGCAGCCGAAGCGTTGCTTGGCCGCGTAGGCGCTAGCGATCATTTATTGCTGGAAAGTGTCGGTTGTCATATCGGCTCTCAGCTCGGTAAGCCGGACGCGTTGGAAGAGGCAACCCTTGCGGTGGGGACGTTCGCGCTCCGCTGTCAGGCGGCGGGACATCGGCTGACAAGTGTCGACATCGGTGGCGGCTGGCCCATTGCGTATGGTGATGAGGCGCGCAGCTACCCCGAGCCGGCGGTGTACGGCGCCGCCGCACTCAGCGGTCTGCGTCGCAGCGGGCTTGACTTAAGCGAACTGACTGTTCTGGTGGAACCAGGTCGGTCGCTCGTGGGTCGCGCGGGCGTTTTGCTGACCGAGGTGCTCTACGTTAAGGAGCGGCCTCATAAACACTTTGTCATCGTCGATGCAGGGATGACGGAAGCCCTTCGTCCGGCCCTTTATGATGCCTACCACCACATCGTGCCCGTGGCCTCGGTGGATACCGACGAGTCAGCGAAGGTGCTGGTCGACGTGGTTGGTCCGGTCTGCGAGACCGGCGACTTCCTAGCGCTTGGCCGACGGTTGCCCGAGTTAGCTTCCGGTGACCTGCTCGCAGTGCTGGGCTGCGGCGCCTACTGCGCGTCCATGGGTATGCACTACAACGCGCGCCCCCGAGCGGCCGAGGTATTGGTGGAAGGCGA
>SLEO01000132.1 GCA_007124745.1 Myxococcales bacterium
ATGCCACGCATGAGCTTACCGACTTCTACTTCACACGTAGAGTCGGCATTAACTTGCAAAACAATGCACGAGACCCTTTTTTAGACCCTGTGGCGGACTCGAACGCGTGTTCGATCTTGGGAGGGCGCGAACTCACGGTTTATTTTCCCATGACTATGAGGGCACCGTGCGGGGGCACGTTTGGAGACTACGCATGCGTTGGTCCACAGCTGCCCACAAGACCCAACGGGCGGAATCGGAATGTTGAGTGTCGGCGCCGCAATGGCCGCAATACGTGCTGGTTGGTAGCGAAAGCATGCACGCTGGATTGGGGAACCAATAGCTATGTGCGTTATCCCGAAGAACCCACAGCCGCCCAACTAGCGTCATGGCCTTGGGTAGACGCTGATGGCCCCAATGATGAGGAGGTCCGAGTGCAGGTCAATCTCGAGTACATTGGCCAGACAGAAGATAACATGGGCCCGTCCCGTGTGATGTCCCGGCTTGTGGCCGCCGTCTGCGGTGCTTACGTCGACTCAAGGAATCGGCGTTGGCCACCCAATACGGCGTGTGACAGCGGTGATCGCGTGGGCATGCTCGGGGAAAAGTGCCGAAATCTGTGGCGAAGCTGCAAAAGGCGCCCGCAGCCACGCGAAGGTGGAACAGGCAGCCACCTCTGCGCGGCAATGTCTGAAAGCGGGTGGCAGTGATGGGGAAGTCGGCAAACCGGAGACGCCAGGCGCGGTCCCATCTTTCCGTCCACGCGCTGGCGGTTGGTTGGGTGCTCTCCGCAGCATGTGTTGTCAGTCCTGAGGACGGATCGCAGCGCGCATCAGATGGGTCTCAATCTGTGTAGGGGTTCGGCGTTGAGGAGAAGCGGTTTCCGCCACGCGAAGCCGCCAGGCTCTGCAGTCAGAATAGCTCGCCGGGTGGGCATCACCCTTCCGGCGCGTGCCTGCGTGCCTGCGCGGAGCGCGCGAACGTCGCGCGGGTCTTTTTGACCGCGTTCCGAACGTTAGCCGCGGCTGGCGTGACCTGGCACCTGATGGGTGGGGCTCAAGCGATACCGACAGTGCATGCCCTCTGGGCTAAGGTTTCTTTCCAAGCTCGTGGTGCTTGGTGGGGGTTGCGCGCGGGGTCCATCCGCGATGCGTGGGTGTCCATGCGTGGATACCCCACCCTGCGAGGGCCTTTGCCCCCCCTCCACGAACGCGGTCAGGGGCTCGTCTTCGGTCCCGGGATCTGCCTAGTTAAGAACGTGCCGCAATATGCGATAATTTCGGTGTTTAGTTGTTTCGTCGGCGCGAATCTCGTGCTCGCTGTGGTTGGAAATATGATGGAGAACGGGGTCTTCCAGGACTGCTTAAACAGAAACGGTTGGCCCGTGAGGGAGTCAGAGAAGTGGGGACTGGGTGTTTTCAAGCAGCAACGCAAGTCGCGCGAGCGCGTCAACGAGTTTAGAGATTACGACGTCTCCTGGTGGGTTCACCCTGATCGCTACTTCGCTGACGTGCCCGCGAACCTTATTGAGCTACTGACGCGCGAACAGCACGCAGAGCGCGTGGCGCCTCTCGATACCATTGGCGCGCGACTCGCCTCCGCTCTTGAGCTTGGACACGCCGGAGAGCGATTTCAGTTGTTGCCTTCAGAGTGAGGTGTGCCCGCCGGCCCTTGAGCGCGGTGTCCGCTTGCGCCTACGTAGCCCGGGAAATGTGTACGTGGGTTTGCGCGTTCGGCGTAGGTCGTTTCCAGGGCTTGGCCTTGCGGTCTGGGCGGGGTGTGGGACGTTTCGTCCATGAGCGACGGGCGTGACCAGTATACGGATGTGGCGTGGGTGCTCGAAGGCGTACGCGTCATCGACCCGGCTTCCGGTTTGGACAAGGTCGGCCGCTGGTGCGTGGCGGGGGGCGTGTGGCGCGAGCTTGCGGGGGGCGAGGCGCCACCGGTCGGTGCGCGCGTTGCCGATGCGAAAGGCCAGTGGGTGGTGCCCGGGCTTGTGGATTTGCAGGTGCACTTTCGCGAGCCGGGCTTCGAGTACAAAGAGACTATCGCCAGTGGCGCTGCGGCGGCGTTTGCAGGGGGAGTCACCTCGGTCGTCGTGATGCCCAACACGCGGCCCAGTCTCGATACGCCGGAGCGAGTGCGCTTTGAGATTGAGACGGGGTTGGCGGAAGGGCTCAACTTGATGGTGGCGGCGGCGGCGACACGGGATTTGCGCGGGACGGACGTGACTGACGCGGCGGCCCTCAAAGCGGCGGGCGCGGTGGCGCTTACCGACGATGGTCTGCCGGTGATGGACGACGGCGTCATGGCGGCGGTGCTCCGCGGCTGCCGCGAGCAGGACCTCGTCTTCATGCAGCACGCGGAAGACCTGCGGCTTTCTAAGGTGGACGGCGTGCATGGTGCCATGACCGCCGGACCGACGGCGACGCGTCTAGGTGTGGTCGCTCAAGACCCCAACGCCGAAGGGCAGATGGTCGAGCGGGATATCGCGCTCGTGCGCGAACTCGGCGCGCGTTACCACGTGCTGCACACATCAACGGCCCGCTCAGTGCGCGCCATCAAGGACGCCAAAGCCGCTGGGCAGCCCGTGTCCTGCGAAGCGAGCCCGCATCACCTGCTGCTCGCCGACACCGACTGCGCCAGCGGCGACACCCACTTCAAGATGAACCCGCCGCTGCGCAGCACCGAAGATCGCGCTGCCCTCGTGGCTGCGCTCCTCGACGGCACCGTGGACGCGGTCGCCACCGATCACGCGCCCCACTCCCAAGAAGAAAAAGCGCTGCCCTTTGCCGAGGCCCCCTTCGGGGTGGTCGGCCTAGAGACCGCCTTTTCCGCACTCCTAACCTTCTTCCACCGCGGTGAGCTTTCCGCTGCACGCACGGTGGCCCTTATGACCATCGGCCCCGCATCCGTGCTGCGCCGCCCGGACCTCGGCCGCCTGAGCTTCGCCAGCGCAGACGCACGCGCACCCGGTAGCCATACGGGTACGCCCTGGGTCCTACTCGACCCCAACGCACCCTTCACCGTCAGCCCCGCCGATCTGCGCGGCCGTTCCAAAAACAGCCCTTTCATCGGCCACACCTTCCGCGGCCGCATCCTCCACACCTGGTCTCAAGGCGCGACTCGGTTCCGATTGAGCGCCGCCGTGTAGGCGCAGCCGTTTCATCAGGGTCCGCTTGCCGGCCTTGTGGCCTCGCAGCTCAGCGCTTCTTGGGGGCCTTGGCACCGCGATCACAGGCCGCACTTAGGCCAGCGGCGCAAGCCTGTTCGAAAAACCCTCGGGCGCGTGGGGGGTCGCGGGGCACGCGTTCTCCTTTTGCGTAGATGTCGCCGAGAGTGTTGCAGCTCTCGGCGTGACCCGATGCACAGGCCTGCTCAAATAGGGCGAGTGCGCGCGGGACATCAGGCGCTACACCGAGTCCCTCGGCTAGGAAAGCGGCGAGGTTGTTGCAGGCTTCCGCATCTCCCAGGTCGCAGCCTTGGGTGAAGAAGGCAGCGCCATCGGCCGCACTGTCCGGCGTCTTCCCGCCGGACAGGTAGCGAAGCACGCCCACCCCGGTGCAAGACTGGGCGTGGCTCGCAGCACAGCCGCGTTCAAAACAGCGGAGTGCGGTGGCCTGCGCGCTGGGTGGGGCGGAAATGGTATCTCCATACTTGGTGACGTTGGGTTGGGGCGCTTCAGGATCTATGAGTGCGAGGCCGCCGCACGCAGTGCAACGGGCACCGTCGCCGCCCTCGCAGGCACGCACCAACAGTTGGAGCGCGCGTTCCCTACGTTGCGCCCTTTCAGTTGGGGGCGCCTGATGCGCGGCACTCAGGTGCAGGGCAGCGGCTCGCGCACAGCCGTCCAGGTGTCCGCCCCCGCATACCTGCTCCCAGAGCGCCGTCGCGCGCTCGCGATCCCTGGCCACACCGCGTCCTGTCTCGACCGCCAGCGCAAGCCAATAGCAATCCCGAACGCTACCCCTGTCGCATGCCCTTTCAAATAGACCGGCAGCCCGGGCGTGGTCGACATCCGTACCGCGCCCCGCTTGCACGAGTTCGCCCAGCAGTCCGCAGCTCTCCGGATGGTCGGCGGCGCAGGCTTTTTCGAGGATGCCGACCGCCCGCACTTCGTCTCGCGGCAGCCCGCGCCCCTCAGCCACCATGCGGGCTAATGCGACGCAAGCGTATGGGTGGTCCTCGGTGCAGGCGCGCTCCTGCAGCGAAGCTGCCCGCGCGACGTCTTGCGCGAGTCCGCGGCCTTCGGCAAGAAACGTCGCTAAATTGAAGCATCCCCTCAGGTCATCGCCGTCGCAAGCGCGCGTGAAGAGTTCCGCGGCACGCGCGTCGTTCGGCTCAACGCCAACGCCTTGCGCAAAAAGGAAGCCGAGGCTGCGGCAGCCTCGCGCGTCACCTAGCTCGCAGGCGCGCTCCAGCCAGGCGGCCCCGCGCGCTTCATCCTTTTCAAGGCCTTCGCTGCCGTCGAGGGACTGTATGCCGAGGCGCCAGCAGCTAGCGCCATCGTCTGCTTCACACGCGTGCTTGAGGGATTCGAGCGGTGTGCGTTCAGGCGCTGCGCGACGTGTCTCGGCTGCCGCGCCCCCACATGCGGCGCACACACCCACCGAAAGCGCCAGCCATTGGCGGGTGCATGCCCGTAGGTATCTGGCTCGGGACCCAAGCCGGCCGTGCGGCGTCGCAGACAATCCGGCTTTGGGCGCCGAGCGAGCGCACCCTAGACCCACAAAGTTCACACCCATGGACGAACGGCTGGTTTCCGCCACGTCATGCGCGCGTCGCAACACATCCACCAATGCCATAAGGTGAGTCAGAGCATGCAGCATCGGCTTTTGACAAGTTAATCCTCGTGTTTGCCGACGCGGCACCGCACTTCCAGGGCCGAAGTGCGCACTCGGAGCGTGCAGCGAGTGCGCGCGTTGGTTTATGCTCAGCCCAATGGATGGCATGAAGCAAGGAACGCCCGGATCGTCGACAGAGCCTGACGTGCATGCGTCCCCGTTGACGCTGGCGCGCCGGCTGCGGCGGCGGCGCGCAGCGCCTTGGGTGCGAGACCTGGTCCGCGAGCACGCGCTGCTGGTTTCGGACTTGATCTGGCCGGTCTTCGTTCGGGAAGACGACGACCCCGCGGACCCTGTCGTGTCGACCATGCCCGGCGTGCGGCGTCTGACGATCGCCGAACTCGTTGCGGCGGCCACGGATGCGCACGCGCTAGGAATTCCAGCACTGGCCCTCTTCCCCGTCATCGATGCGAGCCGCAAAACGCCGGATGGCATCGAAGCCACGCGTCCCGATAACCTCGTGTGTCGCGCGGTGCGCGCCCTCCGGGAAGCCGTACCCGGCCTCGGCCTCATCTGCGATGTAGCGCTCGACCCCTTCACGTCCCACGGCCAGGACGGCATCCTGCGCGACGGCGATATCGCTAATGACGAAACCGTCGCTATGCTCTGCCGCCAGGCGGTGAACCAAGCCAAGGCGGGCTGCCAAGTCGTTGCGCCCTCAGACATGATGGACGGCCGCGTCGGGGCTATCCGCCAAGCGCTCGATGCCGCCGGGCTGACGCACGTCTCTATTCTCGCTTACGCCGCCAAGTACGCCTCGGCCTACTACGGGCCCTTCCGCGCCGCCGTCGGGTCGGCGGCGCAGCTCGGCGCGGCGGACAAGCGCACCTACCAGATGGACCCAGGCAATGGCGATGAAGCCCTGCTGGAGGTCGCCCTCGACCTAGAGGAGGGCGCCGACTTTGTCATGGTCAAGCCTGGTTTGCCCTATTTGGACATCGTCCACCGCGTCAAAACGCGCTTCGGCGTCCCGACCTTCGTCTATCAAGTCAGCGGCGAGTACGCCATGCTAAAGGCCGCGAGCGCCGCTGGCGCCCTCGACTACAAAGCGTGCCTGCTCGAGGCGATGCTCTCCTTCAAGCGCGCTGGCGCCGACGCCATTCTCACCTACGCCGCCCCCGAACTTGCCCGCTGGCTCAAAGAGCCCCGCTAGGCCTCCCCTCACTAAGTTGGTGGTTGCAGCGGGGGTAGGGCTAGAGTTAAGCGCTGCCCCACTTAGGCGCAGCGCCGCTAAGCTTTGCGTTGCACAAGCCTCAGGCCAGGCGATGCTACCCGCGAGCGGGCGCGCGAGACGAGTAAGCGCAAGGGTGTCACCCAGGCGTAAGTGGGCGCTGGGGCCCCGCGCGCAGCTTTAGGTTTTTTGGGATAGGTTCGAAAGCAGCGATGTCCGAGGGATCGCATAAACACACCAGCAGCTCGCTGCAGCAGGCGAGCATCATTTTGCTCCTCATCGGGGCGATGGTGTTTTTGCATTCGTTGCGTGGGCAGGCGGGCGAGGGCTTCGACCCCACCGCGATGTTGGCCCTCGGCTTCGTGATCTTGGCCAGCTATACGATCGGCCACTTCGTCGATATCATTAAGCTGCCGCACATTACCGGCTACATCCTGGCGGGCATTTTCTTCGGCGCCTCCTTCGCGCAGTTTCTCCCCGCGGGTTTCCGCATACCGCCCTTCGACCGCGGCATCCTCAACAAACCGGTGATGGAGCAGCTCGCGCTGCTCAACTCCCTCGCCGTCGCGCTCATCGCCCTCAGCGGTGGCGGCGAGCTTCACATCGATCAACTGCGCCGAGGTTTCCGCTCCATCATGAGCATCCTGCTCGGGCAGTTCGCCACCATCGGGCTAACGCTCAGCGCCTTCCTCTACCTGCTTTCGGG
>SLEO01000255.1 GCA_007124745.1 Myxococcales bacterium
CTCGCCACGGCGACTGAATCCCCAAAACCGCCTGATACAGCTCCACGTCTCGCATGGGCCCTTACATCCCTCATGGTCACGCCCCCGATCAAGCCCCACCCACGACATTCTCTGAAGAGCCTGTTTGACAGACAAGTTGTATCACGTTAACTGCTATTCCGGGGGGATATATGAACGCTGCTTGGATAAGGAAGATGGTTTCAGTCTCGTGTACGGGTTGCTGCTTGGTAGCAGTGTTTGGCTGCACGAGTTCCGTTGGTAATGTCGAATCTGACGACAAAGCGCTCGTTGGTCCACACGTCATCCTTCGCATGATTGAAGTGCCAGGGGATTCCGTGTTTAGCGACCCAAGCTTAATGGAGGCGCTCCGCAATAGGGCTCGTTCCCTGCGCAATGATGTCGCGCGACTTCTTAGCGAAGGCGAGCCCCTATGGAACGCTCAACCCTTTCGAACCTTAGAGCTATGTCCACTCGATAACGACAGTCGCGTGGTGAACGATGAGTGCATGTTCCCTATGCTTGATTCGGCACGCAACACGCAGATCCGCATGGGCAACAGATCGCTCCAGCCATGTATCTGTTCAGGGGGCATTTTGCAAAATTCCCGCGGGTTTACGGGAGTGAATCCCGCACACCCTCCCCCAAAAATCTAAAGCTGCTCGCGGGGCCCCAACGCCCACTTGCTCTTTCCCGCGGCGTCTTCGCTATCTGGACCCCGTGAACGCTTACCCAGCCATCGGCCGTGTTCACCGGCATTCCGTCTCCAGAACTCATTGCAAAGATACGTGAGTTCCAACTCACTGGTCAGATCGATAACATAGCGACAACTACGGCACTCGGATTTGCGGTTGGAGCCGTTGTTATGGGTTCAGCGGGCGTGTTGGTGGCGATGAAGGCTGGAATAACTGGACCGACTATATTGTTTGTTGCGCTCGCCGGTGCCGGAACAGGTGGTGTGGCGGGAAGCATATTTGGCTTCTCCCTGAATCCGAACAGTACTGTCGATCTATTCACTGAGACGGGTACGGCAATATTGCAGAATATTCCTGTTGTTGCATTCTTTGCTCCCGACTCTACTGGACGCGATAGCTATCTCCATCGTGACGTGCGCGCGGTGTTTGAGACCCCCTATGTTCACGTGTCATCTCAACGAATCTTGGATGCGCTTGAGGTTATGGCGCGGGCAAACCCCGACTGGTACCTTAGCCCTAGCGCGAGAGACTATATCTTATCGCGGCAGAGTTTGAGGGAACGCCTATGGCCCTTCTGAGTGCGGCGCTTAGCTAAGCTCGCCGCTGCGCGTCCCTCGCCAGGCGCGGTCTCGAAAGCAGTCCCCGAACTCGCTTCGAACCTCCCGCTCCTCTGGCAACTAGCCGGCGCCGACCTCGGCGAAGCGAACGGTAACCGTTCAGGGGGTCCAGATAGCGAAAACGCTGCGGAAAAAAGCAAGTGGGCGCCCTGGCCCCGCGCGCAGCTTTAGGTTTTTGGGGTAGGGTTTGCGGGATTCACTCCCGTAAACCCGAGGGTACTTTGTAAAATGCCCCCCTGAACAGTTACAGCGAACGGCCATGCCGCGCCCCCAGCGCGGGACACGCCACCCGCCCAAGCAGGGCCGCACCGCCCCAAGACATCGGCGCCCGAACTAGTAGCACCCAGTGCCGCGGCGCAGCCAAGCCAGGCGCCGCCGCCGCGCCGAAAACACAAGGCGCAACGCGAGCCACTCGACGCGACTACCCGCAAGCAGCTCGAAGCCCTCGGCTACATCGGCACCTCCGCGAAGTGATCAGCGACAGGTACGCCCTGCACTTGCCTGCATCTTGGGTTGCGTGCGGCACAGGGATCTATCTAGCCTAAGGGTTGCCTGCTTCGGGGCACGCTAAGCGATTCGGTTGCCGAACCACCATGACTCACGATGCCAGTTTCGATGATAGGTCGCGCCGAGCGACGGGCGAGGCTGCTGATGTTGAGGATAGCGCAGAGGCCTGCGGGTCCGTCCGCGCCACGCAAGGCCAGACGGATATCGAAGCGGGGGCGATAGTGCGCAGGTTTGGCACCCTGCCCGACGCGCATGACGCGGAGGCCGCGGCTCAGCGTTGGCAGGCCGTTGCGGAGGTACATGCGGCACTGCATGGCACCCCCGGGCTGCTCTTACCGAGCGCTGTACGCCCGGATGGTTATCGCATCAATTTCGATTCGGTGGGCACGTTGCGTGATCTGCGAGGCCTGGCTTGGTCGATTGACCGCCGGCTGAAGTTGTTTCGCCAACTCACCGAGGCCGTTGAAGCCCTTCATGCCGTGGGTCTGGTGCACGGCGGCTTGACGCCGAGCCACGTTTTCCTCGATCGGGACTTGCGGCCGCATATCGACGTATTCGGTGCTCCGAGCCTCAAGCTGCGCGCTGATCTCGACGAGCACGCGTTGCTCTACTATCCGCTAACACAGGCGGGCCCGTCGGCGCTCAGGGTTATCGACGATGTTTACGCGCTAGGGCGCATGCTGCATTTCATCTTGCTCGAACGCCATCCCGGCGCGGAAGAGCACAGCGGCATGGTGATGCGGCTCGATGAGCTACGTGGCTTTCCGTCCGTGCTGACACGCATCATTCGCCGGGCGACATCCCAGTTGCCATCGATGCGCTACCAGTCTGTGGCGCTGCTGATAGAAGAACTCTATGCCAACAATGACAGCCAAGAGATAGGGATTCTGCACCCCCTGGTGCGGGATTCATTGCCCGCAGGGGCTGCTGCAGAGAGGCGCACGGAACCCAAAAAGGTTCGCGCCGCGCCAAGCACGCAGGCGCGCTTAGCCAGGCCTCTGTTGCGTGTGGGCCTGTATCACGTGCTGGCGTTTACCTGTCTGTACGCGCTTGCGCTGCTGACGTTTGATTTGCGGTCGGTGGGGACCGTGCTCCGAGTGGCCACGCTTATCGCGGCACTATCCGCCGCATTCTGGCTCACGCGCGGATGGTGGCCTTGGAGCCACGCAAGCCGGCTATGCCTTTGTTTGTGCACGTTAGGCGTGGCTGTGCTCGTTTTGCCACCCCCGCAAAACATAGCGATGCAGCTACGCGCGCCTTCTGTGTTGCGCAGCTACGGTCAGCGGCACGCGAAGCGCGCGGTGGTGAAGTGGATGACGCACAACGGCCGTTGGGACCTGTCGGAATCGGTATTGATCGAGGCGGATCTCACCCGGCTTGACCTGAGCCGCATCAATCTCTCTGCCGCTAATCTAGAACTCGCGGACCTACGCGGCTCAGACCTACACTTCGCCGATCTGCGGGCGTCTTCCCTGCTGGGGGCGCGCCTACAGGGCGTCGATCTGATGGCCGCGATGGTGAACCACGGCACGACGCTCGCGGGCGCAAGCTGCGATGCTTCGACGCTCCTGCCCGACGGATTCTTTTGCCAGGGCGACCTAGTTGCCGGCGCACCTCCAGAGAATCGCTAGTGCATCTTGAGCGCAAACATTCATCTATAGTAGAATCTGTCTATGCGTAAGCTTGTCCAGCGACGGGTTGGTTTTAGCCTGGTCGAACTCATGATTGTGGTCGCCACCATCGGCGTTCTGAGCGCTGTTGCGGCGCCAACCTTCACCCGTTACGTGAACATTGCCAAGAGTTCTGAGGCGGCGGAAAACCTAAACCAGCTCTTCCGCGGAGCTGCGGTGTACGGGCAACGCGCCTTTTATCATGAGGGGCCAGCACAAGCGGGTAACAACAATGGAGGTGGTGGCAACGGCAACGGCAACGGCAACGGCGGCGGCGGCAACGGTGGCGGCAACGGTGGCGGCGGTGGCGGCGGTGGCGGCGGTGGTGGCGGTGGTGGCGGCGGCGGCGCCGCGAACGGACCGGCGAATGGTGTCGCCTGGGGGTTCTCGCAGTGGGTGAAGTGCCGCGTGCCCTCATCGGCACGCCTGCCGAGCCAGCCGTCGGCGCGCAAACAGACCGTCGATTTCAGTCAGGATGAGACCTTCCGCGCGCTTGAGTTCGTCGTCGCCGACCCGGTCTACTTTAGCTACCAGGTGCGTACGCAAGGAGGGCAGGGGGGGCCTGCCTTGTGCAAATCGCCTAAGGGCGCGGCCTATACCTTCCAAGCCATGGGTGACCTCGATGGCGACGGCGTCCAAAGCCGCTTCGAGCTAAGCGCCGCCTTCGGCGACGACGACATCCTCATTCGTGGTCCAGGCATCGTCACCCACAACCCCCACGAGTAACGGCCGCTGGCGCTCGCGTGGTGCTGCATCGAGCCCCTTCGCGCGCGAAGCCACCACCAATCGCATGGGCTGAGGGTCGCAGGAAAGACGTTTGGCTCCCGCGGTTAGTAGCGGCTCCCTACCTCAGTAGGTCCCGAAGAAGACGTATTCGGTCTCGTAGTAGATGCCCGAGCCAGCCGCGTTGTTGCTCTTGAGCAAGGTGCGGCCGATGGCAAAGTTGTCGGTGACCACTGCATCCGGAGCAACGTCACCCGAGAACCGAACCGTGTCGAAATCGGGGTGCGCGAGCGGAAGGCTTGGGCGAGCGAAGAAGGTGCTGCGATGAAACGTCACGTCGGATCCGCACGTTCTGGTCTCGAAGCTCGGTGTCCGTGGGACCAAGCTGGAACAGCGTGACGCCCCTGTAGTGTTTGCGACCTCGCTGCACGTTGCTGATCCTGTGGCCGCAGAGGAGATGACAAGATTTACTTTTTGTGCGTCTGTCAACGTTAATGCGAAAGAGCCTGCCTTTTCAGCGATTGGCAAGGTTGTTTGATCTGCATTGCAGTAAGTGGCTCCGCTGGTGACGCCGCGAATTCTGAAAAACGTATTCATGGAGTAGTTGAGGCCGGGGGCGACGGTCCAGTCGCCGCAGCCTGTGAGCGCGTGGCAACGTCGATAACGTTGGGCGACCTCAAAGCTGCTGAGTTCGGCGCGCGCGGCACCCGGCGCGAAGCGTGCGAGTGCTCGCTCCATGGAAATGGGCTTCAGCGTGGAGAGATCGATGTCCCATACGTCTGCAAACGTTAGCTTGGCGGCAGGGTCCCGGGTGCACTTCCCTTGCGCGCAGCCGTGCTCGCAGCGCTCGACGACGAGCTGCGACACCGTGGCGACGCAGGCTTGTTCCGCGCAACCGCGCTCGGACACCGCACGAACAACATCGTTACCGGCGCAGGTGAGGGCATCGTCTGTGGTCGTCTCACCACAGCTCTGTAGCTTGGTGACGATGCGGCCGCGTGCGTCGGCGGAGTAGAGATCGTTGCCTGCACAGACGCGGCGCTCGGCGCCCGAGCCTGGTGCCGTCATCACGGGTAGGCACAGCGTCTCCCGGTGCGTGACTTCGTTGCCGTCGAGCTTGCCATTGGTGTTGAGGTCAAGGCCGCTCTCCACGACAAAGCCGCCCTGGGCACAGCGGGCCTCCGACGTCACGACTTCGAAGCGCAAGAGCGTGTTTAGGCCATGCTTGCCATCTTTGCCGTCGACGCCGTCCTTGCCGTCACGACCGTTCGTGCCGTTGACGCCATCTTTGCCGTTAGCGCCATCCTTACCATCGACGCCATCGCGACCATCCTTGCCGTCGGTGCCATCGCGGCCGTCCCGGCCCGCCGTTGCGGTGCCAACCGTCGAGCCGTCACGGCCGTCAGCGCCATCACAGATGCGCTCTTCGTGACTCACCTCTGCGTCATCGAGCTTGCCGTTGCCGTTCAGGTCGAGGCCGGTCTCAATCAGGACGCCGCCAGCGGGGCAGCCCTCGAGCGTTATCTTTCGCGTCGTGCGTAAAAGCGCGCTGTGGCCACGAGGCCCTTGCGTGCCAGCTTCACCGTCACAGAGGAACTCCGTGTGTTGCACCTCATCGTCGCTTAGCGCGCCATCGCCATCAAGGTCGATGCCCGATTCGATTCGGAGGGCGTACCCGTCGCAACGCGGAGCATGGCTAACGCCTGTCACACGTAGCAGCGTGTCCGCGCCGTCCTTGCCGCGTTCGCCGGTGCTCGGAAGAGCACACACCGTCTCGTGTGAGGTGACCTCTTCTTCCGAAAGGATGCCGTCGGCGTCAAGGTCAGGGCCCGTCATGATCACAAGTCCGCCATGAGGACAGGTATCGGCATCCGCTTCAGCGACGCGAACGAGAGAGCCCGAGGGCGCAGCATTGGGGTCAACTTCGGCGCTGAGCCCGTTGCAGACCACCTGACGTTCGGTCACTTCATCATCACCAAGGGCCTGGTCGCCGTTGAGGTCTTGGCCCTTGGCGATTTCGGTGCCACCCGCGGGACACGTACGGCCCGCCGCGACAGGCGTGACACGTACAAGGTCGCGGGAGGTGCCGGCCGGTGGGGTCGAGTCTCCCAAGTCCCCGGCGGTATCCGCGCAACCGATGAGCCCGGCAGCAAACATCAGTAGCCCTGGAAAATAAGCGTTGAAGCCTGCGTTGCGTCGCGAAAGCTTCACTCGGTCGTGCGTTCGGTGAGGTAGGGTCATAAGACCTCATTATGCACGATGGATACCGTATTTCCAGACCCCATGGGGAATAATGACCCCGGTGTTGCATTTTGGTGCGTGCGTGTAGGCGGCTCGGCCACCCCTGAGCTGTCCCCTCATGAACTCGAGACGCAGAAAGCCGCGGGGAAATGGGCCTGGAGTAAGTATGGTGGGGTGGGTGGGTCCGCGCACGGAAGGCCCATTTCCCCGCGGTTTTCGTCCC
>SLEO01000265.1 GCA_007124745.1 Myxococcales bacterium
CGTGCCCGACTCCGTGCCCAACTCCGTGAGCGTGGCTCATGCCGTGGTGTCCCTGGCCTCCGAGTTCGGCAGGCAGGGGCCATGCACAGAAAAACAGCAAGCCGTACCCTGCACTCGATAAGAGCACGACCAACCACATCCACGCAGCGCTCGCAATCATCGCTGCCAAAACAACGTGTATCAGGTAGAGCACGGTGAAAGGGTTGGCCGGACCACCGCTAAAGGCCAAAAGCCCAGTAAGAATAGCCACATCCAGCGTAACCAGAACGCCAACCAGCGCAGCGGAGCGCGGGCTTGGGTGGCGTCCTCCGACGGACTCGAGACGGGAGCGCCCTAGGCTGACAACGCCATGTACCACCGCGTTGGTCACCAGCGTGAAGGCGGTAAGCAGACTCAGCGGCAAAAATGGCAACGCAGCGCGCCATCCAAGACCCACCACCAGCAGCGTCACCGCCTGCGCAACGACCGCAAAATAACGCAAACGTATGAGGACTCCGAGACCGTGCCTCGGAAACATCGACGGACTTCGACTACGCGTTAGGTTCACAATCCTACCTGGCAACCTGCAACGGGCACAGGCCTGAGTCGAAGCGCGCCGTCAGCGTACTGCGCCCACTTCATCAAGAATGCGCTCAATAGAAGGTTGCGTGAGACCGACGGCTTGAACTGCGGGCGCGTGCATCCACCGGGCAGCCGCCGCATCACGTACGGAACGGCTACCACCGAACACGTCCATCGGCTCGCCGAGACACTTCCACAGTCCCGCGTTTCTAAAGGGTTCGAGTAGGTCACTGGCCAAACGTGAGCCGTCTAGAGAACGCGACGGGTCATTGCCTGTCCAATCGGCGCTCTGCAGCGCGACTCCGAGAGCTTGTAGCGCCGCAGCCGCAGAGGCAGGAGTACCCTCTAACTGAAGGGGTTCGGGGTCGCTGGATCCTGGCCAGACGCGTGCTGACGCGTGGGGAGGTGACAAAGCGGAAGCGCAACACAGCTCCCGGAGGAGCGCGGGCAATGCTCTTGCGATGACTTGGGCGAACGGAACCGGCGCGAGAAGGGCGACGCTGTGACCAACGGTTGAGACCAGCCCTCGCGTTGAGTTCTCGAGCGCGATACCCGCAAGCGTTGCCGCTAGCTGAACTTCGCCTTGAGCGACGAGGTCACCTGGGGCTTCGACCACGACCGGCAGGCTCCGCCAGAGGTGTTTGATAGCTTCCAGCGCAAACACGCGCGTGAGTGGGCTCGCCCTTGGGGACAACCAGGCTTCAACGGCGTGCGCAAACGCCACCAGCCCCTCCGCCGCCCGTAGCGACTGGGGTAGAGAGCTCAGGAGCGTCGGAGCGAGGACCGCGAAGCGTGGCGCCATCGACGGTGCACTTACCTCCTGGTAAGCGCTCGTAGCCTCGTGAACGAGAAGCGCCACACTGCTGACCTCGCAGCCGGTGCCCGCCGTCGTTGGGACCATAATGGTTGGGATGGACGCACCCAGCCGCCGCCCAGTTCCCTGGTACACCTCGATGGACCCCTCAGACAGCGTCAGCGCCGCCACCGCCTTCGCTAGGTCAAGCGTCGTGCCGCCACCGATCGCCAGCAGAAACTCGGGCGTGCGTTTGCGCAGCGCACGGGCGTAGGCATCCACCAAGGCAGTGGTCGGCAACGTCGCATGATGCGGATAGCGCTCGACCCGCACCTTATCCTCAAGGGCACCCAATAGCTCAAGCACCGGGGGCGCTGCGAGCAGCTGCTCGTCGAGCATCACGCCCACCTGCCGCGCCCCGGCTTGCTGGAGGATAGCCGCGACGCAGGAACCTAGATCAGGGGTTTGGTAAACCTTCGTCGGGACGCTGAACTCAAACATAGGGAAGGCGCCCCGGAAGTCGCACCGACAACGCACCCTACGTTAGTGCATCTGTGCGCGCGTTGCACCTTTGGCCAGAAGCATCGCAGCGACACCCCCAGATGGGCGTCGGAGGGCTTGCAAATAGGCCTCGGTTGGTGAGCTACCATCGCCCCGTATCGTGCATGCACTTACATGTTGACAAGCTCGGCGCACCTAAGCATTCTGTCGCGCAGACTGCGGTGGACGCAGAGGAGGAATCTTTATGAAGAATGTTATTGTAATCGTTGCTTTGGCGCTTGCAGCGTCGCTCTCGGGCTGTGCTGGCATGGCCTTTTCAGGCACCAACAGCGGGTTCATCTACACCGACTCGCACCGTGGCGAGGGCGCAATTCCCCAGGCAACGGGGACCAAGAAGGGCGAAGCCTGCGCGACTTCGATCCTTGGCTGGGTCACGACAGGCGACTCCAGCATTGACACCGCAGCCAAGGCTGGCGGAATCACAACCATCGCTACCGTCGACAACCACCTGTACAACATCCTCGGCCTCTACGCGAAGTACTGCGTGATCGTCAGCGGTCAGTAGAAGACGCTGCTAGCAGCAACAACGCGCTGCGCACTTCCCTCGCTTGCTCGTTGAGCAAGCCTGACCCGAGGTCGGAGGAAGTGCGCAGCGCGTTTTTTTTGGTCGTCAGCTGAGCCATCCCTAGGGTGAGCCTGGGGGACGAAAGCCGCGGGGAAATGAGCCTTCCGTGCGCGGACCCTGCTCGCCCCACCATACTTACTCCAGGCCCATTTCCCCGCGGCTTTCTGCGTCTCGAGTTCATGAGGGGACAGCTCAGGGTCGTCAGATAAGCGTTCCGTGAGGAACGCAGGACGGATTGTCGAAGTCAATGCTGAGTTCGACGGTGATATTTCCGTCGATGACCTCGGCGCAGAGGTCGGTCTCGAGGCGGATGGTCCACGTATCGCCAGTGTGTGAATCAAGGGTCCATTGCGACGCATCGAGAGGCTCATCTTGATTGAGCACCGTGTTGATGGACCAATCTTCGGACCCAGGACTCGTCACAGTGTAGAGACAGCGGCTAGACGCGCGCGCTATCCGGTCGAGCGATGCGCTCAGTTGCGCAGGGTCATTGGCGTCGTAGAAGCTTCCGTTCGCCGCCGTAAGGCCACCCTTGAGGGCCAAGTTGTGGAGATTGCCGTCACCGGGCAACCCAAGGCCAAGCACAGCGGTTGGAATGTCGAGTGCTTGCAACGCATCGATCTGTTGGCCGGTCGAGTGGATGTTGTCGCCACAGTTGGGAAGACCGTCGGTTACGAGAACGACTGCCCGACTGTTGTCGTCGGGCGTTTGCGCAGAAAAGTATTCTCTGGCTTGCCGAAGCGCCTTCCCCATCGGTGTCCAGCCCTGAGGTCTCCGGGAGCCCAGGAGGTTCAGGACCGCAGCGGCTTGCGATTGGAGGCCAACCTCCGGTTGCGAAGAGACACCGCAACCGTTGTCCGAGGGAAAGAGAAGCGCCCCTACCTTAGAATCTGGACTTGCTTCGAGCAACGGAAGGGAGTGCGCAAGTGCTTGCTGCATCGCGTCCCAACGACGCGGACCTCGGTGACCGAGACTGCGGGCCATAGAACCACTGCGATCCACCACGAATAAAACAGAAACAGCCTTCTGAGCGAGCGACTGCGTCGCCACTTCTTTAAAGCACTCGCAAGGGTTCGGGCAGGTGTTGGGGTCGATAGCAACCTCGGGCACGATACGATTGGGCGGCACGGCTACCGGTAACAGAGGGCGATCCTCCGTCGACTCCTCGGACGACAGTTGTGCAGCGCGTTCGTCAGGGGCTGCGAGGCACCCCATGGAGAGGAAAAGCCCTAGGTACAAAAGAGTTAACGAGGTTCTGGCCTGTGTCGCGTTCATCACGACCTAAAGGACAGCACCGCGTGTTCCAGGCCCGACTCCTCCCACACGTCCTTACTCCAAACGCTGCCCCTTGTGGCTTGCAAAACGTCCCATCGACACCTGTGGCGTGCGCTACTGCGGTACTAGGCACTATTCGGCTCTGCCCCGCACCCCATCCCCCTGAAGCGCGGTATTAACGCGTCTCGAGCGCCGCGTAGCGGACGAGGGAGCCCGCCAAATTGAGGTAGTGGGCCTGCAGCCACGCGGGTGACCGCGCCACACTAGAAATACGTACTTCATCGAGGATGCCATCAAACGGATGGTCGTCGAAATCCGGGAAGGCGGGGTCCGAAGCGGGCAATCCCATCCGGTCATCTGCCCCCAGAGCGGCTGCCATGGAGGGTGTATTGGCCACAGCATTGGCCGCGAAGTCGAGGGATACTTCCCGCGTCTCTAGCTCCCCACCATTGATAAGCAGCCGTAGCGTTCCTTGCGCCACATCGGCGACCAGGGCGAAATGGTGAAAGGAGTTGCTCGCATCGAACTTGGTATTGCTGGTAACTTTCCGGGCGTCTTCGTTATCCGCTGACCGCACCGTACCTTCAATTTCGCCGCTAGGCAGTAGCAAGAGCTGACCGCGGGAGCTAAATGCCTGGCGGGCATCGTCACCCCCAATGCTTAGCGCCAGCATCACGCCATTCTGGCTGCCACCTGAGGGACGGCTCTTAATCTGAGCCCACAGGGACAAGGTGAAGCGACTCAGCCCCATCAGCCACGGCTGGTCCTTGCCAAGTGCTATGGCGTCGCGTGCGCCCCCTAAATCTTGCGCGCCGGCCGCTACGCCCGGCACAGTGCGTCCGCCACTGCCGACTTGCGTAGCCGCGATGGAGCGCCCGCTCGAGTCGGCATTCGGGAGCGTCTGAAGGTGGTAAACGGCCTGATAGCCGTTGGTCCATACGCCTGCGGAGTCCGCGCCAGGCGGTGCCGAAGCGTTGGCAGAGTAGAGCCACACATAGGATTTCACGCCCGCGGGCACCGACCTCGCCTTCACCCAGATGGTGGACTCAGCGCCAGGTGCCCAGGTTTCAATATCGTACGCGAGCAGGTCAGCGTGAGAGTCGTCGGTGAAACGGAGGTCCGCGCCCCCGGGAGCGGCCTCAGCGTAATCGAAGTTACTCGGGCTCAGTACCACCCGCACCGGGAAGTCGGAGAGCGTCTCCTGCTGCCCTTCCCTGTCGATCTCGATGGCAAGGCGACGTTGCCACGCGTCATCCCACCACAGGCCTCCGGTATCCGGCGCTTCCACGGTGGGGCCACTTCCTGCCGTGGACTGCACGCCACACGCCCCTGACGTGCAGCCCGATGCACAGGCAAGCGCTTCGGCCACCGCATCAAGCGCTACGACGACAGGGGTGCCGGCCGCAGCGGGTACGTCCACCAAGGTGCACCCGCGCGCAAAATGCAGACATCGACCATCCCGCGCGCTCCCCTCAAGCGCATATGTGCCGGGGTCGAGCGCCGGAGGTGCATCCGCTTCGGGCGACGCCACATCTAGTGTGGATGCGTAGACCTCATCTCCATCATAGCAGCGCTCTTTTCGCACAGCTATATCGATATGGGTCGCCCGCGCAGCCAAGTCTGAAGAGGAGAACGCGTAGGACCATTGCATCGGAGTGCCGGCATCATCACAGCCGTTCAGCACTGTCAAGGCAGCTACCACTAACAGTAGAGCGCGCGCATTGAGACCCATCAGACGGCGAGACAAGGGCGCCGAGTGATCCGCGCAAACACCCGAATTTTGCGCGTCTTCTTGCAACTTAACGTCGTCCCGGTCACCGAGTACCCACCTGGCCCACCACATCATATATGTAAGGTTACAGTAACGTGGCGGAGATAAACAGGTCGACTGAGAGATTCTTTCGCGCTCCACCGGCAAGGTCGCGTCCGGCGGGTGCCTTCGGTGTGGCAACAGGTCAAGATACCACAGCGCATACACTAGCTAGACGAGCCCAAGCAAAGATCAACGCGAAGAATCCTTGGGGAAGCAACTTTTTTTCTTCTTTTGTTTCATGCGCTTGAAGAATAAACAGACCGAAGAACGACAAAAGCCACGCTGAGGCTATTGCACCCCATCCACATGTTGTGTTTAGTATTTACTGGAGACACAAGGCACCACTTTGGCGCTAAGCCGCCCTTCTCGATATTGGAACCCGCCGCCTGTTGTCTCCATCTCACCAACCAAGGACGATTCGATGAATACACATGCCTTCACAACCATCGCGCAAACGATTAAGCGCCGAAGCGCACGAGTCCTCGCACTCGCTGCGTGTTCCAGCTTCCTTTTGCCTGGTCTTTCTGCCTGCAGCAGCGATGTCGACTCGGCTAGGGAAGCGGCAACTGTGGGCGAGGTCGCTGATGTCACCAGCAGCTTAGGACGCATCGCTGCCGCTGACCTGCCGCGCACGACCTTCGTTCACCTCTTTGAGTGGAGCTGGCCTGATGTCGCGAGGGAGTGTGAAGACTTCCTCGGACCGAAAGGCTTCGCCGCCGTGCAGGTTTCGCCGCCACAGGAGCACATCGACCCTCCGGGCAACACGGATGCCTGGTGGACCCGCTACCAGCCCGTCTCGTACCAGCTTGTTAGCCGTAGTGGCTCAGAGGCGGAGTTCAGAGACATGAGGCGCGATCATGTTTAGTAGGGATTCGGGTGCTGCAAGGGCCCATGTCCGAGGCTGAGGTGACTTACGCGTTGGCGTAGTAGTTCCGGCTGCTGACGCGGAGGTTGTGGAGGCCGGCGCTTAGGCGCATGGCGGTGTCTTCGAAGCC
>SLEO01000114.1 GCA_007124745.1 Myxococcales bacterium
CGAGCCACATCAAAAAACACGTTCCGGAGGTCAGCGACACGACGGTGAGCAACCGGAACATAAGCCCAGCAACCACTACCACTGAACCGAACTGTGACTGCGCGTTGAGCCCTTCCAGCACGTAGGACAAACCAAAGGCCTGGAATAGGCTTATAAGTACCGTCCCGTAGCGGGTGTACTGGTTGATCTTCCTCTGGCCGGCCTCGCCTTCCTTACGCAACTCCGCCAGCGGCTGAAACACCACCCCCATCAACTGCAGAATGATGCTCGCGCTAACGTAGGGCATAATGCCCAAGGCGAAGATCGAAAGCTGCTCCAGCGCCCCACCCGAGAAGAGGTTAAACATCCCAAGAAAGGTACCGCTTTGATCCTGCACAATTTTGCGCATCACATTGCGGTCAACCCCGGGGGTCGTCACGAAGATGCCGACGCGGTACACCGCAAGCATCCCTAAGGTGAAAAGCAGGCGACGCCTAAGCTCGCCAGCGCGAAAAATCTGACCTACTAGCGACATAACTCCAGGCTCACTCCATCAATAGGTCCCAAGGCTTATCTCGAACCGAGCCGAAAGGGAAGCCTAGAATACCTATCGGCCCATGTTCGAACGCAGACCCCTCGGCTCGCCCATGGACGCTAGCCGTGCAGAGCCGCCAACCCGTCCCCATGTCCGTGACGCGAAAGAACCTTAGCCGGTTGGGCGCTTGCGCCCGACTAAGCCGAACACAGCGCAGTCCCGACGTCTCCCCGAAACGTGCACGCCCCACCCAGAGGCGCAGCCCGCCAATCTTCTATTCGGCCGAAGCGGGCGCGCGCTTTCCCGTTTCCAATGAAATGCTGCCGCCCTTGCCTTCGATCTGAGCGCGTGCGCCCGCCGAGCAACCGTCTGCCTTGACCGCTATCGGACCGGAAAGCTCGCCTGTGGCGATGACTTTGAAGCGAAACGTCGCCTTGGATGACCCAAAGCGTTCCTGAAACACTTCATGACCCACTTCACTGAGGCCTTCGGCCCTTAGGCCTTCCAACTGAAGGAGCGTCACCTCACGCCAGGGGTTTTTCGGCGAACTTGTGAAACCGAACTTAGGAAGCCGACGCTGAAGCGGCATCTGACCACCTTCGAAGCCGACCTTCCCAATTCCGCCAGAGTTTCTGGCCTTTTGGCCCTTTTGACCGCGGCCGGAGGTCTTGCCAAGACCCGACCCCACGCCCCGACCGACTCGCTTGGTACGATGCCGCGCGCCAGGGGCCGGCGCGAGTGACGAAAGAATGGGGGTTGGCTCTACTTGGTCCGACATGACATTTACCTACTTCACCCCAGCTCCCGCGCACCGCAATGAACGCTGTACCTGGGGAGCAAAGAACTTTACTCCTGAGGGCTCGCGCGCTCCAGCACGCAAACCCGACCTCACCGCCCGCGCGGGACGCACCGCAACGCCACATGGCGTATCCACGCGGCGCATCCGCGGCGGGGGCCTAACCTTCCTCGACGATAAGAAACGGAAGCACCTTTTTGACTGCCCCGCGTATTTGGGGCGTGTTCGACTTGGACACCGTATCTCCCGGACGTTTAAGCCCCAAAGAATCGAGAACCTTCTTCGACTTTGGGTTCATCCCGATGGGAGACCGCGTAAGCGTAATCCGTAGCATCACACAGCCTCCCTAACCCTGAGCCCACGCCGCGCGCGCATCGCTTCTTTCGTCTCTAGTTGAGACAAGGCTTTAAGCGTTGCGTGAACCACCGTGTGGGGATTGGTTGTCCCAAGAATCTTTCCAAGAACGTCTTTCACACCGGCAGCCTCAAGCACTGCACGCACAGCACCACCCGCGATAACCCCGGTACCCTCTGATGCGGGGCGAAGCACTACGTTGCCGGCCCCAAACTGACCGAGGACGCGGTGAGGGATCGTCCCTCCAACCAGCGGTACTTTCTTGAGTGCCTTACGCGCCTTTTCATTTCCCTTGCGGATGGCGTCGGGAACTTCGTTCGCCTTACCGAGACCGACGCCAACGTGTCCCTGGCCGTCACCCACCACTACGAGCGCGCTGAATGAAAACCTCCGTCCACCTTTGACAACCTTGGCGACGCGATTGATGTGAACAACACGGTCGGTGAGATCAGCCTGAGTAGGCTCGTTCGCTAGTCTAGACATATGAGAACCTTTAGAACCTCAAACCACCTTCACGCGCCGCGTCGGCCACAGCCTTCACTCGCCCGTGATAACGGAACCCGTTGCGGTCGAATACGACCGACTCAACGCCCGCGCTCTTGCAAGCCTCCGCCAGCGCCTTGCCGACGTTCGCCGCTGCCTCGAGCTTCGAGCCACTCTTGACGCCAAAGGTGGAAGCCGACGCTAATGTCTTTGCATTCGCATCGTCGATCACCTGCACGAATAAGTGTTTTGCGCTCCGAAACACGCACACCCTGGGTCGTTCGGTGGACCCGACGACACGCTTCCTTACGGATTTTTGGCGCCTCAAGCGAGCGAGGCTTCTATCTTTTGCTGCATCAGCCATACTAATTACCTCGAGGACTGCTAACGGCCCTTCGCACCAGACTTGCCGGCCTTCTCGCGAATCTTTTCACCCATCACGCGAACACCCTTGCCCTTGTAAGGCTCCGGAGGACGAAAGCTCTTCACCTTGGAACGGAACTGGCCAAGTAGCTGGTTATCCACGGACTCAAGATGAATACGCGGCCGCTTTGTGCCACCCTCGTCTATGGTCTCGATTTTAACCGAAATGTCTTTCGGCACATCAACCACCACCGGGTGTGAAAGACCGAGCAAGAGGGTGAGTTTCTCGGCGGCTAGCTCAGCGCGATAGCCAACGCCGTACAGGTCCAGCGCCACCTTGTAACCTTCGGTCACGCCCTTCACCTGCGCCTGCAGCAGTGCGCGCACCAAACCTTGCATCTGGTTGCTCTGACGACCGCAGCTTGTGGCATCGACCTTGGCGACGCCACCCTCAAGCAGGACGTCTACACCGGACGGGATTGGCCGTACAACGAGTCCCTTTGGACCCTTTACCTTGAGCTGACCGCCGCTCGCCTCAACGCTAACACCCGCGGGCACCGACACCGGCTGCTTGCCAACCCGGCTTTGCGCAGCCGGCCGCGCCGCTTCGGCGGCACTTATGTTATCTGACAGTGACATTTCTCACCAAACCTCGAATAGGAACTCACCGCCAATGCCGCGCTTGTACGCCTGACGCCCAGACATCACACCCTGGGATGTGGACAGGACAGCTTCGCCTATGCCATCTCGCACCAGGGGAATCTTGCGGGCTTCGACGTAGACGCGGCGACCGGGACGGCTCACGCGTCGACCACCCTTCAACACAGGCTCGCGCCCGTCCAGGTACTTAAGACCGAGTGTTAGGCTCTTCTTTTCCTTGTCCACAACAGAGTTCCTCACGTACCCCTGTTCGACCAGTACACGCGCGAGCTCCACACGATGTTTGGAAACGGGCATCACAACTACGTCGTGACCCGCACTTGAAGCGTTGCGAACCCGAGCGAGAAAGTCTGAAACTGAATCAATCATGATTAAACCTAAACCTTAACGCCTAAAAGGCATCCCTAGCGCTTCAAGCAATGCGACCGACTTCTCTTTGGACCCACTCCGGAAGACCAAGGTCACGTTCATCCCGTGAACTGCGTCGATTTTGTCGTAGTCGATTTCCGGGAAGATATACTGCTCTTTCAGGCCCATCGTAAAGTTGCCGCGAGGATCAAAACCCTTGCGCGACACACCCTTGAAGTCTCGGACCTGCGGCAGCGCGACGTTGATCAGACGGTCGAGAAACTCCCACATCCGCGCCCTACGCAGCGTTACCATGCAGCCAATGGGCATGTTCTCGCGGAGCTTGAAGCTCGCGATGGATTTCCTGGCTTTCGTCACGACAGCTCTTTGCCCCGACAACTTGCTAAGTTGATCGCGCGCGGCCTCAATGAGCTTTGGGTTCTCGACAGCCTTACCCAACCCCATATTCACCACCACCTTGTCCAGGCGGGGCACCTCCATAGGATTCTTTAAGCCAAAGGTCTCGGTGAGCTTTGGTACGGCTGCTTTCGTATAACGCTCGTGCATTGCCGGCTGCCCACTCATTCCGCACCTGCCTCTTCGCTACCGCTTTCAGCTACAACACCCTTGGACGCTGCCCGAAGCGCCGACACATCACGTTTGAGGATTTCCGAACCATCCTTCACAAGTGCCCGCGTCCGCACACCGTCCACATCAACCATCTTCACCCGTGACGGCTTACCGTCCTTCGTAAGGTGAGCGATATTGGAGACATGCACCGAAATGGGGAGGTCGACAATGGTACCCTGCGCCTCGCCTGGAAGCGCCTTCCGATGGCGTCGACGCGTCGGCGCACCTTCGACAAATGCCCGTTCTTTTGAGGGCGTGAACCCAAGAAGGGAGCCCGTGAGACCCTTATGGTTTCCGGACCGTACGATAACCGGATCCCCTATTTGAAGACGTTGAGCCATATCACACTACCTCCGGCGCAAGCGAAATGATCTTCATGAAACGTTTCGCCCGAAGCTCGCGCGCCACCGGTCCAAAAATACGCGTCCCGAGCGGCTCGCCCGAGGCGTTCAACAGCACGGCGCTGTTCCCGTCGAAGCGCACCAGGCTACCGTCGGCGCGCTGCGTCGCAGCTGCCGTCCGCACGATAACAGCCTTGGTCACGTCACCCTTCTTCACACGCGCGCCGGGAAGCGCCTCGCGCACCGCCACAACCACAACATCACCTACGCCCGCGTAGCGCCGCCGGCTGCCACCCAGGACCTTGATGCAGGTCACTTTTTTTGCGCCGCTATTGTCTGCGACGCTCAAGACTGTTTCGGTTTGAATCATGACTAAACCTCATCCGGCCTTTCCACCAGCCGAACGGCTACCCAACGCTTCGTCTTCGACAGCGGGCGACTCGCGCGGATCTCTACCAGGTCGCCGGAGCGGTAGGTCTCATGCTCGTCATGGGCGTGATAGCGCTTACGCTGCTTGACGTACTTCGCGTAGATCGGATCTCGAAAGCGACGCGAAACCTCGACAACGAGTGTCTTTTTCGCCCGACCTTCGGACTCGGTGTTGTTCACCACCCTACCGACAAGCAGGCGACGACGCCCCAAAACTTTAACTTTTTCTTCCATGTCCGACACTTCTCTAGGCCTTCTCGCGCAGCACTGTCAGCAGACGCGCAACCTGCCTACGCGAGCGCACAAGCTCGGAGGACTTTGTTGCCTGCCCAACGGCGGCGGACATACGCTTCTTCCAAAGCGCTTCCCGCTCCCGAATCACCAAGCTTTCAAGCTCCTCCTTGGGGAGGACGCGTAACTCTGACGCATTCATAGTGCTTCACTCCTTGCGCGAAACTTGATCGGCACGGGCAACTTGACGCCGGCTAAGCGGAACGCCTCCTCAGCGATGGTTCGCGGAACGCCCTCAATCTCGAAGAGCATCTTTCCTGGCTTGATCACAGCCACCCACTCTTCAACGCTGCCTTTTCCCTTACCCATTCGGGTTTCCAACGGCTTCTTCGAAAGCGGCTTATCCGGGAAGACGCGGATGTAGAGCTTGCCGGCACGCTTCACGCGACGCTGAATCGCCATACGCGCGGCTTCGATCTGCCGCGACGAGATGCGCCCACACTCCACTGCCTGCAGACCGAATTCGCCGAAGGACACATCGCTTCCGCGATAGGCGAGGCCGCGCATGCGGCCCTTCATCTGCTTACGGTATTTTGTACGTTTAGGTAAAAGCATGGTGGGTCACCAACAAATCCAACAAGGCCAACTCATCCGACATGGCCATGCGCCGTGGACTCAGCGTCCAGTAATCGCTCGCCTGCGCTGGGGCAGAATCTCGCCCTTACAAATCCAACACTTCACGCCGACCGTGCCAGCGGTCGTGTGTGCAGTTGCAACACCGTAATCGATGTCAGCCCGGAGCGTGTGCAACGGAACCCGGCCCTCTCGGTAACCTTCGGTGCGCGCGATTTCAGTTCCGCCAAGACGCCCCGAGGCCCGCACGCGGATGCCTTTGACGCCTAGCTTCATAGCGGTCGAAACCGCCTTCTTCATCGCCCGGCGGAAGGCTACGCGGCGCTCGAGCTGGGTTGCGATGTTTTCCGAGACAAGACGCGCGTTGGTCTCCGCCTTACGCACCTCTCGAATGTCGAGGAACAGATCGCTCGCGCTAAACTTCTGGAGGCTCGCACGCAAGGAATCTACACCCGCGCCGCGCTTGCCAATGATGATGCCGGGCCTTGAGGTAAGGACAACCACCTTCACCTTGTTGGCCGCACGCTCAATCTCGACATCGGCGATGCCAGCGTGAGTGAACTTCGTTGCAATGTACTGCTTGAGCTTAATATCCTCACCGAGCCAGCGAGCATAGAGCGCATCCTGGAACCACTTAGACTTCCAGGGTTTCGTGATCCCAACGCGGAACCCATACGGATGTGTTTTCTGACCCATGAACTTCTACCCCTTCAAGCGATCGCGATCTCGATGTGGCTCATACCCTTTTGAATCTGAGTCGCACGCCCCATCGC
>SLEO01000130.1 GCA_007124745.1 Myxococcales bacterium
CGTACGCTTCATCAGGGAAGCGCACCTATCTCGCAAGTGGCGTTGCTAAACCTCGGCGGCGAGACCGCGCTTGCCTTCCTGGAAGGTGAATCCGGCGCCACTCGCCTTTACCTCGCACGCCTTACAAGCGACTGGGAGGCCACTGACCTCCGCGCCGTCTCATCTGAGGGCGAGGCCGCAACCCACTTCGATGCGCTTGCGCAGCCCGACGGAAGCGTGGCCCTGGCTTGGCTAAGCACGCGCTCAATACCTGACCCCGAAGACGCGGAGGGACCTGAGGTGACCGAACGAAGCATCGACTTTGCCCGCATCTGTCCCTAGGCGAAAGTGCTCGTAAGCACTGAGCGCCTCGCCGCATCTCCACTAATCCCGTCGGGCTAGCTCGTCTACGACTCCCTTATTGGTACAGGGCCCCGTGCGCAGCTTGGCTGTGGGCGCCCTCGCTTCAGAATCTCAACTGAACACCCAGCATGCCCCACCGATCACGCAGAGACTCAAAGGGTAGTCGATGCGACCTACTCGCGGCTAACGATTGGCCGAGGCGAAGGGGACTTCCATGGTGAGGCAGTGGAAGCCGCCGCCGGCGCAGATGAGGTGGCGTGCAGGCAGGCCGAGGGCGGTACGTTTGGGGAAGACGGCGCGGAGACGGTCGAGGGCCTCGTCGTCGTTCTTCTCGCCGAAGGTGGGGACGAGCAATAGCTCGCCGGCGGCAAGGAAGTTCACGTAGCTGGCGGGTAGAATCTCTTTGCTGGTGCCGAGCAGCGTGCCGGGCGTCGGCACTTGCCAGAGGGCTTCCGGGCCGAACGCATCCTCGGCTTCTCCGCGCAGGCGCCGGAGGGCGGCGTACTGCGGGTCGTCGGCGGTCTTGGCCTCGGGGATGACGAGGTGGCCGCTGTCGGACCAGCGCAGCGCGTTGTCGATGTGGCCATCCGTGTGGTCGTGGTCGAGGCCTCCCTTGAACCACCGCACTTCCTTGATGGGCAGCGTGTCGAGCAACACCGAGGCGACTAGGTCACGGTCCTGGTTACGTGTTTTGCCCAGCCAGGCGCTTTCCGTCAGCAGGAGCGGGCGCCCGGGCGCGTATTCGATGCCGCCGCCTTCGCCGATGATCTCGAGGCGTACCGCGTCGAGGCCCCAGGCGTCCGCGAGTCGGAGATTGAGCTCCCGGTCATCGTCGAGGTCGAACTTGCCGCCCCAGCCGTTGAAGCGGGCACAGAGCGCGCGCGCCCGAGACGCCCCCACGCTCGCACCATCCACGACCCACGGTGCCGTATCCCGCACCCAAGCATCCGCATAGTCGATACGCGTCAACTGCGCGGAGGATGGGAGTTTCGTGCGCAGCCATGCTTCGGACTTGGCGTCGCGCACAAGCACCTCAATCGGCACGCTTTCAGAAATGGTGCGCGCGAGCGTCAACCACTCCGCCCGCGCCTCTTCCAGCACGCCGTACCATTCTTCTTCCAGGTGAGGCCACGCGAGCAAAATCCGCTGCATGAGGCCAAGCTTAGTACAGCCGCCCCGGCGCGCGACGCAAACCTGACGACGCCCAAGCTTGCATGTCACTGTGCGGTGACATATGCTGTCTAGACCGGGGGCCACGCTTTGACACCACGCAAACCATCACCAAGCCGCATGCGGGATGCGGACGCGACGAAGCAGCGGCTCATCGAGGCGGTGGACGCGCTGATTGTTGAGCAAGGCATCGGCGCCCTCGGCGTCAATGCGGTGGCGCAACAAGCGGGCGTCGATAAAGTCCTCATCTACCGCTACTTCGGGGGTTGGTCCGGGCTCCTGCAGGCCTACGCGGAGGGTGAGGCTTTTTGGCCCAGCACCCAAGACTTGCTTGGGGAATGCCCGAAAGAAATATTGGCGCTTCCGCCCGCCGAGCGTTGGCAGCTCGTCCTTAGTCGCTACGTGCGCGAACTGAGTAAGCGCCCGCGCACCCTCGAAATCCTCGCCTGGGAGGTAACAGCGCGCAACGAAATCACCGCGCGCCTTGAGGCAGTACGGGAGAAGCGGGCGCTAGAGCTGCTGTCGCACCTGGGCGACGGTTGCGACCCAGACGTGGACCTTGGGGCGCTCGCCGCGATTCTCTCCGCAGCGGTGCACTACCTCTTGCTGCGCGGTCGCGAGATCCGCGGCTATTCGGGCATCGACCTGCAGTCAGAAGCCGGCTGGCAACGCCTCGAGCAGACGATGGCGCGCCTGCTTACCGCCTACTTTCAGAGCAACTGAGTTTTTTTGCCGTAAATGTCACCACTCGGTGACTTGCGGCGCGTAAGGGAAGGGAAAACGAAGATGGATAACCGGGGTCAATGGTCTGTGTTTAATGGCTTCCATGCGCTTTTGATGGCTGCGTGGGCGGGTACTTTGCCTGGCATGGTCGCCGCTCAAAGCGACGACGCGCAGGCAGCAAGCGTCAAGGCGTCACCGCCATCTTCGGACCGGGAAGCGGGCCGCACCGAGGGCTACGTCAGCGTCGGTTGGGCCTTTGTGGACTTCGCCGGCGCAAGCGCGCATCAACGGGGCGGCGATGGCTACGGCGTGAACAACGGGCAATCGCTGAGCGTGGGTTTCGTCCGTCGGCCGGCGTTTCTGCCCCGCCTAGGGCTAGGGGCGAGCGTGCGCCTCACCCTGACCGGCGCCAGCAACGAAGCGGGCGACCGCTACTTCAACCCGATGTCGGTCGCGTTTCTGGCGACGTATGGCCTGTGGTCCAGCACCGAGGGCCTCTACCTGCGCAGCGAAGTTGGCCTGTCGGGCGTCACGCGCAAGCTACGCAGTGAAGGGCCCGAAGGCGTGAACGTCACCCACGACTTCGGCATCGGCTGGTCTGCCGCCCTCGGTCTCGGCTACCGCTTCCCGCTGCCCCAAAGGTTCGCCCTAGACGTCTTCGCTCTGTACGAACGTCAAGGTGCCCGTGTCGAACGCTCTCTCGCGCCAAGCTCCCCCTGGAACTACGGCATCACCTCCCTCGGCGTCGCCGTCATCTTCTGAGCAGAGAGCCAGGCCACCTCCGCAGCGGGCCTTGCTGTAGTCAACCCGCGCACAACAACGGTAGCTTGCGGCGCACCGACGCCAAGCGCCGGCGCTTGCGCAGAGGGGACCGTCAGCCGTAGCCTGGTACAGTGAGAATGGCGCTCTACATGTGTGTGGCAATATCCGCCTGCGGACGCATCGGCTACGAATCGAGGCCGGGCGCGGATGAAAGCGCGTTGTCCCCTGAAGCACCGAGCGTCACCGTCAGCCCCGAGGAAGAGGTCTCGCTTGAGACCGAAGAGGACCCGTGCCTCGAAGCGCCTTTCGGCGATGGCAAAGATGGCGTCGCTTTGTTCAGGTCGGGCACGCGACGCATCATCAACGAAAGCTCGCAGATCAGCGCCCCCCTCGGAGAGGGGTCGGACGAGTTTTCGTCCGCAGATATCGCTGACCTTGCGGCCATAGGGGTCCTGCGGCGGGGAAGCGTGCTGCTTTTTTGGCAGACGCAGCTTCCCATTGCTGTCGCACGTGGTGGCAACGACGTCCCACGTGATCCGTCAACGCCGCCAAGCTTTGGCTACTATGAGACCCATCGCGTGGCGGAGGTGGCGGATGACCGTGTAAGACTTTGCGCGCCCCTCGCTTCGGCGTACACAAGAGGTGCGCAACTCGTCGCGGTGCCTCAGTACGTCTCGATGGTCGTACAAAGCGATGCTGAAGTCACCGCCGATGCCTGGAACGGCATGTTTGGAGGCCTGCTAGCATTCATGGTCCAAGGCGCGCTGACCCTCGACGGACGACTGTCCATGTCGGGCCTTGGCTTTCGTGGCGGCGAGTACGTCAACCGCGAAGAAACTCCCTTTGACTGCGGAAGTCAGGATTTCGGAAACGTCGGCGAGGGTTTCGCTTCCGGCGACGAGGTTCTAGGCACAGCCAACTACGGTTCGGGAGGCGGTGCAGCCATTTGCATTAACGACGGGGGTGGTGGCGGTGGCGGCTGGGGCGCCGGAGGATCCGGCGGCCGAACGGGAGGGCCGCAAGCTAGTGAAGGCGGCCAGGGCGTCACTTCTGCACCGCAGCACCTCGTGCTTGGTGGAGGCGGCGGCGCCGGGTCAGGTGAGGACAATGCTGGTTCATCGGGTGCGCGCGGCGGGGGTGCGCTTTGGATACGGGCGGCGATAGTTGAAGGCTCCGGCGCCATTTCTGCATCCGGAAGCGCAGCGGGCCCTGGAAACGTAGGTGGCGACGATGGTGCGGGGGGTGGAGGTGGCGGAGGAGCCATCAACCTGATCGCCAACGAACTTGAGCTCGACTGCGCTCGCATGGACGTGCGCGGCGGAGCCGGCGGCGATACCAACGGAGGTCATGGCGGCGGTGGGGGTGGTGGAGGAGGCCTTGTGCGTTTAGCAGGCGCGTTCTCCGGCGCCGCTGACTGCAATCCACCCGTGGCTGGGGGGCGTGCTGGTTTTCCCGAAGCCTCGCCGACCCCGTCGGCCCCAGGCCTGCCGGGTCACTTCGAGCGAAACTAGGCGCTCGACCAGTTCAGGCTGAATACCCGGCGGTGGAGTGCTAAGCCGAACCACCGCAGCGCGGAAGAGGCCGTGGCTGCGAGCGGGGTCCGATGAAAGCACTCACTGTCGCGCTTGTGCAACTGCCTGCGGGCTTGGAGGGCGAGGCTGCGCTCGAGATGGCGGAGGCTCAAGCCGTCGCGGCTGCTGCGCAGGGGGCTCAGCTCGTTTTGCTACCCGAGCTTTTCTCCGGCACCTACTTCCCGCGGGGCGAAGACGAAGGCGACTTTAGCCGCGCCGCCACGTTGGCCGCATCCGAGCCCGTCGCGCGGCTGCGCGCGGTCGCAGAGCAGCATCACGTCGCGATTCCCGTCTCCTTCTTCGAGCGGGAAGGGCCGCACTACTACAACAGCGTCGCGTTCGTGAACGAACACGGCGGCGTTGCGGGCGTCTACCGCAAAAGCCACATTCCCGACGGCCCGGGTTACGAAGAAAAGTTCTTCTTTCGGCCGGGCAACACGGGCTTCAAGGTCTTCGAGTGTCACGGCGTGCCTGTCGGTGTGGGCATCTGCTGGGACCAATGGTTTCCCGAATGCGCCCGGGCGCTGGCCCTTGGCGGCGCCGAGTTGCTGCTCTACCCCACCGCCATCGGCAGCGAACCCCACGACCCCCACCTCGACACCCGCCTACCCTGGCAGCGCGTGATGCAAGGCCATGCGGTAGCTAACGCCGTTCCCGTCCTGGCCGCCAACCGCGTCGGCACAGAAGGCGACACCTTCTTCTACGGCCACTCCTTCATCTGCGATGAAGCCGGCTCCATCCTGGCAGACCTTGGCGACGAGGCGCCCAAGATAGCGCTGCACACCTTCGACCTCGAAGCCTCCCGCCGCTACCGCGCCGCCTTCGGCTTCTTCCGCGACCGCCGCCCCGAACTCTACGGTGCCCTCACCGACCCTTGAGCCTCCCACCCAATAGACTTGGCTGCGCCGAGGTGGCGCGCTTGAGGTGTACCGGGCTTCACTCACGCATTGCGGTCCGGGTGAAAGGTGCCGCTGGTAGTGGGCTAGCGCTGCCAAATTTGGCGAGCGCTAGGCTTGGGTAGAGGGGGTCGGCGCTGAAGCCCAGCTTTTCGTAGTAGCTGCGCGTGCCTACCGCTGCGATGACCGCGAGCGCGCGATAACCTTGGCGTGCGGCGGTCACGGCCGCGGCGCGGGTGAGCTGACGGCCAAGACCGCGGTGCTGTGGTGAGCCTTCATCGCGACTGCCGAGGGCGAGGGCGGTGCCATACACATGCAGCTCGCGAAGGAGCGCCGCGTCCTTGAGGCTGGCGATAGGTGCCGCGTCGGAAGCGGAGCCAGCGGGTGCGTTGCCGGGCAGCCTTAGGCGCGCGAAGCCGGCCACACGGTCTTGCGCATCCACCGCTTCGATGAACACCTCAAGACTGCTGTCGCAGCGGTAGAACGTCTTGCGAAAGATGGGCGCCGATGCGCCCGCGTAGCGCTCGGTGACTTCGCGTGCGCGCAAGTCCTGTAGAGGCCACTTGTGCGTTGAGCCATGAGGCAATGCCCCCTGAGCGAATGCCCCTTGAGGCGCTGACCCATCGCGCAGCGACCCATTGGGCGATGCCGCGTTAAGCCATGAAGCGTTGCCAGGTGCACGGTCCTGCATGGCCTCCTCGGGGCCTGTGCACTCTGCGCCACGCGCTAGCCGCTCGGCGGCTTCGCGTAGGTTGCCGTGGCGGTTGCCCACGACGATGTCGCCCGACGGAATATCGCGCACAACGCGGCTCAGGCGCGTGTAGCGGGGCGCATGCCGCATGACGGCCACCAGGATGTCGCAGAGCGTCGCTTCATCGTAGGGCGCCCATGCGCCGCTCTCGTAGAAGCGCATGAGTTCGGCGGTTTCGATGAGTGCGCAGGGGTAGACCTTAAGCTCATCGGGTCGCAAGCGAGGGTCATCGAAGAGCGCGCGGGCATCCGCCCTGTCCTGCGCGGCGGTGGCGCCGAGCAGGTTCGGCATCCAGTGCACGAGTACCTTGAAGCCAAAGCTGCGCAGGCA
>SLEO01000317.1 GCA_007124745.1 Myxococcales bacterium
AAGCTTCGGCACCGCCAGCCATCACGGCAGCCGCTTCATTGAGCGCATCATGACGACCGTCCAGTCCTTGCGCTGGCAGCAGCGCGATGTCCTGGCTTTCCTCGTCGATTCTTTACGCGCTAACGCAAATGGCGCTCAGGCGCCTTCGCTGGTGCCCGCCTGAATCAGACCGGGCGTCGCCACCCCCCCCTGAACGGTTACGTCGCAGCCGCGGATTGTGTGTCCAAATGAGCCGCTTTCGAACCTCACTTATCCAGATCCAGATGGTGCACTCGACGCTTTACCGCGCCGGGGCTTGTCACTCGGTCTCGATGGCAACGAAGAACCTTTTGTATTTGGCCAGGCCAACGCTACGTCCGGCCTGCACGGCTACGTGGACAACTTCAACAATGACTGGCCAGACACTCGCTTTGCGGGCGGCGCGCTCGCCCACATCCGCATCACGAGCGAGCGCCAAGACTTCTCGCGCCTGTTTGCGCGGCCGCGTAGCGCGGGCACGGCTCCGTAGTCACTAGGAGCGGTAGTCGGCGTTGATGCGAATGTATTCGTGGGTCAGGTCACATGTGCGCGCCACGAAGGCGCCTTGGCCCAGCCCCAGGTCAACGTGGATATCGATGTTGGGTGTCTTTAGGTAGGCCGCGGCACGCGCCTCGCTGTAGTCCGGGTCACGCGCGCCACCGCTGGCGACACGTTCACTACCAAAGGTGATGCTAAGCGCCGCGGGGTCGACCCGCGCGCCGGACTTGCCTATGGCCATGACCACACGCCCCCAGTTGGCATCCTCACCTGCGATGGCCGTCTTCACGAGCGGTGAGTTGGCAATAGCGAAGGCCAAGCGTTTGGCATCGGCCTGGGACGCGGCACCTTTCACGTCAACGGTGATGAGCTTCGTGATGCCCTCGCCATCCGCCACAACTTGCAGCGCGAGGTTCGCGCACGCCGCCGCGAGCGCCGCATGTGCCGCCGCTTCACCTGTGCTCATAGCCCCCCCACCAGACGGAAGGGCGAACGCCACTACGGAATCGTTGGTGGAGGTATCGCCGTCGACGGTGATGGCCTCGAAGCTTGTGGCGCAGGCCTCGGCGAGACTCTTCTCAAAGCCGCTGCCCTCCTCAAGCCCCGTCACCCACAGGAACGCGAGCATGGTGGCCAGGTCAGGGGCGATCATTCCCGAACCCTTGGCGATGCCGAAGGCGTGCCCCCGCTCCCAGGTCTCGCAGCACAACTTGGGGTAGGTATCCGTCGTGCCGATAGCCTCCGCTGCGTGCAGCCACGGGGTAGCCTCGCTGAGGTTGGCAGCGCAGGTCGCGATACCCGCTAGCATCTTCTCCATGGGCAGGGGCTCGCCGATAACGCCTGTAGACGCAATGATCACTTCTTCCGCCGCGCAGCCCATGGCCGCCGCTACCGTCTCCGCGGTGCGAACGACATCCGCTTCGCCGCGTGCGCCGGTAAAGGCGTTGGCGTTGCCCGCGTTCACGAGCAAAGCACGCGCCCTGCCACGACCCACGACATCTCGGCACCAGCGCACGGGCGCCGCCGCGGTCTGGGAGGTTGTGAAACGCCCGGCAACGCGGGTCCCTTCGGGCAGCCGAACGAGCAGCATGTCCCGCGCGGCCTTGCCTCCCCGCGACACCTTCAACCCCGTGGCCTCGGCAGCCATGGCAAGGCCCGGAACCTGCGGCAGTACGGGCAACATCTTGGGAGCGAAAGGCGACACGGGCATGGGCGGAGGTTTTCCACAGCCACGCTTCACTGTCCACGCCAAGCACCCGCCCCGGTCTCGTCAGGCCGCTGGTGTCAAGCGGCTCCGCGGGGATCAGCGGTCCAGCGGGTAGGCCGTCCACGGCCATACTGCGCGCTAGCGTCACGCGGTTCGTGGCTGGTCCGCCGTCTTCCGAAGATACCGTGGGAGTCACTCCCGAAAACCCGGGGACATGTTGCTAACATGCCTCCTGAACGGTTACGGGCTGGATTCCTAGAAGCTATGTGCGGCACAAGCTTGCGTTTTGGCAGCTAGTGCTGCTCTGCTTACCGGATGCGAGCACGGAGCACCTTAGGCGCGGGTAGCGTATCCACCGCAGACTTTGGGCATTGGGGAGAGGGTTCGGTGCTTGAGGACGGCGTGCGTGCCTTTCACCCCGAGCGCATCTGGGTCGGCGAGGGGGTCTATGTCGGTCACGACGCTTTCCTTCACGGATACCACGCGGGCAGCATCCGCATCGAAGCGGGTGCGTGGCTCGGACCGCGGGTTTACCTGCACGGCGCAGGGCACATTCATATTGGTCGCAAGGCGGGAATCGGTCCCGGTGTGCACATCCTCACAAGCCAACATCGCCCCACACCTGAAGACCGCGCCGCCGGGCGTGCCGTCCTCGATACGCCCCTCGCGTTTGCACCCGTAGCGATAGAAGACGGGGCGGATGTCGGCGCAGGATCGCTGATTCTACCGGGCGTTCGTATCGGCGCTGGCGCCATCGTAGGCGGCGGCGCGGTGGTGACCCGCGACGTTGCGCCCGGCACCACGGTGGTTGGCAACCCGGCGCGAAGCCGCAGCTAGGGTAGCTATGAGGCGCTGCGCACCACCCTTCACGTAATCATGCGGACGGGATGCCGAAGCCCATACTGGTGGTAGAGACACAGGCTGTGACAAACACTCAAAGCCAAGAACGTCCCGCTGCTAGTGCGTCTGTGGCGCCGGAGCTGAGCGTCGTGGTGCTGGTCTACAACGAGAGCGGCAACCTCCCCCACTTCGTTCGGCTCATGGAAGCCTGGGTTAGGCTCGCGCCACTTGCTAGCATCGAGGTGCTCTTTGTAGACGACGCCTCCACCGACGACAGCGCATCGGTATGCGCAGGCACCGCAGCGCGCTGGGGCGCGGACCCAACGCTTGCATCAGTGCTGCGGGCGCGCGTGGTTCGGCGGGCGCAAAACGGCGGCATCGGCTCCGCACTTCGGACCGGGGTCGCCGAGGCGACAGGCCGCTGGGTAACGTTTCTACCGGCGGACGGGCAAGTATCTCCCTTCGCCCTGAGTACCCTCTTTCGCGCTACCCAAGCTCCAGCCCGAGGCCCGTCGAGGGAAGACAAGGTCGCTAGTACCCCGGATGTCGCGCCGGCTCTCGTTCTCAGCGTCTACAGCGACCGCAACGATGGAGCGGTGCGTCGCGTGCTTTCCTCAGGCGTCCGCGCACTCATCGCTGCACTTTACGCGCGGAGATTGAGAAGCGACGGGCCCTACCTCTTCCGTCGCGAACTTTTTGACCCCAACGAGCTTATCAGTGAAAGCTTCTTTTTGAACTTCGAGTTTCCATTGCGCGCGCTGCGGGGAGGCGTTCCCTTCTCGGTTGTCGAGATCCACTGCGCCGAACGCTTGTCCGGTGACTCGAAGAGTTCGGGGTGGCGCAGCAGCGCACGCGTTGCGCGGGACCTCGGCTACCTGCGCCTGCATATGCTGCGCGGGCGAAAACCAGCCGCCTAGTGTCACCGGAAACGCCGCGGTCGGGTGAAAGTGAGATGGAAGGCGCGCCCGCGGCTGCTAGCCTCGCGCAGGCGGCTATCTCACTGCACTCCTCGCGCGGTGACGCAAGCACGCAAGCGACGTGAAAGCGAACGCCTAACAGCGATACGCTCAGAAAGGCCGACACCGTGTGGTTTACCCGAGACTCCCTAGAAGAGCGCCTGGAGGACGAGCGAGCGCCGATGGTCGCGGGCAACTTCTACCCCGCGGACGCCGACCTGTTGCGCCAGCAAGTCCACAGTCTCGTAGCAGCGCCAGCCCATGCGACTTGGCAGGCGCCGGTAGTGATAGCGCCCTACGCGCACTATGATCTCGTGGGTGACCTGCTTGGCAAGCTTTACGGCGCGGTGACCCTGCCCGAGGTGGTGGTCCTGCTGTCTCCCGCCGAAGTTCGGCTGCGGCGCATCAGTCAGATCAGCAGCTACCGGCCCTGGCGCATCCCCGGCGGCAGCGTAGCCATAGCCAGCGATGTGGCGGAGTCCCTGCGGGACGTCGGTCTCCTTTCCGAGTCGCCGGGCGCCTTCGATGACGAATGCGCCATCGAAACGCAGCTCCCCTTCCTGACGACGCTTAATGCGCGCGTTCGGATTGTGCCCGTGCGGCTTGGCAACCTGCCTTGGCCGACATGCGTGCGGCTCGCGCAGTCACTCTCGGACCTAGCGGCCCAGTACCGCCGCCGGCTACTCATCATCGGCCTGACGAACCTCCACCGCCACAGCGATTCCGCCTTCGTTCGTCGGCAGGATACCTTCCTCAGCGAACTCATCGCCCAAGTCGATAGCAAGGCGGTTTATCACCTGGGCGCCAGGCCTAAGGAGGCGCCCGCTGGACTGTGTGCGGCGGCCATCGCGCTCCACACCGCGGAACTTCTCGATGCTATTTCCGCTTACCAACACGGCTACCGCCTCACCCCCGCCTCCCGCTCTAAGCCCGCGATGGGCTACGGCGCCTGGAGCTTCCGCGAACGCATTACCGAGCGCATTGAAGCCCTGACAAGCTCCGAATCGAGCGCCGAATACTGAACACAAACGACGTCATCTAGACGCGTCACTTGCACGCAAGAGAAGCACATATCCCCATGAGTTTATTAGCGACACCTCTTCTCGAGATTCACGAACGCCTGGGCGCCCGTCTTGTGCCCTTTGCCGGCTACCGCATGCCCGTGTTCTACGGCAGCCAGCTCGAAGAACATCGTGCGGTACGCACGCATGCAGGCCTTTTTGACGTCTCGCACATGGCGGTATGCGCCATCTCGGGCGAGGCCGCGACGGACGCGCTAGAGCGGCTGCTGCCGCGCGCCGTCACGCCGCTCCAGCCGGGCCGGGCGCTCTACACACTTGTGCTGAACGAAGCCGGCGGCATCCGCGACGACATCCTGCTGTATCGCCGCGAGTCGGGCTTCTGGCTCATCTGCAACGCCTCCAACACCGATAAACTCAAGGCGTACTTCGCTGAAGCGACCGCCGGCGAGGACGTTAACTTCGAGTGGCTTGAGGGCTACGCACTCCTCGCCCTCCAGGGCCCTGCAGCGCGGTCCATCCTGGAATCATGCGTTGAGCTGCCGGACTCCGCCCGCGGTATCCCGACGAAGCGTTTCACCTTCACCAGCAACGTCGCCCTCGCTTTCCCCCAATCGGACACGCATCCGGCCACGACCGCGGCAGCCGAGTTCATCGCCCGCACGGGCTACACCGGCGAGGACGGCTTCGAGTTGCTCGTCACCAACGGTCAAGCTGGTTGCACCGTTTTCGAAAGGTTGATTGCCCACGGCGCCACTCCGGCGGGTCTCGGTGCCCGCGATACCCTCCGCCTCGAAGCTGCACTCCCGCTCTACGGCCACGAACTCGACGAAACGACCTCCCCGGTCGCCGCGGGACTGAGCACCTTCCTCACCCCGGACAAAACGCCTGCCTATGTCGGCAAGGCGGCTGTGCAGCAGGCCCACGCCGAGGGCACTGAACATCAGCTCATAGGCCTCACTCTGAGCGAAAAATCCATCCCACGCGCCGGCTGCGCGGTGTTCCGAACAAATGCCTCGCTCGAGCAAGGCACAGCAGCCTCGAACGAAGCCATCCAAGTGGGCCACGTCACCAGCGGCACCCTATCGCCCACGCTCGGCTACCCTATCGCGCTGGCCTACGTGGCCTCAGACGCCCTCGACGGCCCCTTCGAAGTCGACATCCGTGGCCGCCGCATCCCCGCGACCCGCACCCCCCTACCCTTCTACCGCGCCTCCAAGACCCCTTAGGTCTACCGCAGGCATTGTTAGGTGGTGGGGGGCGTTCAGGAGAACACGCTTCGGGCTAGATCGTTGCTCACTGACGCATATTGCTCGTGGGCAGGATTACCCGGAGGTAGTCCTCAGTGGCTTCGAAGCGTGCATCCTGGCCAGCCTGGGCGCGCAAAAGCGTCTCCAAAGCGTCTCCCAGGGAGCTGTAAGGAGCTTCCTTGGAAACCATGGGCGAGTAGCTGGCAACTCGGCACGCAACGAGCTGCCTCAGCGTCGAACTCGGGCAGAAGATCCGAATGCCTGGAGCCGCACGTAACGTCTCCCAGGGAGCTTTGGGGAGCTTCCTGCGAAACCATGCGCGAATGGCTCGTAACGCAGGATGCAAGGCTCCACTCAGTGCCCATCTCAGGGACAAGCTCTAGACATCTGCGGCTAATCGGTGCGTAACCATGTGCGTTAAGCGTGCTTGTGCACCCTTATCACACTGGAAATGACCAAGTCGTGCTCGTTAGACACCATCCTGCCTTTCGACGCGGTCTAACTTCGGGCTAAGCAAAGCGCGACTGGGTCAGCGCCATCGGGAGTTGGTTCGCACAGCGCGAGGCGTTGCTCCTTAAGCCACCAGGTGCCCAACGGTAGGCGGACGTCTTTGAGGCCACGTTGTAGCTCGGAGCGGGCTTGCCTGTAGGCGGTGCGCCAGGCACTCAAAACCTCTGAGGCAATGCGCATCACTTCCTTGCACTTGGCGACGAGCGCGGGCTTGATGCGCCGAAAGCCGTCGTAGC
>SLEO01000185.1 GCA_007124745.1 Myxococcales bacterium
CCCGTCTCAAAGGTGTGTGAACCTGTCGTCAACTCGAGCTGAGCGCGCCGCCGCAGCCCCCAAGCTCCGAGCATGACCAGCAACGCAAAGACGCCAAGCAAGCTCAAGATGGCCACGCATACCGTCGTGAGCACGAGGTCATGTCGCGGGAGTGCCACCGCAGTAAGCACCCACAGGGCCAGGATCAGCGCGAGGATACCGCTGGCTGAAAAAGGCTGAAACCTCAGCATTCGCACCGCAACACGTCGCACCCAACTCACGCACGTCGCGCAAAACGCCCACATAGAGTCCTGTCTATCACGCGGTCCTCCTGGCGCGCTAGCGGTCCCTCGACGGCATGAGAGGCAACCCTCAGCGTAACCGTTCAGGGGGTCCAGAGAGCAAAAACGCTGCGGGAAGAAGTAAGTGGGCGCCCTGGCACCGCTTGCCGGCTTTAGGCCACCTTGAAGGCAGAGTGGGGGAGTGGCGTGCGGGATTCACTCCCGCAGTGCCGGGGGCATGCGTGTAAAATGCCCCCCTGAGCAGTTACGCCTCAGCCGAACGCTTTCACGGCCTCGCCGAGGCGTGTAATCTGCAAGAGTGACATCGCTCAGCCAGCTCAACGTGCGTGTGGCGCAAGCCGGCGCCACGCTTGCTCCGAAGGCTGGTTCTGTGCTGATGCTCCGCCTCGACAGGGCCTTCAGGTGCATCGGGCAGGCGCATTTTCTCGACCGCTTCTGGACGACCTGGGGCAGCACCATTTACTACCCGACGTCCGTCGAGGACCCCTGGGCGCACCCCAGCATCATCGCGCACGAGCTGGTGCACGTGGCGCAATGGCGCCGCTGGGGACCGCTCTTTCTGCCCGCCTACGCGCTGCTGCCGCTACCGGCCGGCCTCGCCTACTGCCGCTGGCATTTCGAACGCGAGGCCTACCGCGTCGACCTAGCCCACGCCCCCGACCCGGCCCTCGCCGCGACGCAGATCGCCGACAAACTCTGGCGTGAATACGCCTACCCCTGGCCCCGCCCGCTCATGCGCCGCTGGCTCGTCCGCGAAGCCAGCACAATGGCTCATGCGCACACCACTGTACGCGAGAAGAGTCCCTGAGCCCTCCCTGGGCGCCGCCGGCGCCACACGTTGGTGCCCTCCCGAACGCATGCGGGGAGCTTGACTTCATCTCGGCGGAGTCTCCGAGCGCACAGCCGCAGGTCCGATTCCAAGCGCTACCGTTCCACGACCCAAGACTCGAACGCCCTCCGCTTTTCGTTTACACTCGCAGTACAGAACGTCTCGGTAGGGACGAAACGCTTCGCCTAGCACAAGCCCACGGAAGCGTTGCCGACGGAGACAGGCTGCTAAGGTGTGAGGCGGGCGGCTCAGCGCAGAAGCGCGCGCGGGCGCACTGACACCCGTCTGACCCAAGAAGGATTTTCGTGAGCGAGACACCTAGCGCCGAAGAACATGCGGTCATTCGTGCCAACGAGGCGTTCTACAGGACGTTTAGGGAGCGCGACATCGAGAGCATGCGGGCGCTTTGGTCCATGCGCGAGACGGTGTCCTGCACCCATCCCGGTACGCGGACGCTGTACGGGCGCAAGGCGGTGCTTGCGAGCTGGAAGGCACTGCTCGCTAATCCGCGGACCCCTCGCATCATCGCGGCGGAAACGCGCGTGAGCCTGGTGAGCGAGACGGTGGCGCTTGTTACTTGTCACGAGGGCTTGGAAAGCGGTGGGGCGGCGCTCTGCGCGACGAATCTCTTCGTGCGCGAGGAAAACGGCTGGCGGCTTTTGCACCACCACACCAGCGCCCTTGCACCAACGCCTGCCCGGCCATCCGTTGCACCGGGTCTTCTGAACTAAGGGCTGCAGCATTAACCTCGCCTTTTTGGGACACGGCGTAGGCCTTTCGCTGATACTGCCAGTTTCAAGCCCGTGTCCGGTCGGCAAAACGAGCGTCAGCACGCACGTGAAACTTCTGTTTAGGCGCGGGCTATGGCAGACTGGGCGCCTGGCATGCTGAGTTCCGGCGCGACGACCCTCCAGCTTCTGAGCACGGGAGATTTGCTGGAGGAAGGCTTCATCCAAGCCCTTCGTCAGCACGGTGCGGACGTGCGATTGCTCTCGAACGCTGCAGAAGCGACCCCTGAGGCAGATGGCACTGTCTTCTTCGCGGTCACCGCGGACGAGGCGGCCGTGCTGCTGCCGGGCGTCCGACCCGAAGCTGGCCCGCACAGCCCGGTTGTCGTAATCCTTACCAACCCATCGCTCGAAGACCGCTTGCGCTTTGAAGCCCTGGAGCTGGTCCGTGTGCTCCCGAGGATGCCCAGCGTCGATGCACTTGCTGCGGGCACCCTGCGGCGCATGCGCCGGCCGAGCGCCGCGCATTACGCGAGCGGCGCCCCCGGTGTGTCAAGGCCCAGCAGTAGTGCGTTGGCACCCGTCACCGAGGGCGAAGAGGCCTCGCTCGACGAGCTCACCGCGCTCATCCGCAACCGCCTCCGCAACGGCATTCTACGCGTGAGTCAAGGCGATGAAGACGTGCGCCTGGTCATTCGCGACGGCCGCCCGCTTTCCAGTGCGCTCGAGGACTTCGTCGAACGGATTCGCGCCAACGTGTCCGCCGCCGAGCCACTGCACTACGACTTTATCGAGGCGTTGACGCAAGACGACAGCTTCGACCGCCAGGACGTGGACCGTCCCCTGCTGAGCCAACTGCGTTTCCTGCTGCTCGACCAAGACCCAGCACGCGCGGACCTGGTGGCGCAAACCTTGCGTGCCGCGGGCGCTGAGGTCCTCGTTGCGCGGGCAGAAGTCGAAGCACTTGCGGGTGCGCGAGGCCTCTACCCCGACGTCGTTCTAGTGGGCGCTGACAGTCTGGCGTCGGATGGACTGATGGCGCTGCGGGCGCTCAAGAGCGATCTGCGGCTGCGATGGTCGGCACTGGTCGTGGTCCACTGGGACGATGTCCTCGAAACGCCCGGAGCGCCTCCGTCGAGCGAACGCATCGCGCTCAGACTCGGCCAGGTGCATCGGCGCTACGCCGCGCTTGCGAGCGCGATCGAAACCCACGCCTCCGTCGAGCACGCCCTGGCCCACATGGGCCCGGTCCAGCTACTGCGTTTCCTCGCGAGACACCCTCAAGGTATGCTCGTGGAGGCAGTCCAGGACCGGCAGAGAATCCAGGTCGCAGTGTCCGAAGGCTTAGTAGTAGGCGCGACGGTGCAGCGGGTCCGTGAGGATAGCGCCATCGCCGAAGGGCTCGAGGCCCTTGCAACGTACTTGGCGCTGGAGAGTGGCACCGTCACCATTCAAAAACGCGCCCGCCCCTTCAAGCTCAACCTGATGCTGGAGGTCGACCAAGCGGTGGCGGATGCGCAGGGTTCCCGCCCGTCCGCTTCGCCGCTGCGGCGCAAGCAGACGCCGCATGGGAGTGGGCATCACGCCCGCACCTTGCCCGCTCCCTTAAGTTTCGACGACGAAAGCACAGAAGCCAGCGCTGACGCGTTTAGCTCTAAACCTCCACAAGTCGGTGCAGAGACAGGCAAGGCTATCTCGACCGTCCCCAAACCTCCGCGGTCTTCACCGCCCATCGCACCGCTACTGCAGCGCCTACGCTCCGTTCCTGGTGGCCTCCAGTCGGGTGAACGCGGCAGGGCACTTTCGATGCCGAAAGCGGCACCCACAGCGCGGCGTGCACCACGGATCGACAGCGCGTTCGGCGGTTCCGCAGGCGGACGCGGTCTCGCGGGGCGCCCGAGCAGCAGCCAGGGCAGTCTCAGCGTCGACTACGATGATTCCGAGGATATCACGCCCAATCTAGCCGCACCGAGTTTAGAGGAAGCAGAGACCATCGCCCTGACGAAAGCCGCCCGAGAACGCGCTGCAGCCTTAGAGCCGTCGTTGGGCGAAGAACCGACGCTGATGCCCACCTTGGGTGAAGAACCGACGCTCCCCGCAAAACTCGATGACGCCGACAATGCTGAGTCCGACACCCACCGTGGCTCCCTGCGCGCGAAGCGGGCGGACAGCAGTGAGGCGTCGAGTTCAGCGCCGGAGGGGTCGCTAGCCTCACCAGAGCGTGCGGCGGCGACGTCTGCCTCGTATTCCAGCCTCGAGTATCCGCCGGCCGAAGGCGCAGTTAAGGAGAAATCCAGTCTACGGCTAGCGCTTATTCTGCTGCTCCTTGGCGCCGTCGCGGGCGCGAGTGCTTGGTATCTCCTGCCCGCCGGCACCTGGGCCCGTGTCATGGCCCGCGCTCAGACACTTGTGCAGGTCCTTCTGGACGACACCGCTAGCGGAGCGCCGGAGGAGGAATCGCTGCTTCCCTTTGCACAAACCGTAGACGGCCCGGATACCCCTCCCGGGGCAGAGGGCGCCCCTCAGGGCACGCCTGACGCGCGGGAGAACGCCATTGCTCCCCCCCCTGAGGCTGCCACTGCGGACGGGGCCGCCGCTGAACCGGCGGAAGTGGCGAGCGCGCCGCCGGAGGCCGACACCGCTAAAACGTCCGCTGAGACCTCCGAAGCGCCTACGGCCGGGGAGGCCCTTTCGCCGGGCAAAGCCAAAGCGGACAAGTCACAAGACACGTCTACCGCGCCCCCACGCGCGCGCGCTAAGGCGCCTGAACCTGAAGACGCCGGTACAGATGACACATCCGACGAAACGGACGCGCGCGTTTTGGTCATCGCAGGGCAGCGCTATGCGAGAGAGGGCAACTCCGAAGCCGCCGCCGCCGCCTTTCGCAAGGCATTATCGATGGATGCCAACAACAACCGTGCGTTGTTCGGCTTGGGCGAGCTCGCCCTCGCTGCTGGCGTGCATGGTGACGCGGTCAACTTCCTGGAGCGCGCCGTCGCCCTCAGACCCAAGCGTGCACCCTTCCGCGTCGTCTACGGCGACGCTCTAGCCGCAGCGGGCAAGCGCAACGAGGCCGTCGCGCAGTGGCGTCTCGCTCTTCGTCTTGAACCCGGTAACCGTGAAGCCCGCGCCCGCCTCAAATAGCAGTTTCAGAGCCTCCACTTCTCGAGTACTTTGCGGAAAGCCAGGAGAAAAGTGCGCCGAAAGACTTGACGCTCGTCTGGACTCTTTTAGACCGCGAAGCGTTAAGAAGTGTTTCCTAAGCGAAGTACCCAAGAACCTTCTCGAACATGCGACTTTTGTTCCCCGCCATACCCGTGCATATTCTCAATACACAGAGCGACTTCCTTGTCTCCAGGCCCCGCATAGGCTGGAGCGCTTTAGGGCTCGCTTTGCTCAGCATCGCCGGAGTAGGCGTTTCGGCGTGCAGCGCCGAGAATTCTCATGAGGAGATGTTTTTAGAGGCCGCAAGCAAAAAAGCAGGCAGTGAAGCGTGTAACGGCGTGCGACGCGAGTTCTCATTTGAGGATGGAAATGCCACGATCACGGTACGGCGAATAGATGCTAGTACGGTAGTTCCTAGCACAGGCGCTACGGCGGGAGGTTTTGTCTACTGCTACCCGGCAGACATCCACTACTTTCAACAGCGAAACCGCGAAACCGACCATCGGTCCGATGGTCTTAGTGCCACGTTCGCCTCGGCATTGGTAGCAATAGAAGAAAATGGCGAGCACGCAGCTCCGACTAGCCTACAGCTCTTCTCCGGCACCGACTGCCGCCGCGACGCAGATAGCTCGGTTGGGGCTTTAGCAGACCCGGTGCGGGTCGGAGGTCGTAGGACAAACATTCGCGCCGCCCTTGCCTGCCTTTACTTGTCGTTACCTACCGACTTCCAATAACAAGCCCAAAGACACCGTACGGTGCCGAGCGGACGAAGCTCGTTCGGACACAGACGTTCTCTGGCCCGCGGTGGCACGTTTCGAGGTGATTGGGTGGAAGTTAGCGCCTGACACCGCGTGCGTCTCAGCGTGGAAACGCGACATGCGGCATGCGGCATGCGGCAAAGCTGTTTGCAGGCAATCAGCCTCGCGCACGGACCTCCTGCGGCCCGTGCGCGGGCGTGTTGCTAGCCGCCGATTTTGGTTTCGATGACGGCGCGGACGTCGGCTTCGAGCTTCGGGTCTGAGCCGATGCGCTCGGCGAGCGCCTGGTAACGCTCCATGGAAAGGTCTGACTCCTCGACAGCCTTCTGGGCGGTCTGCATCATCTCTTGGTTCAGCGCGTTGGGGTCCGCGCCCGCCTGAGCCTTGGCCGAGAGCTGCTGTTGTGCCTGGATGAGCGTGAGCTGAACGTCCGCAAAAGCCTTGACCTCTTCCTTGTTGAAGTCGTGGTCACCTTCTGGAGGGGCGGTCGGGGCAGCCATACCGGGCGCTGCCCCGTCGGGCGCGCCAGCGGCTTGATCCGCGGCTTGCGCAGGTGCGCCGGCGGTGCCGTCGACTCCAGGCGGCGGCGTACCCGGAGGCTGAGCCCCTTCGAGCTGAGGCTCGGAAGTGTCCACTGCTGAAGAAGCGCTCCCGCACTTGTCACATCCGCTACTGCCGAAGGCACATGCGAACAGGAGGGCCAGGTAGCGGCCGCGGCTCAGCCGAAACGACGGCGTGGTAGAAGGGGATGTGGAAGGAATCGCTGCAG
>SLEO01000316.1 GCA_007124745.1 Myxococcales bacterium
ACTCCAGCACATCTCACGGAAGTCGTAGCAAGGCTTGGCTATCGAACGCTGCATCTGCGCCCTGAGAACGTCAGCTAGCGGCGGCCACTTCCAACCTGGCCAGCGCTCCAAACCCAAGGCCCGTGCCCGGATGGGCACTGTGCTTGCCTTCGAGCGTTCTGTAGCTGTCGGGCACACTCTTGGGCCGCGTTGGCCGGGGCACCGGTAACCTTAGCGGCGGCATCAACTTGGGTTCGCCTGGTAGCGGCTTCGCTGCCAGCAGTTGGCGCCGAATCTCACGACCTAGCACCTCGGCTAGCAGCGACGGGACGGCATTGCCGAGCTGCTTGTGCACCGCGGCGTAACTGCCGATGACCTCAACGTCGTCGGGGAACGTTTGCAGGCGGCATAGCTCACGCATGCTCAGCCGCCGATTATCCCAGTGAAACGGCCCCGTGGCCGGTCCCGGTTGTGCCTGAATGGTCCAGGAGGGCCGATTCTTTGCAAGCTTAAGCAAAAAGCACCAGAAGCGACGTCGCCAGCCAAAGAGCGCAAGACCACCGCCGCGCTCGGTGTGCCAGAGGTAGTTCTGGCCTTCAGGGATCGACGGCAAAAGCTCGGCCCACTTACCACGAATGCGAAGATCCTCGGCCGCAGCGGGCACCACATCCCCTATGGCATCCCACGCCGTACGAAACACGGGCCGCGACGCGCTAAACAAATCCGGCTCAAGCTCAGGGTCGCGATGGGTAGCCTGGGGAAAACGAAACTCGGCCCCGTCACGTTGAGCAATGACAAAAACACGCTCGCGCTGCTGAGGGACACCGTATTCAACGGCACGAAGCACTTTGAAGGTGGGTCGATAGTTCGCCCCAGTCGCTCGATTGATTGTTTGAATCTCGCTGAGAAGAAAGCGGAGACCCTCGTCCTTGCCGGAAAAAGCCAGGCCCGTTACGTTCTCGAGTAGGAACGCGCGCGGCAAAGTGTCTCGCAACACACGCAAATAGGCGCTTAATGTGTTGGACCTCGGGTCGTTCAATCGCGCCGAGTCGCCGCTTGCCCAGTAGCCAGACTTCGAAAAAGGCTGGCATGGCGGCCCGCCGATAAGAAGGTCCACCTCCCCGGCACGCAGCTCTCCCGTTGCGAGTAGCTCCTCCGATGATGTCTCGAATATGTCTCGCTCAATGACCGGCCAAGAGCGGTTCGCGCGCAACGTCTCGCAGGCGTCGTGGTCTATCTCAAGCGCGACACAGGTCGAAAAGCCGGCGGCTTCGAAGCCGTAATCCAAGCCCCCTGCCCCGCTGAACAGGCTGATAACCGTTGGCCCGCGACGTCCCACCCGCTAGGCATAACACAAGCCGTGGCGCTATTCCGCGCGTTAGGGGGCGCTAAAGAACATTCGCTGTCGCGCGCGAGGTGGCCAAACGTACGTATCTTGACCGCTGCCATTGCCATAGGTATCCCGAGGGCGGTGAAGATAGAGCGCTACACGGGCGTGCAGGGCAAGCGCAACGTCGCCAAAATCTGCGAGGCACTAGAAGTCTGCGGCGCGACCATCCTTACCAAGCCCAACCCTACTGTCGCGCCTTACGAGCTGCGGTTCCGGACACCAGGAGGCCAAGAGACAGACCTCGTCTGCTACGCCTTCACGGCCAACGAGTACCGTCAACGCGGTCGCGCGGCGGGCGAGCACCGTTTCCAGATCAAATACGGGAGCGACTTCAAGCGGGCGCACACCCTATTTTTCGACCCTCGCCGTCAGAAGGTCACGCTCATGTTCGGCGTCCACCACGAGCAGGAGCTATTCGTTTGCGTCGACCCGCAGATGCACAATCCGACGTGGTTTTCGATGTCGGTCGAGTTCAAGGAAAGCGAACTTTCTAAAGCCAAGAAGAGTGGCTGGCACAGCTGGGAACGAGAGCGGAGCTCCGTGCGCCGAGTCCTCGAAATGCCACAGGCAAACCTTTCCACGGAAGCCATCGGCGCGTTCGCGGCGGAGAACTTCCTTCGCTACGTCGCCTTCGAGCAGATGGCGAGCGGCATGGACACGGGAGAGCGCGGTCTGCTGTGGGACAAAGCGGGCCAGGGAGGACTGGAATCCAGAACCAAGCTTCAGGGGCTCGTGGGGCATCCCCTTGAGCAGATGCTTGGCTTGCCAGCGTCGCAGATCCTAGACGTTGTCCAGGAGCACTTCCGGCTACTCGTCGCGTTGCGCGGCAGCGTAGCGGAGTATCACTTGGGCGAGGTACTTCGAAACATGGAAGGCATCGAAGACGTTCAGCCGCTAGACAAAGATGGCGAGCCTGACTTCGTGGTCACGTTCAAGCGCGAAAAACTCCGTATTGAGTGCAAAAACACGCTGCGTTCGCGAACGGCTCTCGGTTTCCCCAAGGTCGACTTCCAAAAAACCCGAGCATCGAAAAGCGACCCATGCAGCCGATTCTATTCGCCTGATCACTTCGAGGTGCTTGCTGCCTGCCTGCACCCAGTCACCGAAAAGTGGGAGTACTCCTTTTGCCCGACGAGTGCCCTTGCCCCGCACCCCAAATGCCCGGAGCGCCTAGCGACCAACGTAGTAGTTTCCGGAGACCGCTGGTCCCGCGAACTACGCCCCCGCTAGCCTGGCGAGGTACCAGGGGCAAAGTCCATGACATCGGCTGGCACCAACCGCACAAGCTTGCCTCAAGAGAACCCACTCGGTACCGGCGAGAGCTGCGCCTGCGGCAACCCGCAGCCCATCGCGCACGAGCGCACGAAACACATCCGCGGCTATGGGGTCTTGGGCCTGGTTAGGCCTGTTCTGCAGAAACGATTCTGTCCTCGGCAGACCCACTGCGCTGCGGCGCCTCCCTAGTAGCGAAAGCTTAGGCCGCTGCATCTGTTCCCCTCACTATTCTGCGGCCTGCGCGAAGGCAGCTGGGGTAGCGTGGGACTCGTCATGGAAGCACCGAAGCAACCCGGCAGTTGTCTGCAACGTAATTTCTGCGCACCACTACGCCAACGACTTGCACGTTTTCAGCAGAAGGTTTTTGGTGAGCTCGCGGTGCTGGGGGCGTGGGCAAGGCTGGTTGCCTTTTCGGCTGTCGCCGGCGCGGCTATCGGCTTCCTGTGCATCCAGGTCGGTGGCGAACCGCTGGTTGAGTTCAGGGCGTTGAGCTGGGCAAGGGACCGCTTTGTACCAGGCATCCGATGGCATAGCGACACGCACTGGATTGCTAGCTGGCTGCTCCTGCTCCTGCCAGTTGGGGTGATGTGGCTGCTCAGCCGCCGCGAGCCGCCGGACAGTAAGCAGCCCTTGCGCGCACGTTTTTTCGAGAATCTCTGGCCGGGCCGATTGAGGGCGACCCTCGGTCTTGTTCGTCCGTTGCGCGCCCCCGGCCTCCTTCACCTGTATTTGATGACCTGGTTCAGCGCGCGGCTAGTTGCGGCGCTACCCTACGATGCGGACGTCTCCACCGTGAACACGCTCCGAACTTGGCTGGAACGCGTGAGTCACCTTCCTAAGGCCGTTTGGCTGCCCTCATGTCATCCCTTCGGCCAGTGGGCGTTCGCTACGGCAGACAGCTACGCAGCCTTGAGTCTTCTGATTTTGGGTTTGGGGGCGCTTTGGTGTTGTCTCCGCGTCGCTTGGACGCCTATTTGTGCCGCATTCCTTACGGCAAAGTGCTACTGGAAACGGTTTAGCGCGCGGTTCTCGTGCCCTACAGAGGCGCGCGTGACGTCGGTCGCGGAACATGCTGATGGTCCGCTAACTTCGCAAATGAATCGCCAGAAGCTTAAGGCCTGGCTTCAGGAGGATGGCCCCGCCGACGAGGATTTTTTTGGCCAGCCCAACTTTGCCAAGCAGCTCGATGAGTTCTTTCGTGAGCAACGCATGCGGCGCAGCCTCAAGGGCTTGAGGCTCGTAGGTCCCTACGGTGCCGGCAAATCAACCATTGGGGCTGCGTTTGCTAACCTGTGGGCGCGGCGGCAGGGTCAGCTCTTCGTCCGTATCGATGCCTGGGCATACGCAGATGGAGGCGACCTTGTCGAAGCGATTCTTGCGAAAGTACAGGAACGCTTGGCACAAATCGACGCGTCGCCGAAGACCCGCGCGCTGGCCACGCGTTTTGTTCATGCGTCTGGCCACGCAAGAAGTGGCTGGCTGGCGTTTCTGCAGACGCTCATGCCACAGCGCCGCACCCCAAGCGAAGTGCTCCTTGGGTTGAATCGAACGCTAGAACGTCTCGATTGCTGGCTCGTGCTGTGGGTTGATGACCTAGACCGCTTTCTTGGCCTCGCGGTGACCTCGGACGACGGCTACAAACGTCTCGCGCCGCCAGAAGAACCATCGCCACCTGCGGCAACCACGTCGGCAACGCAAACGAGCGCACCGCGTTTGGCAAGCAACCTAGAGTATGTCGAGTCGCGCTCGCGCTCGCTTACCGATTCCCGAAGCATCAGCGCCTTGCTACACGGACTTGTCGAACGTGAGCGTATCGGCCTGATCTGCGCGTTCTCTAGTGATGACTTTAAGCTCGTGGATGATTCGCAAAAGGTTTTTGCGGACGACCGTGTTCTACCCCCGCTCGAGTGGCCGCAGTGGCGCCAGTTGGTCAACAGCTTCCGGCAGCTAGTCCTGTTGCCAGACTTTGTGAATCCTGCGGACCAGGCCCCTGCAGAGTATCGCGCAGTCTTTAGCCGGCTATGGGACGAAGAAAGTCATGCATGGCAGACGCGCGAATACCCCAAGCTGATGCAGAGCCTCTCAAGCGCATTGGGTGCGTGCAGAGGCGTGACGCCTCGTAAGCTCAAAGCAGCCTTTAACGCCACGCTTCAGCGACTTCCGCACATCTCAAAGATTACGGACGCTGACGAAGTGCTCGTGTTGATGCTGCTCAAGCATCTCGACCGGGACGTGTACGATACCCTCCTGAAGGCCTTCACCCAGTGGAGCCCAACGACCAAGCTGAAAGACGAAGGCTCGACGTCAAACCTGCCCCTTGGTAACGCAGTTCAAGACCTCGCACACCACGCAAAGTGGAAGGTACTTTACAGCTGGCTCCTTGAAGGCCCAGGACACCCCACCGCAGACCAACCTTGGGCTTACAGCCGAAGCTGGTCCTCCAGTTTCTTCCGCGCTGCCATTCGGCGCACCCTTGATTTCCCAAGTGAAAGCAGCGTCGATGCGCTGACCACCTTCACCGCCGCGGTAGAAGCAGCCCTGGGCGACCCCTCGAGTCCCACCAAAGCGGGCGCACTGGTGCTTGCGGCACAGAAGCCGCATCCAGCCTGGGGCAGCAGCGCCCTAGTTCGCCACCTTCCGGCTTACTTTGCGGAGCGCTTCGAGCTTGCTTTTTCGTCTGTGCGCTCCCTACGCACTGCGCCCGACCCGATTCCCTTGCTCGTTGCTCTCGTCGAGCTTGATTTTGAGGGACGCAAATGGTTAATCAACCAGGCGACCTACAACATGGCCACCACCTACCACCCGTCCTCATCAGTCATTGAAACGCTGAATGCTGATCACAACTTCACCCGCCTGATCGGGCCCCAACTAATTGCGGCAAGCGAGATGAAGCGACCACGAAGTTCGGCACTGGCATGTCTGCGGGCTGCACCAAAGCTTCGGCTTGAGGCGTCTAAGTACTTCATGTACCTGGTGGAGTTATTGTGGCGAACCTCTCTTACGCCGGCTCAACAGGGGCAGAAGGATGCAGAGGACGCGCGCGAACGGTTCGTCTGTCAATCGCTTCGGGACCTAACCGAGTTAATCAACCTCGACAAGCAACGCCTTCTTTGGGACCGCACCGCGCCGCTTCAAGTATTTCACGCCGTCGGACATTTGCTGCGTGGCGAGCCGAACGCGCACGCCCACCACCCAAGCTGGTTCTTTGAGCAGATGCGAGATCATTCCGCTGCACGCGAGACGTTTGCAGCATTTCTCAGTGAACTTACCAGACACAAACTGCCGAACAGCGCTGGCGCTCTCTTGCGGCTCGTTAGCGTGGTCGACATCGACAGCATGGTGGGGAGAGTTCATCCCGTGGTACTGGACAAGGGTTGGAGGCAAAAGCTAGCCGCATTGCTAGAAGGCCTTCCTATCATTCCAGATAACGGGACCGCCAGCGAAGGCGAACTAAACCCAGACAAGCCGGAACGTCACGAACTACGATTAAGTGATGCCACACTGTCCATAGTCGACCGGCTAGCCGAGAGCTACTTTGCGGCCAAGCCCGAGCCTCCAATCGATACCACTGAAAAGCATTATGATGAAATGCGCCGGAGGTACGAAGAGGGGCGCTAGACCCAGCGGGCCGGCGATCAGTGTCGTTAATGAAAGCAACTTGCGGTAGGCCCTGCTATCAACAAACGGCAAGCAGAGAGCCACCATGTCTCAGCTAGTCCTGAGAGCCGGGGATGCCGGCGCCGGCGTAGGTCATGACTAGGTAGATGGTGCAGGGGTTGGGGCCGGGGTTGGCGTAGGTGTGGGGTTTGTCGGCGGTGAAGACGATGGCGTCGCCTTCGGCGAGTTCGAAGTGGTCGGCGCCTAGTGTCAGGTCGA
>SLEO01000122.1 GCA_007124745.1 Myxococcales bacterium
GAAACTTGAAGAAGAGCGCTGCGGCGATGAAGGGCGCGAAGGCGAGACCGGCCTCCGCACCCGCCCGCGTCGCCTGCACCAAATGCGATACGCCGACCGCGGCGCCGGCGAAGACAAGTCCTGGGCCAAGAGCACGCCACACCGAGTGCCGCGAAGTATGCGCGTCCGCCGCAGGCACGACGGGTGCGGAGTTGAGGTTAGGCGCCGGCAAGGCCGGCCTTATAGCGCGATATCAGTGACCTGGGTGCTGTGGTACAGCGCCCGCCCTAGCGATGGTGTTCCGCGCTTGTGACTGCGATTTGGTGCAGGGTATCGCGCAAGGGTTTGCGGATGCAGCGCACGCAGTCCTTGCCGCCGCAGGAATCGTTGGGAATGGTTTCTAGCCGCAGAAGTGAAGGCAATGCCGCGGCGCTGCCTGCTTCACGCACCGTTTCCAGTGCGGCAAGTAGCTCCCGGCAACTGGGACGTAGCGCCAGGTCAACGAGGGCGCGATCGAGAGGCGATAAGGGCGCACCTTCTTTGAGCAGCGCTTTGGCGCTGCTCTCAGCCTCGGTGAGGCTTGAGGTAAACCGTAGCGTTTCCAGGATGGTGGACCCCGATGGCACAGCGATCGTCGCCGCTTCACTCGGAACCGCCGGAAGTTCGAGGGCTGAGTCCTCGGTGTAGGAGGGTGCGTGAGAACTCAACATCAGCCAGACGAGCAGCATGAGAGCGAGGGCGGCGCCTCCCGCGGACACGCCTATGATGAGTCGGTGTAGCGTGACGTGGGGCGCGAGTCTTCGGAGCAAGCGGCCGGGCATCTGTCGTACCCCTAGGGTCGGCGTCTTGGTGGACGATGCGACGGCCGTCGCGGCGAAGGGCGCAACGTCAGCGGCTGCATGCGTTCCCGGGGGCACCATCGCGTTGCGGGCAGGCGGGGTGCTCAGGGCTCGGGCCGCGAGCGAAGTGCCACTTGTGCCCGAAGGCACACTGCCCGACATGACCCAGTAAGGCACCTCGTGTCCCGCATCGACCAAGACCTTGACCAACGTTTCTTCGACGGCCAGCGCTGATTCGGGTCGTTGCTCAAGGCTAGGACTCAGCAGTGCCTCGAGTAACTCGCCCAGGCGCTCCGGTACCTGTGCTGGGAGCGATGCGCGGGTGTGCGCGAGGTCGAGTTTGAACTGGGCGCGCAAGATCTGCGAAGGGGCAAGCCGCGCGAGCAGCGCCTCGCCGGTGAGCAGTTCGTAGAGCACTAAACCCAGCGCGTAGAGGTCACTGAGCGGCCCGACTTCCTCACCGAAGGTTTGTTCTGGCGACATGTATCCCGGCGTGCCCACCACTGTCCCGACTTCGGTGAGGTTCCGGATACCGCTGAACCCAGACTGGCTGAACGCCTCAAGATGCTCAGCGTCGACGCGCGCCAAACCGAAGTCGACGATCTTGACGAGATCGTGTCCTTCCTCTTCAACGAGCAGTAGGTTTTCCGGTTTGATGTCGCGGTGGACGATCCCCTTCCGATGGGCGACGTGCAGTCCACGCGCGATTTGCGCGCAGAGCGTGCAGGCCTCCGTCCAGGCCAGCGCGCCTTGGCGCAAGAGAAGGTCGCGCAGCGATAGTCCGGATACGAACTCGGTCACGAGGAATGCGCTGCCGTCCGGGAGGTGACCGTAGTCGAAGGTATGCGCAATATGCCGTGACCGTAGGCGAGCGCCGACGGCCGCTTCGCGCCGGAAACGCGCGGCGAGTGCCGCGACAAAAGCGGAGTCACCGCTGGCGACACGCTTAAGCGCTACCTGGACACCGAGTCCCATGTGCGTGGCCCGGAAGACCGTCCCCATCCCGCCACTAGCGATGAGGGCGTCGACCCGATATCGGTCGGCAAGCGTTCTGCCGATCCAGCTCGCGTCGTCACGCTCTTGCGTCTCCTTCTCACTATCTCCAGAGAAGCCAAGGTCGCCCGCGCGGCTGACAGCGGCACCGAGTTGAGTCGCGTTGTGCCCGGCAGCGATGGTCTCAGGCGCATCCGCATCGGCATTGGGTGCAGGAAAACGAGGCACTGTGGGTTCATCTACCATGTCCGCGCCGGCTTTGGCAGGGGCGGCTGTATTCGAAATTCCTGCGTTAAGCCGTCCAGACGACGAGGTCTCGAATGGGGTCACAGGCTCCGTCGCAGAGCTGTCTGCACTGGGGTCTGATTGAGTGGGTGCGCCGAGAGCAGTGGGCATGGAGTTGACGCTAAGTGTGCAACTAGTGTTCCTCCGGTGACCGGTCGCTACGCGTTTAGGCCATCGATGTCGCTTCACCGCGGTGACACTTCATATGGCCTGAGCCAGATGTCCACGCGCCGCTGTCGCCGCACCAGACCCGATATCGGGAATAAATTGTATTTAATCAAGAACTTGAAGCGCACTGCTTCCTGGAGGCGGCCACGATGTGCTTCCATGTGTGCTGGGAAATTATGTCATCAGGGTACGTTTGCACTGGTCAACTGTCTCCACTTGTGAGAGTGTGAACTTATGGCGCGGGTTCGGCATAGCTCTCAGTGATGGCTGCCGACACTTGGGGCTTCACGTGACGGCGTGACCCAGCGAACGCGAAAGTCGATGGGGCCAAAGAGCGGTAGGCGAGCGGACAACAACACCACAGCGGAGGCGAGCATGTGTAGCGGTGAAAAGGGCAGGAGCGACGGCGGAAAGGCAACGCACGCAAAAGGATGGTTTCACCTGAGTCATGCCGTCGGCTGGTGTGCCTTAGCCGGCCTTGGGCTACCGGCGCTTGCCCTAGGTCAGAGCCACGGTGCTTCCGCATCCACTGCCCAGATTCAGGTGAAACTGCACACGGTGCTCGGCGCCGGTAGCGCGGCCCTAGACGACGTAGGTCAAGCGCTCGGAGCGTATCAGCCCGCGCTAAATGCCTGTGTGGCGCGTCATGCTCCGCCAGGTCAAGCGCGCACGATGCACCTACGCCTCGCCTTTCCCCCCGCAAGCCCGGGTGTTTCTCTGAAGGTCCTCGATGCTTCTACGACCGCCGCGACACTTAATCAGTGCATTTTCACGGCGCTCAACGGTGCTGCCTTTAAGGGTGTGCCCCGGCCTCTCGTAGCCTTCATTGACCTCGACGTTACCGGGCCATCCATGGCGGCACCGAATCGCGGTTATGCCCAGGCCGCCCCTCCGGCGGGATATCCAGGACACTACGGGCGCCAGAGTCAACGCGCGCCCCAGTTGGCGCCCGCCCCCACGCCGCCCCGCCACGCGCCGCCAACCCATCGAAACCAGCTCCCACCCGCGCCTCAGCGTCGCGTCGACGTCCCGCGTTACTCACCGCCGCCCTCGCGTCCGGAAGCCAGCCGTGGTGCGCGCATCTCGCCGGAAGACCTCCGCGACCGCACCCGCGTGCAGCAAATCGCGTGGCTGTAAGCCCGTTCACCTAGCCGCGTTTGCGGGCGCGGCGCTTCTCGACGCTTTCGGCCAAGTCATCCAGAACGGGCAACGTTTGCTCCCAGCTTAGGCAGCCATCGGTGATGCTTTGGCCATATTGACACGCCTCCGCCGAGACGTAGTCCTGGCGCCCGCTCAGCAGAAAGCTTTCGAGCATGACACCGAAGATGGTGTCATCTGTGGCGACCTGTTCACCGATGGCGCGCGCCACAACGGGCTGGCGCGCAGGATCCTTGTCGCTGTTCGCGTGAGAGCAGTCGATCATCAGCCGTGGTCTCAGGCGGCTCTGTTCGAGTTCGCTGACAACGCCCGCGACGGACTCGCGGTCGTAGTTGGGTCCCTTCGAACCACCGCGCAGAATGATGTGGCAGTCGGGATTGCCGGCTGTGGCAACGATGGCAGCGAGACCCTGTTTCGTGACCGAGAGAAAATGGTGCGGATGCGCCGCGGACCGGATGGCGTCGATGGCGATGCGCACCGAACCGCCGGTCCCGTTTTTGAAGCCAACCGGCATGGAAAGCCCGGAGGCTAGCTCGCGATGAACCTGGCTCTCGGAGGTGCGCGCCCCAATCGCGCCCCACGTGACGAGGTCCGCGACGAACTGCGGCGTAATGGGGTCCAAGAACTCGGTGCCGGCAGGTATGCCAAGCTCCGCCAGATCAACGAGTAGCTTGCGCGCGCGCCGGAGCCCTTCGTTGATGAGAAAGCTCTCGTTGAGATGCGGGTCGTTGATGAGCCCCTTCCAGCCCACGGTGGTGCGCGGCTTCTCAAAGTAGGTACGCATCACGACCAGCAGGTTGGTTGAGAGTGCCGCCGCCCGCTCCTTGAGCCTACCGGCGTAGTCCAGCGCTGCGTCCGTGTCGTGAATCGAGCAGGGGCCCACCACGACGAGCAAGCGATCGTCTGCACTGTTTAGGACGTTCACGACCTCGCCGCGATGACGCGCCACCTGCGCAAAGCTCGCATCGCTTGCGTTGGTCGTCTCCATTAAGATGGCGGGAGAAATCAGTGGCCTTAGGCCTAGGATGCGCAGGTCGTCGGTAAGCTCGTTCATAGGATGCCAATCGCCTTCAGTGGGCGCCCAAGTGCGGTGCCGCACGCGCCGCGTGGCGCTTTGCGCGCCGCTTGGCGCAAGCCAGCCGCTAAGTGTGTCTCCGTTGCTCGAATCACGCCAGCTTTGCATGCGCCGTGGCGTTTTGCGCGCCCGGCCGGAGCCACCACGCAGCTAGGCTGCGTGGAACGTGTGCTTCGATATTGGAACCACCCTCTTGCAAAGTCCCGCAGGCGACGCAGATTAGGCGGTATGTTCTCGCGCATTGTACTGTTTTTGGCCACTAACTTCGCCATCCTCCTGCTGCTCTCAGTAGTGATGAAGGTGCTTGGGGCTGCGGGCATTCTCGACCTCGGCGGCGCGTACATGCCCCTGCTGGTCATGTCTGCCGTCTTCGGCTTCGGCGGCGCGTTTATCTCACTTGCGCTTTCAAAGTGGATGGCCAAGCGGGCGACGCGCGCCCGCGTCATCACCCAGCCGGCGAACGCGACCGAACGCTGGTTGCTCGAAACGGTGACCGCTCAGGCACGGCGCGCGGGCATCCTCACACCCGAAGTGGCCGTCTACGATGCACCGGACATGAACGCCTTTGCCACGGGCATGCGGCGCAATAACGCGCTCGTCGCGGTGAGCACCGGCCTGTTGTCGCGCATGGACCGCAAGGAAGTGGAAGCGGTCCTGGCCCACGAAGTGTCGCACGTCGCCAACGGCGATATGGTCACGCTGACGCTCATTCAGGGCGTGCTGAACACCTTTGTCTTTTTCTTCGCGCGCCTAGCCGCTCGGGCCATAGACACGTGGCTGCGCGGTGACCGCCAAGGCGGCGGCCTCGGTTTTATGGGCTATTGGCTCGTGACCATCGCGGCCGAGATCGTATTCGGGCTCTTCGCAACGATGATCGTCATGTGGTTCTCGCGTTTCCGTGAGTTTCGCGCGGACGCTGGAGCCGCCAAGCTTGCCGGCCGCGACGCGATGATCGGGGCGCTCGAGCGGTTACGCAGTGGCCAGAGCGAGGCGCAACTGCCGACCAATATGCGTGCCTTCGGGATACGCGGGGGCGCCGCCGCAAAGCTGTTCTCGTCGCACCCGCCGCTAGAGAAGCGCATCGCTGCGCTACGCAATGCTTAGACCGCTGGTCGCGCCCGAGTGGCGCTTCGCTGGCGCTCCCTGTGGGTCGGTGCGGTATGGGTGCTCGCGCCGTGCACGCGGCCCGCGCTTCGGGTGGTGCGTACTGCTCCTCGCAACGTTTGCGCTCGCTTCACGCGCTGCCCCCACCCATGCCGAGAGTGAAGCACGTGCCGCATACAACGCGGGTCTCGCGGCTGAAGCACGTACTCAGCTCGCCGAGGCCGAGCGGCTTTACTTACGCGCCTATCAGCTTTCTCCTCGCGGTGCGACGCTGCTCTCCCTCGCGCGCGTGCGCCTCCGTGCGGGTCACATCGACGATGCGCGCGCCGCCGTCACGGCGGCGCGTCGGCACTACGGCGCGCGTCTAAGCGTCGCCGAAATGAAGGCGCTTCGCGACCTCGAACAGCAACTCCTGGCACCCGAGGTAGCCGGCACCGAAACGGCGCAGGGCGCTGAACCTGGGGCCGCTGCGCGCGATACAGGCGCGCACGCCGTCCCTGCGGTCTACGCAGGCGCGGCTCACCCCCCCCGCCAGACGCCGTCCACCGCCACCCATGCTGCCATGGGGCGGCCCGAAGAACGCAAGGGCGACCGTCCGGGCGTGTTGGCTTCGCGGCGATTCTGGGCCCTATCCACAGTGCTCGCTGTCGTGCTTGTCGGCGTAGGCGTCGGCCTCGCCGCCAACGCGCCCCTCGCTGCACCCACTCGCTAGCCGAAACGTCCGCAAAGCGAGGGCGCGCCCGCTATGCCCTATTCGGCTGTTTCGCGTTAGGGTATGGGCCATGCGTGTCCGGTTAAGGGCCTGAGCCGGCCGTGCGTCCTCGCAAAAAATCCCGCGCGTTCCTTAAGTTCGCTGCGGTTTTTGGCTGTGGGCGCTCGAGCACAGACCCTCAACCGAACA
>SLEO01000179.1 GCA_007124745.1 Myxococcales bacterium
GCAATCCATCAATCCCTGCCGCGGCGTCGGTCCTTCAGGTGTCGCCGTGCCGGGATTATCCGCAGCAGTGTGTGGAGGGAACCCACGCTAGCCGCGCGTTGACTGTCTAGCGGGAGGCTTCACACGCGTGTCCCGGGTGCTCATGAGTGGCTCCGCAGCTCACTCGACACGGCCCTAACTGACCGAACTCCGAAAGCGCAACGGTTGTTGTTCGATCGGCAACACTTCCGCCTGCTCTATTGCGGAAAGGTGTTGGCATTGCGGCCGCTGATTTAGTGGCTGACCTATCTCTGGTCGCAGTCCGGCAACAACCTCAGTATTTCAAAATGCCGCTCAATATTTTGGGCGATACATGAGTGTGCGTGCAGGTACACCTCGTGTGGCCTGTCCACGCCATCGGATCTAACCGAGTCTGACCCCGACAAGTGGAGACTAGAAAAAACCCCGAGAACATGAAACAAGGCACTGGAGAAACTCACGCCCGAGTCTTCTGCGTGTTCGACGTCACCGACAAGCACCACGGCATCTACAGGACCCCCTTCCTCTCTTGCGCGCAAGTGTTTACATGCGCTCCGGCCCAAGAACTGGAGGCGAATACTACCGGCCGCGTTCCGATAGAGTGTTGCGCGAAAGCTACCGGTCTCTCGAGAGAAAAAGAGCCCGGCCTCCTCAGGCGAACCCGGCTCATTCGTCTCAGCGAGCTCGTCGAGGGGTGGCACACGCACCGCCGCAGGAGTTGGGCAGCTGACGAGTGTAACGACATCCGCGACTTGTCGTTTTTCAGCTGGTGCGTGGCTGGCTTGATGCGCCGGGTCCACTACGCACGCACTGAGCGTCGTAAGACTAGCCACGAGTAGCACGGAGCACTCTAGGCGTGATTCCAAGCAGCAGGCTGGATATGGTGCGGTCATTCTCTTGAAGGGTGTGATGCTTAGGCTTGGATGCAAGCGCCTTTGTATCCGAAAGCGCGACGCTTTAGCTAACCACGGGTTCGCCTCGAGACGGCCTCTAGTAGGCCGGAAAAAAACTTGCTGCCGCTAACTGCGCCGCAATGAGTTGCTACCTTGCGCGCTATCGCTTGCGTGTCCGACGAGACAGTGTCCTCCTAGAAGCCCGCTAGGACAGCGAAGTCCTCCAAGTCCACTACCCGCCGCCCCAAACCCCTCCGCGCCCACCCCCTATCCCGCATCCACGCCCTACTCAACGTCTACGCAAATCGGAATAAGCTCTAGCGCCTCCGCAAGCCCAATTGCGTCGGTCTCGCAAGACAACGGCAGCGGAGCGAAACGTTTCTCGTATTCTGAGGGCGATAGTTTGCTGCTCCCCGAATCCGACCCTTGAAAGTGAACGTACCAACGCAGGGGTGAATCACTCTCGCTTCTGTAGTATTCAATCCACGAGTTCGTATAGTTTACCCCTTCCACCATAGCTTCGTGGGTCTTTCCCATGAAAATGATCACATGGGGTGTAGCTTCGTCCCTCATATAGCGGCAGCTTGGCGAGGCCGATAGGACGACATCTGCTCGAGGGCCCTCTCCCGGAAACCGCAGGTTGAACTCCCGACTATCCGGGAAGAAGAACAAGCCGTGGGACACCCTATTTGAACCGGCAATAGGTATATCTGATGCCTCGATGCCGTCGGGTGGCGCACTGTCAGAAGGGCAATCCACCAACGTGATACTCGCCCCCACTTCGCCTTTTTCGGAGGCATGCGCAGCGTTAGCGTCCGGCTCCAGACTACAGGCGCTCGCAACGGTCACCAACCCAAGTAGTGCGACTGGGCAGTAGCGCCTCAAGCCCAAGACTTCACATCTGCAGGGTGAGCCCACACGCATCCTCGATTAAGTGTGAAAGACTTCGGCTGGTCCGCAAGCGGGTCTGCCCGCGATTTTTTGAGATGCAGCCGCGTGCCTTACGCGCAGCCAGGGCTGAATGGTTGAAGCGGATTAATACGCCGGAGGCGATGGCCACACCTGATCCATGCGAGATGTCGTTACGCAGCAAGGGAAATAGCCGCGTCGGGGCTCTGGGTGGTACGGAGGGTTTCTGCGAGGACTTCGCGCTTCAGCTTCATGGAGGCGGTGCGCGGGAAGGCGTCCATGACGGCCACGACGGCACCGATGCGTTTGTGTTCGGGTAGTGTGCGAGCGCGTGCCTTCAAGGCGTCGGTGAGGGCGGCGACATCGGCGTCGACGCTGGGGCGGATGACCGCAACAAGCGACTCCGAACCTAGGCGCGTCTGTGGCCACAAATACGCCGAGGAGAAGACGGCAAGCTCTTCGATGCCCGGAAGTTCGAGGCTACTCTCTACGTCCTCGGGGTAGATGTTTTTGCCGCCTGCGGTGACGATCATGTTCTTCTGACGCCCAAGAAGCTGCAGATGGCCCGCGGCATCGAAACAGCCGATGTCGCCGGTGCGCAACCAGCCGTCGACGAGTGTCTCGGCGGTCAGCTCGGGGTCGTCGAGGTAGCCTTGCATCAGGCTCGGGCCCTTGACCCATACCTCACCGGTGTCGCCTCCTGCGTCGGACCGCACCTCCACCTGAAGCCCCGGAAGCGGAATGCCGACGGAGTCGCCGCGGAAAGGCTTGAGGTCGTTGACCGTCACCACCGTGCAGGCCTCCGTCAGGCCGTAGCCGATGACAACGGGAATGCCGAGGTGCGTAAAGCGTGTGGCCCGCCGCGGGTCTACCCACGCGCCGCCTGCGATGAGCATCTTCACCTTGCCGCCAAAGGCCGCGTGCACCTGGGAGAAGACCCGTGCCCGCAGCGCCATCGATTCGGGCCGCGGTGGCAACGCCGCAAACGTCCGTTCGAGCGCGCGAAACGCCTTCTGTTTCCAATGCGGCAGCGCTGCAACCGACTCATCGATGCGCCGCTCGAAGGCTTCAAGCAGCAGCGGCACTACGGACATGTGCGTGATGCCTGCCGCTGCTAGGGTGGCGCGGACGGTATCCGGCCTGAGCGTAAGCTCGTGGACGACCGTCGCTCCCCCACCGAAGGGCCCAATGAACCCGACCATGAAATCGATAGCGTGGTTGGTGGGCAGTATGGAGAAGTAGCGGTCCCCGGTGGTGATGGGGTAAAGCGCCGAGAGGCTGCCATACTGGCTAAGGTAAGCGCCGTGGGAAAGCATGCAGCCCTTCGGCCGCCCCGACGTCCCGGACGAGTACACAATCGTCGCCGTGTCTTTCCGGGAACGCGCTTCGAGCCGCGTGCAGCCAGCGGTGGCTGCTGCATCTTCCCAGCGCGTCGTGCCGTCCGTCACGGCCTCAGCTTCCGGCCATTCACGCACCACGGCAGCGCAGGGGCACTCGCCTAGTCTGCGGAAGAGCCCGTACTCGGTAAAGAGGACGCGGGCGCCGCTGTGCGTTAGCAGCGCCGTTTGCGTCTCTGCATCGAGCTTGTAGTCAAGGGGCACCAGGACGCCGCCCCGCGCGAAGACCGCATACGCCACCTCAAGCCAACCAGGCTGGTTGGTGAGCATGACGGCCACGCGGTCACCTGGCCCAATGCCCGCGCCCTTGAGCCACCCCGCCAGCGCCTCTGCCCGGTGCTTAAAGTCGAGGTACGTGTACCGCGCGTACTCCTGCCCGCGACGGTACGTAATCAGCGCGACCTCACTCTTAAAGGTCAGTGCCGCCTCACGCAGCAACTCCCCCAAGTGCGCAAACCGGTCCGGCGTCAGCATCATAATGACCCAGGCCTTACCACGCCCCGCCCCCCAGTGCCGCCTACTCCAAACAGCAGGCTTCTCGATTCCTGGCCGCCCAGAACACGTCTGACCCGCTTCGCACGACTCCGACCTTGCACGTTTTTTTCACAGTGATGCCTTTGCGTGCAGCCGAGGACTGGGCTATCGCGGTGTCTCCAGATCCGAGGGAAAAGGACATAGATATGTTTAAAAGTTATAAGTTGCAAATGCGCTTGGTTCTTGTTGGATCTCTTTGCGTATTTGGCTGTTCAATCGACAGTGTGGAGCAGGAAAGCGTCGCTAACGGTGCATTCAAGCAGGCGCAGGGAGACAACTGTCCTGGCCTTGAAACTAACTTGAGGGGAACCCCCATTTGTTACACCGATAATGGCACAGAAAACGGTGTCGTTTCGGTCACTGTCGTGGGATATCTACAGACGCACTCAGGCAAGCCCCGAACCCTAGAGACGATGGGGGTGGATGGCTCATGCGGCAATCCGAATATTGATGCAGCGAGCTGCGCTCAGCAGGTCTTCCAGAATAACAGACCGCAGTAAGAATAGACAACGAAAGCATCGGTGAGTACGGGAGCGCTTGAGGGTTAGCCGATTCAGATTGGTGTGACATTTGAGCGTGCTATCCGTCCGCGCATGGCTCAGCCGCTGGCGTGCGCAAAACGCTGGAGTGGTTTTCTGCTTCGCGCGTTGTTTCGTGGCCTCGCGGAGCGCATCGTGTTTGTGGTGTCGCGCGTGCGCTCCGTGGGTAGCGTAACCCCAGCGCTCATCGTGCACGCTTCAGCGACAAAGGATCCGTCGCGGAGACATGTCTTCAGCGCGCAAGTGCTTCCCTGGGGGTAATACCCTCCGTAGGTTCAGTGCCGTGTTCTCCCTTGGTGTCGTCGTACTCGTTCTCGGGGGAAGCGGCGGGGGTTTGGGGAAGGGATTTCTTGGGTTTGACGCCTAGCTGTTTGAGCATTTCGGCTTGGCGGATGACGTTGCCGCGGCCGGTGGAAAGTTTGCTGCGGGCGCTGGTGAAGCTTGATTGGGCTTGTTCTAGGCGTTTGCCGACGGTGTCGAGTTCGTCCACGAAGCCCACGAGGCGGTCGTAGAGTTCGGCGCCGCGGTGGGCGATTTCGCGGACGTTGTTCTTCTGTTCTTCTTGGCGCCACAGGTGCGCCACCGTGCGCAGCACGAAGAGCAGGGTTGAGGGAGAGACGAGTAGGACGTTTCTGCGCCAGGCGTCCATGAAGATGTCGTTGTCTTGAGATACGGCGAGCGAGAATGCGGGCTCGATGGGGATGAACATCAGGACGCAATCGAAGGAGTTAATCTGGTGCAGCTCTTGGTAGTTCTTTTCGGATAGGCCCTTGATGTGCGCCCGCAGCGAGTCGAGGTGGCGCTTGAGGGCGCGCTCTTTTTCGGACTCGTCCTGGGCCAGAACGCACTGCTCATAGGCCAGTAGCGAGACCTTGGCGTCGATCACCAGGTGGCGTTCCTCCGGGAGGTGAATGGTGACGTCGGGCTGCTGACGCGAGCCGTCCTCGAGGGTGTGGCTCACTTGGACGTCGTATTCTTCGCCCCGGCGCAGTCCCGCGCTTTCCAGCACACGCTCTAAGATAAGTTCGCCCCAGTTACCCTGGGCCTTGTTCGAGCCGCGCAGCGCCTGCGTCAGGTTGCGCGCGTCTTCGCTTAGGTTTTGGTTGAGGGTCATCTGCTGGCGCACCAGCGCTTCAAGCGCCGAGCGCTGCTGGCCCTCTTTGATGTACACCTCTTCGACCTTGCCCTGAAACTCCTGCAGCTTCGTACGCAGCGGCATCAGGAGCTGCTCAAGACCCACCTTGTTCTGCTCCGTGAAGCGCTTAGATTTATCCTCGAGTATCTCCGCGGCGACGCCCTTAAACACATGGGTCAAGGCCGCTTTGGACTCTTCGAGAAATGCTGCGTTGCGTGCGACCTCCGCTTGCGCGGCCTTCAGCCGCGTTTCGAGCTGGGCCTCCTCGACGTGCTTGGTTTGTAGGGCATCGTTCAGCGTGCTGACGCGCTCCGCCAGCGCTTTCCGCTCCTCGTCTACGCGCGTGAAGGCCTCACGTGCGGCCGACTCTTGAGCCTCCAGCGTCGCAATGCGCCGCTGCGCTTCCGATAGCGTGTGCTGGGCGCTTTCGAGGCGTTCGGCGGTGCTTCCGAGCCGTTCGATGTGTTCCCGTAGCGCGGCGATCTCCGACCGTGTGGTGACCTCAAGCAGCCCATGCTGGGCACGCGCTTCCCGGAGCGTCGCTTGGCTGCGAAGCCACGCAAGCCAAGCCCCTAAAAGAAGCCCCACGGCACTACCTAGTCCGAACACAACCCACAGCGGCATAGCGGAAGACCTGCCACACCCTAGCAGGGCGCGTCCACACCGAAGCGCCAGCGCCAGGATGGATCCCGTCAACGAGGCCTATCAGCTGGCGCCGTATGGCCGCCACTTCCGAGTAGCCCGTTGTCAACGACGTGCGCGACAGCCATCGAGCGGTCGTTCAGGGCACATTTCGTCAGGAGCGTAACTATTTGAGAGCGCCCAAGAAGTTCAGGGAGAGGTGCCCAGATATGCACTCAAATAGACATCTCCGCGATAGTTAGTTGCGTAATCGGTAACACATGGCCTAGCCAAACGCGTCATCGTAACGCAAACTCAATAGTGAGGAGTGGCCTAGCGAGGCGCCAAGCAAAGTCAGTAGGCAAAGGCGATACAGTCAGGTCAATAGGGGATGAAGGTCGTGCTTAGGTCCACGAGTTCGAC
>SLEO01000290.1 GCA_007124745.1 Myxococcales bacterium
GCGTTCATGGCGGGCCTCGAAGCCCAAGGGCTGGATGCCCGGGCACTGGCTCAGGTCACACTGGCGTGTGTGGGGCCGAAGACGGCCCTCGCGCTGACGCGTTTCGGTCTGCGCGCGGATGTCACGCCACCGAGCTTTTCCGGCGCGGACCTCGCGGACTTTCTGGGCAAGTCGGGGCAACTCTCCGGCACCTACGTGCTCTTCCCCCGGGCGAAAGTAGCGGATGAAGCCACGGTCACCGCACTTGAAGCCGGCGGCGCCACCGTTGAAGTCGTTCCCGTATACGAAACGACCCTGCCCGGCGAGGCGGCGCAGGCCGCCCTGACCGCAGCGCTCACGGCGGGCGTTGACGCCACAGTGTTCACGTCTGCGTCTACCGCCAAGCACTTCTCGCAGCTCTGCGCAGCCCGCGACCTCGATGCGGAGCGGGGAGGTATACGCGTCGCGATTGGCCCGAGCACCGCCACGGCGCTCAAGCGTTGCGGGATCCCCGCCCACCACGTGGCCCCCGAAGCTACCCACGAAGGCCTAGTCGCCGCGCTAGTTGCCCATTTTTCAGACGCACAGCCAAGCGAATGAGCGCACGCCTGGCTGCGTTGGAGGCCGAAACGCACGCCGCGAAGTCGCCGCCGCGCCAGCAAACCCTTCACAACGGGGTGATTAGCAGACGCACCCGTGGAACGCTGGGGTCCGCGCGAGCAGCCCCAGCGCTAGAGCGTCGCGCTCGGCCCTTAACCCGGTCACCCGGCGGGGTTCCGTTGTGAACCCTCCAGCCGCTGCCTTCCCGCCACGCCTTTCTCCCGCGACGGGACGCCCTGCGCTCGACACCTGCGGCCATATCTACCTCCCTACGCGGGCACACCCCCCGGCTTCTGCGTCACCCAGGGGGCGTTTTCCTGAGCCTCGTTGAACACGACAGCGGCACCTCCCCCGGGAGCTAGGTGCAGCTTGAGGACGTCCCCGTGGTGCATGACTGCGCGCTGCACTTGAAGGGCTTCTGGGTTCGTCTCGAAGTGCGCCGCCTCCCCGTCGAGGTACGACGTGGCCATAAACGCCACCTCCCGGGGCAGAAACGTCAGCGGAATTGCGAGATCTCGGGCATGCTCGTCGGTGAGCGCGCCGAGATACCAGGTGGCGCTGTGACGGTCTTTCCGTGCGACGACCACGAAGTCACCGATCTCCGCTGCCAGGAAGTGGGATTCGCCCCAGTCCGTGGGGACGGCTTTGAGGAACGGCAGCGCTGGGTGCCCTGCGTAGTGCTCCGGAAGGTCCGCAAGCATGTGCAGCGGGCTGTAGATCACGACGTACTGCGCGAGTTGATTGGCGACGGTGGTCGGCACCTTCAATTCCGGGGCGCCGTCGCGGGGCTCAAGGTGGAGCTTCACAAGGCCGGGCGTGATGTCGAGCGGGCCGGCGAGGACGCGGGTGAAGGGAAGAATTGTTAGGTGTTCTGGCGGGTTGCCCCCGCCCCAGGGAGCGTTGAACTCGCTTCCGCGTGCGCCCTCCGCTGACATCATATTCGGAAAAGTGCGGCGGATGCCGGTGGGTTTGATGGGTTCGTGGGCGATGAGCATGATGCGGTGCTTGGCGGCGAACTCCACCACCCGCCGGTAGTGCTTCACCATCCACTGGCCATGGTGGTGCTCACCTTGCGGAAGAATCCGCCCTACGTAGCCGGTTTTGACGTAAGGCACGCCCAGTTCGCCGTAGAGCGCGAAGGCGTTCTCCAGGTGTCTTTCGTAGTTTGCGACGTCACCTGCGGTCTCGTGATGGCCTATCAGGCTCACCCCCTTGCGCTTGCCATAGGCAACGACCGCAGGCAGGTCGAAGTCTGGGTAAGGCGTCACAAAGTCGAAGGCCTTCGGGACATCATCGTCGCGCCAGGTTTCCCAGCCCGTGTTCCAGCCCTCAACCAGAACGGCGTCAAGCCCATGATGAGCGGCGAAGTCGATGTAAGCGCGAGCGCGCTGCGTTGTGGCGCCGTGCCTATTGCCGCTGCTCCAGGTGAAGCGGTCGAGATGCATGCCCCACCAGATGCCCGCGTATTTGCCCGGCTTTATCCAGGCAACATCCTCCGCCGGGGGCGGCGCGTTGAGATTGAGGATAAGCGAAGATGTCGCCAGCGCCGCGGCGCTGTCTCCCACCTGAAGCGTGCGCCAAGGGGTGACAAAGGGCGCTTGTAGCGTTACGGGCGCCTCCCCCGAAGACGGGACCAGGGAACTCTCGAGCGTGCGTTTGTCGCTTTCGACGCGCAGCGTCATGCCCGAATAGTCGGCGAGCGCAGCCTCGTGCAGGCTCATGAAGACGCCGTCTTCGGTTTTCAGGGTCACCGGGGTATTGACCGCGTGGGCCTCCTTGATGGTGATGACGGGCGGGTGCTGCTTTTCCCGGTAAGCGCTGCCGTCGATGTCGCTCAGACGGGAGTGCGAATAGAGGTGCTCGTAGGAGTCGTAATCCGCTGGAATCCACCATGCCTCGTGGTCGCCTGTCATGACGAAGTGACTTCGCTCCTGAAGGATACTCAGGTTGCCCTGCAGAGCCTTCTGGCGCGGGAACTCGTAGCGAAAGGCGATTCCGTCGTCGAAGACGCGAAAGCGAATGCCGAACCTTCTTCCGGCACCCTCCGCCTCCCTCAGCCCGACCGTGAGTTCGCGGTAATGGTCTCGAATCGTCGTGCGCTCGCCCCAGAGCGTCTGCCAGTGGTGGTCTTCTTCGCGCGTTTCGATGCTGTCGACGACAAGACCCTTGCGTAGCCAGCCTGACGCCTTGAAGCGCATCGCGAGCAACGAATCGCTGATCAGCAGTTTGCCGCGGTAGGTGACACGGTAGGTCGCTTCGCCTTCAGGCGAGAGGACAAAGGACAGTGCAAGCGCCCCGTCGGGCGACGCGACGGTCTCCGCACTCGGCCCCGGCACTTCCTGAACCACCTCCGCGGGGCCTTCCAAGGTCAGCAGCCAAGCCACGCCGGCCGCCGCGACAGCCACCCCAACGCCGCAAAACCAATACACGCCTCGCATACAAAGCGCTTACGCCCGCAGGCCGAACAGCGCTAGGCTTACGGATGGCCAGCGGCGACTTCAGCCGCTGACGGCTTGCGCTCATCCCAAAGCCCGTGGCGGCGCCCGATCCCGGTAGCCACTGTCGTCCATTGCAACCTGCGCTCCGCCAAATACTAGGCGCAGAGCGTGCGTTTGGCTTTATGGCGGAGGCGCTTACGAGGCATCGAGTAGCGCCAGAGGGGGCGCGTCCTGGGCTTGGGTCTCAGCCTCAAGCTGGCGCGCGCTTGGGACGCCCGAAGGGTCGCGATGCCGCTCTCCCGTTACATGCTGGAGTCGATGCTAGTGCCCCGTTGACACCAGACCGCGCGCTTTCTAGCCTGATTCGGTGATGACACGCGTGGCGGGCTATGTACTTGTTTTGACGCTGGGCTGCGGGGGTGGTCACAGCGCCAAAGCAGGTGGGCTTGGGGGTAGCCCGGCGGCTACGGAGGTAGCTAAGCGCGAAGCTGAGGCATTGCCAGGCGCGGAATGCGAGTCTGGGGTCACGCCGGCGGAAGCACAGGAAGCCTTTGCGCAGGGCCGGCGCCTGCTTGAGGAAAGTCGAGAGGGCGAGCATCACCGGCAAGAGGGCTTTGCAGAGGCCCAAGATGCTCTTTACCGCGCCGCCCTAGGCGGCCACCTCGAGGCCCAATACCTCTATGGCAGCAGCGTGTTCTCTGCCACCTTGCAACACGATGACTTCGACGGCGGGTCCGCCTTTCGCGCGCCCATCGTGCGTGCCCTGAGCTTTCTGCGCCTCGCAGCGCTGCGCGGCTACGAACCTGCGCTGCAGTACATGCCGGACCTAGATGCCGCCAAGCTGAGCGGCGAGGAGCCCCCGCTAAGTGAGGTCCCAGAGTCCTGGCTGGAGGAAGCCTCGGCAGAAGCCGACCGCCGCTTCGCATGCATGCAGCCTTAGGGCCCCTGGGCAGAGCAACACATCAGCTTGCGCCGTCGTCCCTGGGCACTGCGTCACGAAGGCGCTATGAAACCGTGAGGTTGTGTGCGCCGAGCGCAGAAGCTTGCTCCACCATGTCCATCGGTGCATGGTCGCCGCATGAACTTGCGCAACATCGCGGGCATTTTGGTCGTTTTTATGGTGGCCTGCGGCGGCCGTCAGTCGGGCAAGAGTGCTGATTCCACAGAGTCGACCGCGCGGGCGTACGTGGTGCCGAGTGCGACGGAGCCAGCGAAAGTGGAGGCCATTGGCGACTTCGGTGGCGGAAGCGACGCCACCCATGCGTTTATCGACACGCAGGGTCAGGATGCTAGCCTTGTCGTCAGCGGGGCGGTCGAACACGCGCTGCTGGCGCGCGGCCTCAAGGTGAGCACCGACCCGAACAACGCCCAGCTCCGCGTGGCCGTGCGCGAAACACGCTTCCGCGTGGGCGCGCCGCAGCACTGGGCGCCCAGTAATCCGCGAGCCTGCTTTCTGGCGTACGACAGCAACGAAGCTATCGAGGCGGAGCGGGTATCCGAGGATGTCTACAGCCGCCGCAAGCTCGCCGGCTGCTGCACCGTGAAGGTGTTTCCTGCCGAGATTAAGGTGGCGCTGGCCTTCGAAGAGACGGCCAGCGGCAACGTTCTGGCCGTCGGCACGCTCACGCAGACGCTCGGTCTGCCGGACCTCTCAGTGCCCGTCAACGCCATCCACGATGGATGCGCGGGAGACCGGTCGGCTACGCTTTCGGATGAGGCGCTCAAGGCCGCTATTGACGCTATTTTCGAGCGCATTTTTGTTTCGCGCTAACCGCGCCGTTGATGGTCCCGAGGCATGCGTGGCCGGTTAAGCGAGCTGCGTGTTCGGTTGAGAGTCTGTGCTCGAGCCCCCACAGCCCACAACCGCAGTCCACCTGAACGCGCGGGATTGTTTGCGAGGACGCACGGCCGTCTCAGGCGCTTAACCGGACACACGTGGGTCCCGGGGGTGTTGGACTCAGTGGTAGACGCCGATAAGCGCTAGACCTTCTACCTGCGTGAGCGTGGCGCGGCTCTCGGCACCGATAAAGAAGTCGCCGAAAGCAACGAAGCGCAGCGTGCTGCGTTGGTCGAGGCTCTGCCTTGGCGCCTGACCCGGCAGCCAGAACCAGTCCGCCGACGCACTCAGCACAAGGCGCGGGTGAAGCCGGAGGCGTAGGCCCGCATGGGTGCCGACCCCCAGACGCACGCCGGAGCCGCCGATGCCAGCCAACTCGGGACTCCCCCAGAACGCGCCTTCGAAGAGCGTGTAGAGCGTGAAGGCGTCGGCGAAAAATGCCTTCGCGAAACCCGTCCCGCCCTTGACGCGAGCGACAGTGCACTGCCTGCAGCTGCTGTCGTCGATAAGGTTGGCACCGACATCGACCTCCCAGGAAATCCCGGGTTCGAGACGCGTGAAGTTATGCAGCGAAAGGATGCGCAGTAGGTGGCTGTCATCGACCGCAAAGCGCCCCTCTTCGAGGGAAATGCGTAAGCGCACGTCGAGAAAGTCTATCGCCACTAAATCGGGGTAGCCAAGGCTGCTGTCCGTGAGGTCGTGAAGCGCCACGCGGTAGGCGAGTTGCAGCTGCGTACCGTGCCTCTGGTTGTAACCGCTGGCGAGCTCAAAGCGGCGAGATCCATGCCCCAGGTCGGGGCGCTTCTGCGCTGGCTGTTCCGTGTCCAGCGGCGCCGAGGGCGTCCGAATGGCCGAACGGCGTAGCTCGAGCGCATGCTTGCGCGCGGCGGCTTTGCCGGCGCTTCCGTGAGTCAGGTCTTTGGCGTTGCGCCAGTGCACCAACGTGGCGGCGGTATCAAGCACCATCACCCGGCGCTCGTCCGGTAGGTCAAGCGGAACGTCGGCATCCTTCGCCAGCCGCCGGACGAGTGCCTTCTCGTGCCGCGTGAGCAGCTTGTAGCGCGCAAAGAACTGCGTACGGATGGAGGGGCGATGCTGCACCTCAGAGACGAGGCCCGGATGCCGGGCGATATGCTTGACGATGTCCGCAGGCAGCGCGGGCGTTCGGCTCTTTTTGACGAGATGAATCCAAGGGGCAGCCACTTCGAGCAGGCGCAGTAGCTGATGCGCGCAGTTGTCCGAAAGGTAGTAATAATCGATGTATGTCGAGCCAAGTTCCCACAGGTGGGCCACCATCCGGCGCAGCTCTACCGGCGAGAGGTTAAGCGCGTACTCCCAGGTATCGCGTGCTTCGTAGTCGTTGTATTCCCGAACTTTGTAGTAGTAGGGAAGCGACTGGAAGGAGCCCTGGAAAAGCCCCGTTAATCCCTTGAAAGCGTAGGCGAAGGCGTTGTTCGTATCGACGTTGGCGCCGTAGGTAATGGCGCGGTCGAGCAGCTCTTCGCCGGCACCCTGCCCGCGCTTCGCGTGATGGATGCGAATCAACGTGTGACCGAACGCGGATGCCGGAGAGGACACGTCGTACGCCGAAAACAC
>SLEO01000286.1 GCA_007124745.1 Myxococcales bacterium
GACGCAGAAAGCCGCGGGGAAATGGGCCTGGAGTAAGTATGGTGGGGTGGGTGGGTCCGCGCACGGAAGGCCCATTTTCCCGCGGCTTTCGTCCCCCAGGCTCACCCTGGGGATGGCTCAGCTGAGCCACCGCCGCAGCTCCGTTGGAGGCGGAGCCTGGCGCGTTAGGGATGAGCGGGAAGCACAGCGCCGTGGGCGCCGGCGCGCCAGAGCGAGCGGGAAAGCGCGCTGATCTGTCCCGAGCGTTCTATGAGAAAAGTCGCGCGGCCGGGGATACGCGTCAAGGGTACCCACACGTCAAAGAGGGTAAAGAGGTGCAGGTGCGGATCGGGAATGAGGGGGTAGGCGAGGGTTTTGGCCTGGCGAAAGCGCTCCTGAGTGGCGGCATCATCCGGCGAGACACCGACGACAGAGAGTGCGCCCGGTTGCGCTTGGACCGCGTCGGGCAAGGGCACGTCGCTGGTGTTGAGGGCGCAGGCTTGCTGCGTACACACAGGGGTGAAGGCCTTAGGAAAGAAAAAGACGACCACGCGGCCCGCCTGGAGCAGCTCATCGAGCACAATAGGATCTCCAGCGGACGAAAGGGCGCTAAATCTCGGTGCGGTGCTACCGACCGCGAGCGCCAGTGATGGGTCTCGTCTACTGCGTCCAAACATGAGCGGGTGCGGTGGAGGCGTAAGAACCCCGCGTCGCGAGCTGAGGCTACCAACATATGCGAGCCGAGTCGAGGTGAGGTCGTGGAGCGCTTCTTTCCTCTCTCTACGCCAATCGCACAGGGAAAGATTGACCTGGCGTTGGCATGGTGTACATTTGCCGGCCGGGTTTCGGCGAGCGAAGACCCAGGAGAGAGCATCATGTCCAGCCCCGTCCTAGAACTGCAGCGCTTTGAGGCCAAGCAAATCGTGACCACGCTGCCCGCTTTCGCAGCGGGTGACAGCGTGAAGGTGCACTATCGCATCCGTGAGGGTGAGAAGGAGCGCGTGCAGGTATTCGAGGGCGTGGTGATCGGCCGCTCGGGTGTTGGCGCGCGCGAGACCTTCACGGTACGTAAGGTCTCCTACGGGGTAGGCGTCGAGCGAATCTTCCCGGTCAACTCGCCCCGTATCGAGCGCCTTGAAGTGGTCTCTCAGAACCACGTGCGGCGCGCGAAGCTCTACTATCTTCGCGACCTCAGCGGCAAAAAGTCGCGTCTCCGCGAGACGCAGCGCCACAGCAAGCAGGGCGTACCTGTCGCGCGTCGCCGCTAGCACGGCCTCCCAGCTGGGTTCTGTGTGAAGGCACTCTTCGGCAAGACGCCGGGGGGGGCGTCGCGCGCACGGGTTAGCCTGGTTCCAAGCTTCGCGAGCGTTGCGTGTACCGCACGTTGCACCTCGCACCTCGCAACTTGCGGTGCGACGGCCAGTCGCTTGGTCGTTTGTCAGAGGCTGGCGCGCGCGCTGATGTCAGAGGAGCGCATACTCGGCTTCGACGAAGGCATTGCTTGTGGCGTTGAAGACCCAGAGGCGTGACTCGGCGGCCTGACCGCCCATCACCGACGTCACGAGAAAGGCGCAGGGCCACATCAGCCGGCCATCCTGCGCGAAGGTCGCGGCGTCTTCGGCGGAGAAGTACGCCCCGCTATCGCAGTGGGAGTGGGCGATCACCTTGACCGGCCGCCCCTGTTCAAGGCCCTCTTCCAGCGCCCTTTGCGTCTTGAGTTCGTGCATCTTGAAGTAGGTCCGACTCGTGCGCGGGAAGGTCTCCGGGTCGAGTGCATGGTAGCGGTCCGCGAGATTCTCGACGACCTCAAAGCTATCCACGAGCAGGGGCGAGTCCGCCGGCCCGCTCAGTAAACCGCAGCCTTCGCTGGGGAAGACCTGCTCTGCGTGACGCTTAAATGCATCAAGGACCGATGACTTAAACGTGAGCCCGCCCCGGATCCAGGCCGCGTTCCAGGCTTCTGTCCAGCGATTAGGTTCGTTCATGTCACACTCCTCTTCCGTAAGGTTGGCGCGGCCTTCACCACGTGTAGTTGCGCTCCCACTTCAGCGGGGCGAAGTAGCGGTCGCCGCGGTCACAGGCAATGGTGAGAACCCGCGCGTTCGGATGGGCCTTGGCTACCTGAAGGGCGCCAGCGATGTTGGCACCGCTGGAATGCCCTACGTGCAAGCCGGTTTCGCGCGCGATGCGGTCCGCCATGTCCCAGCCCGTCTCCGTATCGATGGCGAGGTGCTCATGGGGCACCTGTTCATCGTAGATGGCCGGCTTGAGGGACGACGCCATGTGCTTGAGCCCCTCAAGCCCATGAAGCGCTTCGCTGGGCTGCAGCGCTAGGCAGCGAACGTGGGGCAGATGCTGCCTCAAGTAGCGCGTGGTACCCATGCAGGTGCCACTCGTGCCGAGACCGAGGACGACGTGGGTGAGCTCAGCACCCACCTGCGCATGTATCTCGGGGCCTGTCGATAGCCAGTGCGCCTTGGGATTGGAAAGATTCGCGTATTGGTCGCAGTAGAAGTAGCGCTCAGGCTCGGCGTCGACGAGCCGCTGGCAGTGTTCAATCGCGCCGTCCGACCCAAGCATGGGGTCCGAGAGAATGAGTTCCGCGCCGTAGGCCCGCACGATAGCTTTTCGCGGTGCGCTGACGTTGGCGGGCATCACCAGAGCGACGCGCAGACCGAGGGCGGCACCGATCATCGCGTAGGCCACACCGGTGTTACCACTCGTCGAGTCGATGAGGGTAACCCCTTGGCGCAACCGCCCGCCGGCCAACGCATCGAGAATCATTTGCCGCGCGGCGCGGTCTTTGACCGAGCCACCGGGATTCGCATATTCGAGCTTCAGGTAGATGTGCGCGCCGTCGGTTTCACGCTCAAGTGGCTGTAAACGCACCACCGGCGTATTGCCAATGGCGTGAATAACCGAAGGGTATCGCCGACCCTGCCCGGACAAGGCCGCGCTGTCTTGACTCGCTTCCATGCTAGCCGCTCAGTCGTCCATGCGATGACCTCAAGACAGTCGACGTCGAACGCTCACTTGGACGAGGTAGGGCCGCTGCCGCCAGCGATGGCCGGAACAATGCTCACCACGTCCTTATCCGAGAGTTCGGTGTCTAGGTTGTTGAGGAAACGGATGTCTTCTTCATTGGCGAAGACGTTAACGAAGCGGCGCACGCCCTTATCATCACAGATGCGGTCCTTGATACCGGGATACTTGGCCTCAAGCGTGTCTATTGCCTCGCGAATCGTGCCGGCTTCGAGGGCGACTTCATCGGCTCCGGCGGTCAGCGTGCGTAGTGGCGTAGGGATTTTGATGGTTACCGACATAGGTGCGGCCACGCATAGCGCATTCGTCGCGCGGCATCACGGCAAAAGCAGCATCCGATGCCTACCAGGCGCGCCGGTGCCTTCAGCATGTGGCGCTGGCGGGCGCGTTGCTGGCGGGTGGCCTACATGAGGCGCGAATCTCGAAGTAGGTATCCAGTGAGAAGTACCGTTCGCCCGTATCGCAGAGGATAGTTGCCACCGCTCGGTCCGCCGGAAGCTCCGCAGCCAGCTCGCACGCCACGGCGACATTGGCCGCAGCGGTCAAGCCTACGAGCAAACCTTCCTCTTCCGCGAGGCGCCGCTTCATGGCGTGGGCGCTGCGGTCGTCGACTAAACGGACCTCGTCGACCACATCTCGGTCGAAGTTCTGCGGCACAAAGCCAGCGCCAATGCCTTGAAGCTTGGTGGGCCCGGAGCAGCCGCCGCTCAGGACGGCGCTGGTTTCGGGCTCGATGGCGACCACGCGCACATGCTTGCCCGCCGCGCGCAAGGCCCGCCCAACGCCTGTGACGGTGCCGCCGGTGCCCACGGCCGCCACAAACGCGGCCAATGTGTCACCAGGAAATGCGCCGATGAGTTCCGGCCCGGTCCCATGTTCGTGGGCTGCGGGGTTCGCGGGGTTGGAAAACTGGTCCGGCAAGAATCCGCCTTGCTCAGCAGCGATACGCCGTGCCGCCGCGACAGCCCCCCGCATGACTTCCTCCTCAGGCGTGAGCACCACCTCTGCGCCGTACGCTTCGAGGAGGGCGCGGCGCTCGAGGGACATGGACTCGGGCATCGTTAAGATCAGGCGGAAACCGCGTTCCGCGGCAAGTAGAGCAAGGCTAACGCCGGTGTTTCCACTCGTGGGCTCGACGATAAGCCCCCCGGGCTGAAGCGCTCCGCGCTTGATGCCGGCATCGATCATCGCGAGGGCGACGCGGTCTTTGACCGAGCCTCCGGGGTTCAGGTGCTCTGCCTTCACCCAGACCTCGGCGCCGGAGCGCTGCGGGATGTGCCGAAGGCGCAACAGCGGCGTGCGGCCGATCAGTCCCGAAACCGAAGGGACAACCGCCGGCGCCCGCACGTCAGGCACAAAGCCGCCCGAGGCGTCGCGTCCCACCTCATTGACTATGAACTGAGGATCCATCTTCAACAGCCTAGCCCGAGTCCTAAGCGCCCCGCACGTATCACCCCAACGCAGTCGCTAGAGACCTACGCTGGCCTCAAGTACCACTGCACCGAAGATGCCGTGGGCGAAGCTCTCCGCTGGGACATCCGCCCAAGCGAACTCCCATCCCCACTCGACGCCGAAGGAGACACTCTTCGAAAGTTTGCCTCGGACGCCAGCGAGCACGTTGGCGCCAAAGAAGAAAACGTCGGTACTAGGACCGGGTTGCGACACGCTACCGAGGTTAACCCAGCCGCCGACATAGAGTGCGCCGAGCCTATCGGTAAGGAGATCAAAGGTAACGACGGGGCTCAGACTGAAGCCGCTGCCGCCGCCGTCATTGACGCCGTGTAGACCGAAGCCGAGCCCGACAAACAGGCGTTCGTCGAGCATACGGAGTCCTGCGGTAACAAAGGGTGCCGCGGCGAACTCTCCGCGCTTACCGGCAATTGTCAGCGTCTGCGCGTAGCGGGCTTGCAGCGCCAAGCGGTAGCCGCTGTCGTAGCGATAGGTGTAACCGCTGTCTGAGCCGCCATCAGCGGCAGCCTCCTCCTGAGCTGCCACCACCGATGGCAGGCCTCCAAGCCATCCCGATACCAGCAACGCCGTCCAGACCAAAAGGCGTGCATTGGGAAGCGACGAGCGGTTGCGGTAGTGCCCGGCGGCACTTCCTTCGGGAAGCGAATGCGTAATCATAGGATATCCTTCGAGTTCAAGGCGAGCCGCCCCACTATAGCAACCAGCGGACTGCCGCAAAGCCGATGATGAGCAAGAGGCCTAGCGTCAAGGTCACGAGCTCGAAACGGGTATTGAGAAAGGTGCGCACTTGCGGGCCAAACCAACGGATAAGCAGCGCAACCAAAAAGAAGCGTCCGCCGCGGCCTAGGGTGCTTGCCGTCACCAGCGTGGCGAGCGGCACGTCCGCGACCCCGGCGGTCAGCGTAAAGACCTTGAAGGGAATCGGTGTGAACGCCGCCGTCAGCAGCGCCACAAGGGCGTGATCGCGATACATCGCCGAGACCTTCTCGAAGACGGCGCAGCTGAAGCCCGGCACGTAGTCAAAAAAGAAGCCGCCTCCGCCAGCCACCATGCAGCGGGCGCTCGTTCCCATCCCTTGCCACAGGGCCGCGCCGATCGACCACCCGGCGACGCCACCCAGAACCGACGCCACCGTACATACCAGCGCGGGTTTCCAGGATGCCTTGGGTGCGGCGATAGCGATAGCGATCAGCAAAACATCCGGCGGCACTGGAAAAAAGGACGCTTCCAGGAACGCCAAGGCCGCCAGCGCTAGCAGCGCGTAGGGGGTCTCGGCCCAAGCCAACGTCCAATCATAGAGGCGCCGAAAGAGCACGAGAGGTGAGAGCAGTATCGATGGCATAGGCGCAAGTCCGCGGGCGCGGCGTCAGCTAGGGCCGTGTTAGTGCGTCCGAGCTTCGCGTAGCAGCCGCTCGCACAAGGTTGGAAAGTCGATACCTTGAGCTGCGGCAAGCTTGGGCACAAGCGACTGAGGGGTAAGACCTGGGATGGTATTGGTTTCGAGGGCGATGATCTCGGCCGGAGCCGCCGTGCCAGGCGTGGCTACCCGAGTGCCTTCGGACGTCGTTCCGGCGCCCGCGTGCTCGACCACGATGAAGTCGCTGCGGCTTATGCTCCGGCAACCCAGCGCGCCGTGCGCGCGAAGGGCAAGTGACTCGACCCGCGCCAACGTCTCCGGCGGCAATTCCGGCGGAATGGCGTACCGGGTCTGCTGCGCCTGATATTTTTGCTCGTAGGAGTAGTAAGTGCTGGCGGGCGCGACGCCGACTGCACCGAGCACGCGAGGTGCGTCCGCATCGCCGCCGCCGTCCGCTGACATGCCAGCGTCGGACCACACCGCGACGGACACCTCTGTGCCCACGACACGTGTCTCCGCGACCCACTGGGTTCCTGCGCCCACGCC
>SLEO01000006.1 GCA_007124745.1 Myxococcales bacterium
CACTGCCCACAGCCGCGTCAGATGGCAGTCGGGCTTCGCACCTGAGCGCGTCTGCCGAAGGAAGCGGAGCACAGAGCGTCGTCGAGCGCGGCCGTGGAGGGGCGACGACTCCGAGCGCCCTTGAGCTCGATTCGACGCTAGATAGCCTGGTCGCATCGACCGGTGAGGCGCCGCACCGCGAGGACGTCGGCGGCGGCGCAGCCGGAGGTCTGCGGCGGACGGGTGCCCCGGCTGCGCGTTCCGCGCTCATTGAGCTTGACGCGCCGGATTTCGGCGGCGGGATGGCTAGGCAAGATCACGCGGCAGCGGCTCGCGTCTCAGCTGGCCCAGGTTACGCCGCTAGCGCGACGGGAATACCCCAACGGCTGCCCGTCACAGAGGGAAGGGGTGCGGACGTCCCTCGCGTTGAGGTTCGGCCCGGCGAAAGTAGCGCTCGCGTGGCGCGCACCACGCAGGAGCAGGCGCTCGAAGCCGCGGCGTTGGCAGGTCCTGTCGCGACGCAGTCCGGGGCCGACGAGGGCGTGCGCTGGGACGAGGCGTTCGAAGTATTCGTGACGCTTCTCGAGCAAGGCAAAGGTGGACTGCGGGGGCACAGTCCGCTCGTGGCCCGCTGGGTGGTGCAGCTCGCCGAACGTCTCGGCCTTGAGGCGCGTGAGGTGCGTGCCCTGCGCGGGGCGGCGCTCCTGCACGACCTCGGTCAGACCGAGGACCAACACATCACGCTGCAACGGCTGGCGGACACCCCGGGCCTCGTGCGGCAAGCGGAACGCGCCTACCGCGCTCCGATGCGCTTACTAGAAAGCGCAAGCCTGCCCTCGCTGACGATTGAGGCCCTGACGCATCGTTTCGAGCGCTTCGACGGCACGGGCTTTCCCAAGCGTCTTGCGGGGCGGGATATTCCCGTGGGGGCGCGCCTGATTGCGCTCGCTGAGACCTATGCAGACCTGACGATGAACGACGCGGGCAAGCCAGAAGGTGCGTTAGCACCCAAGGCTGCCCTTGAGCGCATGGAGCGCCTTGCCGAAGAGGCCTTCGACCCCGACCTCCTAGCGGTACTGCGCGAACTTGTTCTCGGTGCGGGTGTCGACCGTCCGGTGCAGGGGGGCAAGGCTACGTTGCTGCTCGTCGACGAAGACCCCGAGGATGGTGTGGTGCTTGAGGTACACCTCTCGGCGCAGGGCTACGATGTGGTCCTTGCCCGCTCGCTGGCCGACGCACAGAGCGCGATGGGTGAAGAGCGCTTCGACCTCGTGATCTCCGAGGTACATTTTGCCGATGGCAGCGGCTTTGACCTGCTGCGGCAGCTCCGTGAGCAGGACTACGGAGGGCCCTGGATTTTCCTCACGAAGCAGCGCGCGCGCTCGGTCGTTCTGCGTGCTTTCGAGCTGGGTGCTGCTGACTTTCTCGCCAAGCCCGTGCCGCCGGAGGTGGTGCTGGCCAAGGTACAGCAGCACCTTTCGGAACAGACGGGCACGCAGCCCATGGCCCGGGGCGTTCAAGGCTCGCTTAAGGAGATGGCACTGCCCGACGTCCTGCAGATCCTCAGCAATGGCCGCAAGAGCGGCTCACTAAGCATCACGGGGGCCGCCGGTGAAGGCGTGATCTACTTCGTGTCGGGTCATGTCTACGACGCTCACTTCCGGGGACAGGCTGGCGAAGACGCCTTCTACGCCTTGCTCGGCATCGAAGAGGGCAGCTTCCAGCTAGACCCAGCCAACGTTCGTACCGACCGTACCATCCACCGCGGCACCGAAATGCTCTTGCTAGAAGGTATGCGCCGCCTCGACGAATCCCGCCGCTAGCCCGCGGCGACCGTTATCCCCCTGTCATCCCGTTTCACGCGCGTTGCGAGGGGGGGAGGCTGAGCCATCCCCAGGGTAAGCCTGGGGGACGAAAGCCGCGGGAAAATGGGCCTTCCGTGCGCGGATCCACCCACCCCACCATACTTACTCCAGGCCCATTTTCCCGCGGCTTTCTACGTCTCGACTCAATGAGGGGATCGCTGAGGGGGGGAGGCGCGAGGCCCGCAGTGGTGAGCGCTCAGGGGTTGACGAGGCGTGCGCCCTTGGGCGGCTTGAAGTTGAAACGCTGCTGGGGGACGGCGTGATCAAACTTGAGGGTCTTTAGCTTGAAGTCGAAGCGGTTGCGGTTGCCGCTCGCGTCGATAACCACGATGCGCTGAATAACGCCCGCAGTGGGTTGATTGAGCGTGTAGAGCACAAGACGCTCAAAGTAGGGGTTTGCCTGCTTGGGACGCAGGTCCAAGACGTTGCCCTCAGGGTACTTTGCTTCTGCTTGCTTGAGATGCGTGACGTCGAAGTCCGTGGTCAGATTGCCCGTGCCGACAAGGAAGCCGAGGGCTACGGACAACTGCGCTTCCGAGAGCTTCTGACGCACAAAGTAGCCGGCGTCGCCCTCATCGCCGGGCTCGTACATCAAGAGCTTGTCGCCATCGGCGACGATGACCTTTCCGGCGGGCTTGGCGTAATCCCATCGCATCTTGCCGGGCTTGGCAAAGACAACGCGCCCCTGGGAGGTATCGGAGCGCTGGTAGACAGCGTGCGTAAAGACTTGGACGAAATCCGCTTCGATGGCTTTGCTTTGGTCATAGAAGCGCTGCACCAGTGCTGCAGCGGCGCTGCCGGAGTTACCGCTTGGTGCATCTTGGGCGCCCGATGGCTTGTCTGCAGCGGTCCCTTGGGCCCCCGTCGCTTGGTTCGTGCCGTTTTTTTTCTTCGAGGTCGCGGGCTGAGCCTGTGCGCTGCTCACGCCCAGCGACAGGACAAGAGACGCACAGGCGGCACTGAGCCACGTCTGCCTTCTTTGTGTGACGCGAGATAAACAGTGGGTTGGCACCGTGGCGTTCGTCGGGGTGGCCCTTAGCCGGAAAGATAAGCGCATACGTTGGTGTAGTACGCACAGAAGCGTTGAGCTATTCACCGGCGCACGGATGGCCGCACCGCCACATTGGGGGGTGGGATGGCTCGGTGCCTCGGCCCAGGTCCTCCGCCGATGGGCTGCAAGCGGCCTCGGTCTACTCGCAAATAACGATTGGGCCAGTCACGCGTTTACGTTCTTGAAACAAATGCCCTGACATCGATGTCAGGGTGACGCTTGCCGGAGCAGCCGAAAATCGAAGAAAAGTACGCTAACACGCGCGTTTTGGCCGAAGGAAGCGGATGGCACGTGTGCTGCAAGAAGCTGGGTCGTAGAGCGAGAGGTCGAAGAGGCCGGTCGCGCTACCTTAGCTTAGACCTACCTTGATTCCTTTTTTCTACTTAGCTTACAAGTCTCGCTTAACTTAGACACCTTACTTAGCCCACACGAAGTCCACAGCGCGTCTCCATTTCCGGGCGCACTCGTTTAGAGTGCGCACCAAGGCGCAGGCGTAAAACGCAGACCTGAGCAAGCTTGAACCACACTGTCCCTGGACCACCAGGGCCCTTAGAGAAGCCTAAAGGCTAGCTTAACTTAGCCAAGCTCATGTCCAGAGAAAGCTAACGGGATCCTCTTCCGACTCGTTTTCGGATTCCGAGGTATTGGCTGGGGGCGCAAGCGACGCGGTCAGCCTAGAAATCATCAGCCGGTCTTCGCCGAGGCTCTCAACGTAGGCCCGGGTCTCCGGGAGCGCGCTCAGTAACCGCGTGAAATAAGCCTTATCGAGAAAGAGTACCGTGGCAGGCGTCTTAGAGATCACGCTTGCCGTCGCGGGTACGTCGTAGAGCAGTGAAATTTCGCCGAAGACATCGCCCGGTGTCAGCGTTGCCATTTTCGTAGGCTCTCCTGGGCCAAAGAGGAGTACGTCACAGCGGCCGCTCACGATGAGGTAGAGGCCTGTTCCCGGATTTCCCTGACGCACCCACTCTGTTCCTGTATCGCCTTCATAGGCCACGAAGCGCTTGAGCAGGTCGATGCGCTGTTGGGCGTCGAGCGCAGAAAAGAGCTCCGCACGGCTCAGCAGATTGTCCACCGCGCGGCGATGTGCGAAGCGTTGCAGCGCTCTATCGAGCACGGTGGCGATGGCGGGCTCACTCTGGTGCGCCGCGGGCTCAATGACCAGGAGATCCGTTGGCTGCAGCGTGGACACGTTGGCGCTGCGCGGCTCGCCACTCATCAGCGACATTTCGCCGAAGACGGCGCCGCGTCCGAGGGTCGTAATGTCCTGTCGCTCGCCGTCCTTCGAGCGCCATACGCTTAGTTCGCCCCGGGCGATGAGGTAGCATTCCGTGCCCGCCTCGCCTTGGCGCAGCACCGCGTAACGCGCCGGGAGCCGCCGCAGCTCCAGCGCAGAGAAGACCTGGACGAACTCCGCTGGGCTGAGGTCGCTCAAGAGCTGTAGCGGAGGCACCTGCTGGGGAAAGCGCAACGCACTTTCGCTTTCGGGTGACAACAAGGCCTCGACCCGCGCGATAAGTGCGTCCGGGTCTGGTGTTCCGAAGTCATGCCCCTTAGGCAGCTCGGCGCCGAGGTCTTGAAGCTGCTCGCGCGTGGTAATACCTAGACGGGGTGAGTCTTTCCCATAGATCTTGGCGAGGTCTTGAACGAAAGCTTCTGTGTCTACGCCGGTTTGATCGAGGCGCTTTAGCGCGAGAATGGCGAGCAGCGGGTAGCCTCCGTGCGCGCCCCAGCGCGCCACTGCCGACAGCACGCGGGAAGCCAATGGAAGGGACCCGAGGCTTTCGAGTACATCGGCAACTTGAAGGAGCGAGAGGAGGTCGTGGCGTTGAATCTCAACCGCTGCGACATACGCGCGCAGGCCATGCCATGCCTGTCCCTGTTCGACGGAAGTCCGGCCAAGCGCCAGCAAATCGCCATAGTAGCGCAAAAACACCAGCCCCAGGATACACAACTTTATCGCCGCTAAGCGGCAAAAATTCGCAGGCGAAGCGAATGTCGGGGGGCACCTGCTGCCGCGTCAACGAAGGCGGGGATAGCGCGCGAGTATCAGCACGAGACATACGCGCCCGCGTGCCGTGGACGGTGCCTCTGCGATGCCGAGGTCGCTAAAGGGCTGCGCGAGCAGCTGGCTCAGGTGAGCTGGGCTTTGCAAAAGCGCGTGGAGCGCGCCTTGCCGGGAGGGGCCGCAGGCGACCGTCTCCGCATGGCCGCCCGTGCGGAGACCCTGCTGGGCGATAGCCTTCCCGACGTCCTGCGGTTCTGCCAACGAGCGATGCGTCGGGTAGGGCTCCAATGCCACAGCTTGCGCTCTGAGTCTGGCCGCCGCACTGAGACGCCGATGAAGTCGAAGGGGACCCGCCTGAACGTCGCGTCGCTCGGTATTGAGCAGCGCCACAATCGATTCAGGGGACAGGGTGGCCTCCGGCGTAGCTAATATGAACGCCGTGGTCTCGGACGCGGGGCTAGCCTTTGCGCAACCTCCCGGTTTGAGGTCGAGCTCGGCTACGGGTCTGCGTCCTTGAGGACCCTTCGCGGTAAGCTGTACTTTACACACATCCGGGCTCTGGGTGAGGCGTTCGACTTCGGCCATGGACACCTGTTCTGGCATACCCGTCTGGTCCACCAGCCACAGCTCGGGTTCCGAGAAACCGTCCACAAGCGTGACCCGAACGCCTAGGTCTTTCACCCGCAGGGAGCCCGCCCGTGGCGAGATTATGCAGACACATGCGTCTGGAGGTTGAGCGTCGCGCGTGTCGGCGTCGCAGGCGACGCTCAGCTGCGTGTCTGCCTTGCTTGCCAGGCGCGCAAGTAAGCGTCTTGTCGAAGGCGCATCCTTGGCGCGTGCCCGCTTAAGCCAAACGTCGCTAAGCCCTTGGCTGCGCGCAGTCGCTTGTAGCTCCGCAGCAGGTTTGGTGGTGAGCAGCGCGCGCAGCTCCCGCGCGTGCTGCCAGCGCTCGTCGCCTTCCGCGACCGCCCGACACGCTACGTGTTCGTCCTTTGGCGCACTCGCGGAGCCCGCTTGCACGTTTTCCGTCACAGCCGCCGCTGTTGTGCGCCCGGGTGTGCGCTGCGAGACGTGACCGGCGACGGGCTGAATCGTCGGCGCTGCCGCGTCTGCAGCATCCGCACGCAGGGAAGTCGTCCATCCCCCTAGGAGCGCCGCCGCGACCATGGCACCCAACGCCTGATACCTGCCGAGATGCGCGGGGCCGCGCACCGACCACGCCACCATAGGGTGCCGAAAGGGTTTTGAGCGCTGCGGTCGCATGTGAGCATGCGGCGGCTCGCCGCTGTGTGAAGCGCCACCCCAACCGTCTCCCCGCCTTCGCATGTGACGCATACACTATCGAGGGTAGCGCCATCCTTGGGCGATTCGTTAGATTGCAGCTTTCGCCAGGCCCGCTTCGATGCTTTCGAAGATGCGAGGCCACTCGGCTACGTCGAGAGCGGGGAGGGGCGGCAGTAGTCGGATGGAGTAGGGG
>SLEO01000159.1 GCA_007124745.1 Myxococcales bacterium
AGGCCTGGAGTAAGTAGGGTGGGGTGGGTGGGTCCGCGGACGGAAGGCCCATTTCCCCCCCCGGCTTTCGTCCCCAAGGCTCACCGTGGGGATGGTTCAGGTTCAGGGGGGCATTTTCAAAATGCCCCCGGGTTTTCGGGAGTGAATCCCGCAAACCTGCCCCCACTCTGTCTACAAGATGGCCTAAGGCTGCGCGCGGGGCCCCAGCGCCCACGCGGCTCTTTCCCGCTGCGTTTTCGCTCTATCCACCCCCTGAACGCTTACGGCCAAGGTTCTAGCGTGTTACGGCGCCGAGTCGTCTTCCACGGCAGGAGCCATCTGGCTGACTTCTCGGTCGAAGGCTTCGAGCCATGGGTCGTAGGACTGTGAACCGGGGCACACTTGTTCGTAGACCTCGATGAGGCGTCGGCGCCGTGCGCCTTGGCCAAAGTGAGAGCGCGTCCGCTCGTAGGCGGCCTGAGCCATACGGGCGGCGTCTTCGCGGTGACTCAGCACGAAGTTCATCGCCTCGAAAAGCGAGTCTTCGTCGCCAGGCAGGTACAAGAGACCCTCCTGCTCGTCGCGAATCACTTCCGCGACTGCCGGGACCGCGGCGGCGACAATCGGGCAACGGCCAGCCATCGGTTCAAGGATGGGCTGGGGCAGGTCACCGAGTTCTTGGAATCGCGGCGTAGCCGCCGCCGTAACCACCGTCAGATCAGCGCTGGCGATCAGGCCCGGGATGGTTTCGGAGCGCGGTTCACCGCGAACCGTGATCTGCGGGCCGAGTTCAAAGGCCTCTACCATGCGCCGCATGCGCTGCCGCCTCTCCCGTACAGCATCGCCCACAAGCATGACGTCCAGAGGACGGTCGCGAGCCAGACGCCGCAGCGCACCGAGCAATGTGCTCAGGTCCCGGTCTGCCGCAAAGTTACCAAGAAAAATGATGCGCGCTTTGTCTCCCGGAGCGGTTGGCAGCCAGTCAAAGGCGTTTAGATCGACGCCTGACGGGACTACAACCACCCGCGACTGCGTCTCCGGTTCGATAATGGACCTCCTTGTTGCATTTGTTGGCACCAAGATAAGGTCTGCAGCTTCTACGCATAGCCTGTGCGCCTCGTACCAGGCGGCTTCCGTTTCGGCGCCCTCCGCTTCGTCGGGGTAGGTACCAATTTCATAGATAAAGCGGTAGCCAAGGTCGCGTCGGCGCCGGGCCACATCGCGGCCCTCGAATGCGCCGCGAACGTGTACGACATCGTATACGTCTGCTTCGAGCTGACGGATAACGGCGCGGCCAAAGTGCGCGCGTTGCTCGGACGCAGAGCCTTGCGAGGGCACCGGCACCCGAAAAAGCCGTGCCTCGCCGTAGGTTTCAAAGTGGCCGAGCGCCTCGGTCTTGACGGAGAGAATATCGACGTCGCCATGCACAGCGCTCGCTAGACCCAGCACAGCAACTGCGTCAGGGCTTGAGCCCGGAGCGGGAGCGCATGCAGTGGCAAGCAACTTGATCCTCATGAATGGCCCTATAGCTCGAAGGCTTTGATACCTCAGCGCTAGAACATCACGTTAACACAGCGCCTCGTGGTGCTGGAAGCCTTCCCGCACGTGGGGTGAATTGCGAGCGGGCACGCATCCGGCCATCTTCGGGCAAAAGCGCCAGATACGCGCGGCAAGCGAGACCCTGACGCACGAGTGTGGTACCACTCACTGCGCTGGCTGCGCTTCGACGCGTCGCGCGGCGTCCACCCAGGGGCGCGCAAAGGTCTTGGACGCCGGACGCGCTGAGGTCTTTCGGTGAATGCGCAGTGAATCATCGTCTTGCGCGGCGGACGGACACAGCGACTGGGTAGAATTGGATTCTGCGAAGAATAAGCTTTAGGAGGTCTCAGGTGAAGGAACTGGCGCTGTATTTGTTGGACCATGCGTACTTAGATTTTGAGGGCGGTCTATCGGTGGAAGAGGTTCGGCAGTTTCTTCGGGATGACGATTCCAGCGAAGCGCGCGCGTTGCTCGGCAAGCTTCTTGAGGATGATGGCGTGAGCGACTTGATGGTGACGGTGGCTGACTGCCTCAAGGAATACATTCGCCAAGGCATCAACGAAGAAGTCATTCGGCGGCAGCTTGCGATCTACAGCGAATCGTAGACTGTGAAGCCTAAACGATCCCCTTATGTCTCGAGTAAGCGTTCAGGGGGTCGATAAAGCTAAAACGCTGCAGGGAACAGCCGCTTAGGCGTACCCGTTCAGGAGGTTCAGAAAGCGAACACGCTGCGGGAAGAAGCAAGTGGGCGCCCTGGGCCCGTGCGCAGCTTTAGGCCGCTCTAGCGAGCAGGGTGCGGGCAACCGTTCAGGGAGGCATTTTACACGCATACCCCTCCCTGAATAGTTACGCCTGTGTTGTCCTCAATGTGCCAATGAATGCACGGCTTGGGCTTGTTATAGCGAAACATATAGAACATCGACTGGCTCCGCTATTGATTATTGAATGCGTGCATTCATGCGACTGTGTCTAGCAACTTGTCCATTTATCGTTGACGAAGGCGCCCACTGTGTCTGAACCTACGAATGAGGGTGCGGCATAGAGTCCCGGGCAGTGAGCTCGTGCGGCGCGCATGTGCGCGTTGTGCCCGGAGTCCATGTCGCATGTGCTGTTAGGTCAGTGGTTGGGCGCCGTGGGTCGTCGTGGGAGCGATGGAACGTGCGTCTGCATGAACGAGATGAATAAGGCGCCTTCTCTCGACGTCATTGACGTTGTCGGTGTCGTGTTCTTTCGCTCACAAGCAGCGCGTTCACCTAGGCGATGCAACGTTAAAGGCATTGAGGCGTCACTCGATGTTTTCGCTTTAGTTCACAGTTAGGGAGGATAGAGGATGAATACGATACGCGCGGACATTAAAGAACGAAGGTCCAACACCATAGCGCATGCTCGCGAAGGGCGCGCTGGGTCAAAAGAGAGCGCTGGCTTAAGTAGAATACTGGCTCGGGGAGGACTCGCTGTCGCGCTATCGATAGGGGCGCTTACGCTCCTGGCACCGCAAGTCGCTCAGGCAGATGGACACAAGCTCGTTGGGAAAGCCTGCCCAGACTTCAAGCTGCCGACGCCAGACGGGAAGACGGTAAGTCTAAGCGATTTTAAGGGCAAAGTCGTTCTGGTCGACTTCTGGGCTTCGTGGTGCAAGCCATGTAAAGAAGCGCTGCCGTACTTTGCAAAGAACTATAGTTCAATAAAGAAACAGGGTGTTGAGATTGTAGCCGTCAACATAGACAAATCGGAGGCTGCAATGAAAGGCTGGCTCAAAGATCTCGGTGTTGCGATCCCGTTTCCGATAGGACACGATGCCGCGGGCAAATCCGTCGCTTCGAAGTACGAGCCTCCGACGATGCCGTCGACCTTCTTCTGCTCGAAAGATGGGAAGGTCAAGCACGTTGCTGCAGGATTCTTCTCAAACAAGATTGACAAAGAACTCAAAGAAGGTATTGCGGCTGCGAAAAAGTAGCGCACTCGTAAGCGCTCATGGGGTGGATAAAGCGAAAACGCAGCGGGAAAGAGCAAGTGGGTGCTGGGGCCCTACTTGCCGGGTTTAGGCCATCCTAGGTGGAGAGCTTGGGAGATGCGTGAGGGATTGACTCCCGAAATCTCGGGAATACGTGTATAGGATGCCCCCCTGATCGGTTCCGCGCATTCTTAGCGCTAGCTTCTGACCAGTCACGCATCGACGAGCGCGGTATGGTGACCCAGGACGAGCCACTCGTCCCTGGGCTTCCAACTTTTCCAGCGCAGAGCAATAAGCGGCGCGCTTGGGCTTTGGTCGGACAACGTGACGCCCAGTTCCAGCATTGCCGGGTACGCGGTGTCCATGGCTGCAGCAACCGCGGCTCTGAGCGCTCCAAGATGCGCGCAGATGCGTGGTAGACCTTCGGTGGCTGCCAGAAACCATATAAGGCGGTGCAGGCGTAGGGGGGTAGCTACGTCGCCGCCGACGACTTCAGCCGTGAGCAGGCGCCACCCCGCCGGGGCTTTGCTTGTAGCGGTGCGTCGCAGTTGCTCTGACTCGAAGTCGATGAGTCCGGGTTGAAGATGGGTTGAGGGAATCGTGCGGTCCGCGGGCAGGTCGCCTCGGGCATGCAGCGCGTATGCCACGTTCGCAGGCATGGAGGCTAGCTCAGGCGGCTGAGACCACGCGGCGGTGACCGGGCCGTCGGCACCCGCATGCTCGGCCCCTGGTTCCGTGCTGGAGATGGAGGGGGGCTCGGCATACACCGCTGTCCGCCGACGCGGTCGACCGCCGGTCACGACCTCTCCAATGCCGTCGCGGCTCGATGCTGTCATCGAAAGCGCTTCGCTGTCGACAGTGATGGTGACGCTTCCCTTCGCACCGAAGCGAAAACTGGCGCTGTCGGGCAACTCTGGTGCCCGTCCCATGGCTTCACGCACCTGACGGATCGCATCCATCCAGTGCGCAGCTTTGACCTCGGCTGCCCGCACAACCTGAGACGAGCTTAGTTCTCGGACCTCCACCTGCCAGTGCTTAGCTAGAGTCACTGCATTGAGGTTAGCCCGGCGGACATGGCTACGGGAAGACTCCTTTGACATCAACGCGATGTCTTCTTCGGCGCATCGCCTTGCGTTGTCGATGGGCTTAAGTAACGCCCGCTCCATGATGCGGGTGCTTTTGGTAGGTTCGGGGGGGCGGGAGCATGCGTTGGCTTGGTCCATCGCTCAGGCGGAAGGGCACGTGGAACTCTTCTACGCTGGCGCACCGAACGCAGGCCTTGATGCGCTGTGTAGCCGTCGCTTGCCGCTAGATGACAGCGCAGAAGCTTTGGCCGGACTTGCTCAGGACCTCGAGGTCGGTTTTGTCGTCGTCGGGCCAGAAGCGCCTCTTGTGGCGGGTGTTGCCGACGCGATTCGCGCCGTCGGAATCCCCGTCTTTGGACCCGGAGCTGCAGCAGCTCAGCTCGAGGGCTCGAAGGCGTTTGCGAAAGCCTTCATGGCTCGGCACGGGGTGCCAACCGCGGCGTATCATGTCTTCGAGGACGGTCATTCGGCCAAAGCGTTTGTGCGTGAGTCAGCGCAGCCCTGGGTGGTCAAGGCGGATGGTCTCGCGGGTGGCAAAGGCGTTTTTGTCGCGGAGGATGTTGCCGAAACGCTCGCCGCACTCGATGAAATCTTTACCGATGGTCGTTTCGGCGCAGCGGGCGCGCGCGTTGTTCTCGAGGAGCGTCTGGTCGGTGAAGAGGTGAGCTACCATGTTCTTTTCGATGGCGCGCGGTCCGTGCCTCTTGCGCTGGCCCAGGATCACAAGCGACTCTTCGATGGTGACGCAGGCCCCAATACCGGTGGCATGGGCGCTTATTCGCCGGTATCTCATCTGGCCTCAGACCTTGAGCAAGAGATCGACGGCAAGGTTCTCGCGCCGACGCTCGCGGGGCTTGCGGCCGACGCGCTTGAGTTCCGGGGCGTCCTTTTCATCGGTCTTATGTTGTGCGCTGATGGACCCAAGGTGCTCGAATATAACGTACGCTTTGGTGACCCCGAAACCGAGGTCATCTTGCCCCGGCTTTCAGGGTCCGTGTTGCCCGCCCTCTGGGCAACGGCAAACGGCGAGCTTGCATCGCTCGAGTTGAAGTGGGCCTACCCCGCGGCGCTGACTGTCGTGCTTGCCTCCGGGAGTTATCCAGGCTCGGGAACTTCAGGGGGCGATGCGCCGATGCCTCGAGTCGAAGGCATCCAAAGTATCGACTGGTCGCGGGAAGCGAGGGGCAGGGAGGCTTTGGTGTTCACTTCGGGAGCACGCAAAGACGCGTTAAGTGACCAACTTGTCGCCAGCGGTGGTCGGGTATTTGCGGTGACGGGCGTGGGACGCACTATCGCGGAAGCTCGGGAAAGGGCCTACCTTCGCGCGGATAAAGTGAAGTTTGCCGGCAAGCAGTGGAGGAGCGACATTGGATCGCGCGCAGGGCTTGCGCCGTGGATACGACCGGAATGACGACCTCGCGCGGCAAAAGCACGTGCTTGAAAGCTATGGGCAGTGGTATTGTGTTCGTATGGCGTTGATCGAAACGGACGAAGCTGCCCGGCGGCTAGCGCGCGCAATCGCGAGCGACATCTCGATTTTCTACGACGAGAAGGTTACCGATGGCGTACGTCATGACACCCTTTTTGATGTACTGGCCGAAGAAATCGCCGAAGGCGAGAACTTGTATAAAACGCGAGTGGCACCCAATATTCAAGGGGGAAACCACTTCTACAAAGCCTTGGTCGACGTGCTCATTGTGCCTAAAGGCACGGTCCCATCAAAAATGTGGTGAGTCGACTTTCGAACGCGACGCCTCGGGCGTGCACCCCTGAGGAGAGGGCAGATGACGAGGACACGCGGGATGTATCCGCGGATGAACG
>SLEO01000070.1 GCA_007124745.1 Myxococcales bacterium
GCCATCCCCAGGGTGAGCCTGGGGGACGAAAGCCGCGGGAAAATGGGCCTTCCGTGCGCGGACCCACCCACCCCACCATACTTACTCCAGGCCCATTTTCCCGCGGCTTTCTGCGTCTCGACTCAATGAGGGGATCGCTCAGGGTCCAGATAGCGAACACCCGGTGCGAAAGAGCAAGTGGGTGCTGGGCCCCCACGCGCAGCTTTAGGCCACCTTGAAGGCAGATCCGGGGAGGGTGTTCGGGATTCACTCCCGAACACCCGGGGGCATTTTGCCAAAATGCCCCCTGAACGCTTACCGCGCACTAGCGTGCCCATGCCAACGATTGTCGTCAGTTACACTGATTTACGGAGTGAAAGAAATGGGGGGGCTCCGAGCCGTTACAACGCGTCTCCATCCCGCCGAAGATATCGCCGTTCGTGTTCACCGCGATACACGACACGCCGTCAGGAGCTCCGGGACACCAGCCACAGTTCCCGACACCCGCACAGCTGCGGCAGTCGGTGTATTCATGGCACGGCTTGCACTCTGTAACGCGCTGAGCGACGCCATAATGGCAAGAACGTTCTCCGGACTGAATGTCCGACACCCTCTCACATTTTCCCGATCCCTTGGCGCCATCGCGACAGAACACGCAGCCCGGGATCTGGGCACACTCTTCACACGTGCCGTGGTTGTCGCACTGGCTGCCGTCAAGACACATCCACTCACCTTTATCTGAGAACAACTCACGCTTGAGGTCGAACACATCCATCGCAAAGGTGTTCGCGGCACTCTCGATGCAGAGCCTTCCGTTACAGTCACATTCGTCTTTGATACACTCCGGACCGATGTCTGCGAGCTTCTTTAAGTCTTTGCACGCGTCGGAACTCTTCACGCAGTCCTGAACAATCTTAAACTCCTGAGATTTCAGAATATGATGGAGCGGAGGCGCCTTAATATAATCGACTTCAACTCTGAGCTGCAGTAGCGAGCCAGGCTTAAGCGAGGCGGCACCAAACTCACCTTTCGCATATATTTCGGATTTGATACTGTGAAAACACTCATTTCCACGAACCAGACGCGCCCCGATCTCCGCACTGCCTTTGACGCCCGCAGTTATCTTAAGCATCGGCCCAACCGCCGCGTAAAAGAGCGCGAAAAGATTCATTGTAACGGACGCATCCGCCTTCGCACCGAACTTCACGGCAGCCGAATCACTAAACTCATCAACAAAACTAGACCAACTTTGTGGCGCTCCGTACTGTTCACTCTTGCTGGTCTCCATGATCACCTGCGGCTTGTCATAGACAGGCGTGATTCCGGTTGCGCTGTCTCGTTCCCCCTCAGCACGTTCAACGCCCAACCCTAATCGCATCTCCTTCTTTCCTCCGAATTTGAGCGCATCGCCGAAATCGAGGCCTGCACTGACTGAAGCAGAAGCCTTAGCCGTCGGCTGGTAGCCCAAATGCACCACCACTGGAAGCTTCACCAATACAAATATAATTGGCTTCAACCAATCGACTTGAGTTCGGCCCTTCCATGACCACTTGCAACCATACTCGAGCGACAACTCGTCTAGCAGCGCAATGTAGGCATCAATCTTGGTTTCTACACCCATAAATGACCCAGCGAAGGATCCATTATCAAACTTCATATCCAGCTTTAACCGTGGATGCGTCATCTTAAACTTGAGATCAATCACACTACGGAAGTCTCGAGAAACAGCCTCACATTTAACGGGCTTGTTTTCGTTTCCGTGATCGAAGACCGATAGGGCAAAAAGCCTATTCGGATCCACTTCCCAGAACCTGTCGCTGGCATCGTCTTCTGACGACCCTTCGCGTAACATCGTTGCGGTCGGGTCTAGCGACGAGAGGTTGTCCTCGTCGATTGCAGGCGAGGTGTCTGCATCAATGTCATCGGCGTCGTCCGCTGCATCCGCGTCGGTGAACGCGATATCGTCAGTGATTGCATCGAGGTCCACGTCGAACGAGAAACTTATGGCACCGTTGATGATGGCTTCGTTAAGGTCTGCGTCTCGGGTACGCGCGATGAGGTCCGTGCCGTTGTCTGCGGCGTCGATGTGCTCTACGCGTCGCAACATCGGCGCGGGTATGCTTCCAGCGAGAACCGAGCCGACGACGACTGCCTTACTGAGTGCACTTCCACCTGCGATGACAACCGAGTCCTCATCGTAAGAAAGGATGTCACCGTTGTACTCATCGACAACGACAAGCTCGTGGGAAAACTCGAGAGGCTCGAGAATCTCCGCAGTGCTGCTGCCATCTTGTGAGTAGATGACCTCAGGCTCGCTCTCACAGGCGGCCACCCAAACGAGCCCGAAAAGTGCGAGCGCGGCTCGCAACGCTTGATTGTTTCGCATGAAGTCCACGCGCTTCACAACCCAAGATACGTGCCGGACACCTCAAGCGGATTCTCACATCTTCAATGCATTTTCTTTCAACAAGAACGTAATATAGCACCTTTACTGCGTATTTTTGGCAGGTGAAGCACATCGGGCGTGCCGCTGATGGGATCAGGAGCATTTTATGCGCCACGCGCCAGTACCCTGTCTAGGCGAGGCCGCCTAGCTACCAAGGTGCATCTACGGTAGCGTCCAGGGCGTCCAGATAGCCGACACCCTGCGGGAAAGAGCAGTTGGGCGCCCTGGCCCCACGCGCAGCTTTAGGCCACCTTGAAGGCAGACCGGGGGAGAGGCGATGGGATTCACTCCCAAAACCTTGGGGGCATCTTGTAACATGCCCCTTGAATAGTCCCTCTACGTGAGGACGTAGACCTTCCCCGACACACACTACCTCGATATAACTTGCGCGGCGCGCACAGGTCTCAGGGTGTTTTTTCCTTTTGGGAGAGCGCAGCTCTCGTTCTTATGCGCGGACCGCTTGGTCAAGTCCCAGTCCCTCATCGGACCCCGGCTGGCGGCGCGGAATGAGCCCTGACCCCTGCTGCGTTGTTCCCTGCCCCGCCGGCTGTGTGGCGTCGGCGGCAACACCTTTGCGGTCTTTCGCAATGAGCATGTAGATGGAAGGCACCACGAGCAGCGTAAACAGCGTACCGATGGCCATGCCACCCACAAGCACAAGACCGATGGAGTTGCGCGCCATCGCACCGGCGCCGGTGACAAGCGTCAGGGGGAAATGTCCAACCACGGTAGCGATGGAGGTCATCAGGATGGGTCGAAGGCGCGTTGTCGCCGCTTCGTGAATGGCGGCAAGCTTTGCGACGCCCTGCTCCTGCTGAGCGTTGGCAAACTCCACGATTAGGATTCCGTTTTTCGCAACCAGGCCCACAAGCGTCACCAATCCCACCTGCGAATAGATATTCAGTGTGGTTGTCCAGCCGTCGGTCAGCGCAAAGCCCATCCCCGGGGGGCCGGCGAACTTCAGGAACGTAAACAACAGGGCACCGAACATCGCTAACGGCACCGAGCCAGCTAGCACGACAATCGGGTCGCGGAAGGTGTTGAACTGCGCGGCTAACACCAGGAATATCAAGAGTAACGCCAGCGAAATGGCCGGCAAAAATTTCCCGGCTTCTTCACGAAACTGACGCGATTCGCCGGTGTAATCCAGACGGTAGCCCGCGGGCAGCACCTCGGCAGCCTTCTCTTCCAGGACCTTAAGGCCCGCGTCAAGTGAGCGGGGCGCGACGCCCGACAGCTTAACCGCATTGAGTTGCTGGAAGCGGTTGAGAGAGCGCGGCTCCACGGTGTCGCGGAGGCTTGCGACCGAGCCAAGAGGAATGAGCGTACCATCGGGGCCGGTGAGATGAATGCGCGTAAGCAACTCCGGTGTCAGTCGGCCTGCGCGCTCGATTTGGGGAATGACCTTGTAGCTGCGCCCCCCCCAATTGAAGCGGTTGACAAAGTTGCCGCTGAGCATAGCGCCCAAGTCTGCGCCTACCTGCTGCATGGTAAGCCCCATGGCGGCGACTTTTTCCTTATCGATGACTAGCTCTACACCTGCCTGGTCGATTCTCACGTCTTGAATAGGTGGGAAGGCAAACTGCCCACTGTCCATCGCCGCTTCGCCTAAGATAGCCGCGTAGCGCAAGATATCGGTGTGCTCATCCGTGGACGAGATCACAACTTCCACGGGAAAAAAGCCCGCACTCGGCAGGGCTGGCGGAAGGAAAATGGGCACACGCAACCCCGCCACCTGTGTGGCTTTTTCCGTTAGCTCTCCCTGAATCGGAAACACACTTCGGTCGCGGTCGCTCCAGGTCTTGAGCAGCGCGCCGCCAAAGCCACCACTGGGGAACGTTATTTGAAAGCTTTGTTTGAACTCGGGCAACGCCGCGAACATGTCGTGAATCTGCGCCGTGAACGGCCGCAACTGCTCGAGGGTGGCATTCGCAGGCACATCAATCGCGGTAAAGATGACGCCCTGATCTTCATTCGGCGCCAGCTCCGTCGGCGACAGCAAGTAGAGCGGGATGACCAACAAAGACAGCGTTATCCAAATGGTATAGACGACCGGTCGATGGCTGAGGGTCCAGCTAAGCGCACGGCTGTACCAGGCCTTAAGTCCGCCAAAGCCGCGGTCAACGAGGCGGCTCAAACGCGTGGAGCGATGCTCAGCGGGCAGAAGATTCGCCGCCATCATCGGTGAAAGCGTTATGGCAACGATGCCCGAGATAAGCACCGCGCCCGCAAGCGTGAACGCAAATTCGCGGAAGAGCGCACCGGTAATGCCTCCCTGAAAGCCGATAGGGGCGTAGACGGCCGCCAGCGTCACGGTCATCGCCACGATGGGCCCAAGCAACTCGCGCCCGCTCAAAAGCGCCGCCTGCAGCGGCGACTTACCCTCACGTACGTGTCGCTCGACGTTCTCAACGACGACAATCGCGTCATCCACCACAAGACCGACGGCAAGAACGATGGCGAGAAGCGTGAGTAAGTTCAGCGAGAAGCCGAAGACCTGCATCAAGAATACAGCTCCTATGAGGGAGACCGGAATCGCCACGATGGGCACGAGCACGGAGCGCAGCGAGCCTAAGAAAAGGAAGATCACCAAAACAATGATGAGCACGGTCTCAATGAGCGTCCGTGTGACTTCATTGACGGCGCTCTCGATGTACTCCGTGGAGTCAAAAGCAACGTTGGCGCGCAAGCCTTGGGGCAGTTCAGCGTCGATGACCTCGACTGCGGTGCGTACCCGCGCGATGACGTCCAGGGTGTTAGCGTTGGGCAGCACCCACACGCCCATGAACACCTCACTTCGGCCGGAGAGGCGCACGTCCTGCTCGTAGGCATCAGCGCCAAGAACGACATCCGCAACGTCTTCGAGGCGTACAAGGCTTCCCCCTTCTTCGCGCACGACAAGCCGCTGGAAGTCCTTGACGGTGTGGACATCCGTCGTGGTCTGAAGGTTGACCTCGTAGAGCTGCCCCTTCGTCTGCCCCACCGCCGCGAGGAAGTTATTGTCAGCGAGCGCGCGCCGCACCTGGGCGGGACTCACGCCAAGCGCGGCCATGCGGTCAGGCTTCAGCCAAGCACGGATAGCAAACGTCCGCGCGCCCAGGATATCTGCACGCTGTACGCCCTCGATGGCGGATAGCCGCGGCTGAACAACGCGAATCAGGTAGTCCGTGACTTGATTGTCCTCAAGAATGTCGGAACCGAAGCTCAGATACATCGCCGCTATCTGAGCATCCGAAGGCTCGATATTAATGGCGGGCAGTTCCGCTTCCGGAGGCAAATCAGCGCGGACCTGATTAACTCGCGCAGCAATGTCGCTGAGCGCCTCGCCCGCGGGAAAGTTGAGTTTGAGCCGGGCTTGAATCGTGGAGAGACCCTGAACGCTCTGCGACTCGATGAAGTCGATACCGTCCGCCGCCGCAATGGCGCGCTCAAGCGGCGTGGTAATGAAGCCGCGCACGAGGTCGGCACTCGCACCGATGTAGGGCGTGACCACCGTCACCGTCGCGCTGTCGAGCCGCGGATACTGACGCAACGTGAGGTTGCGAATCGCCTGCAGCCCGGCGATAAGGATGAGCACGTTCACGACGATGGCAAGCACCGGTCGCTTCACGAATATGTCAGTGAACTTCATAACTCATCTCGTGAATTTTCGAGAGACATTTTCGTAACCGTTCAGGGGGCATTTCAGCAACATGCCCCTGGTTTTCTGGAGTGAGTCCCACTTTGCGGACCGGAGCCGGCCCTCCCCCAAAAAACTGGAGCTGCGGGTGGGGCCCCACCGCCCACGCGGCTCCTTCCTGCAGCGTTTTCACTTTCTCTACGCCGGAGCGCTTGACCCGACTCAATCCCCTCCTGTTGACGCACAGCGTGGCATGCACGTCATCGATTCATGACGTCAGGCTGCAATGAAGGCGTAGAACCCACCTCGTTGTTAATGACAACGGGTGAA
>SLEO01000226.1 GCA_007124745.1 Myxococcales bacterium
GATGCTCGCCGCAGAAGCGTCGCCCGGGGACGTGACGAGTAGCGTGCCGCTCCGCCACTCAGCGGGCAGCGGCGCACTCACCGTAGCCCGCCCTGGGGGGAGCGTGAGTGTCGCGATCGGCGCGGTTCCGTGACTCGGCGGGGATGCTTGAGGGAGCGCTGGGTCGACCCACGTCACCGTAAGCGTGAGCGAACGCTCTGCCTCGGCCCGGAGGACAAGCCATTTCGGCCCCTCAAGCCCGGCAAAGCGCAGCCGTAGCGCTGCTCCCTCGCCGACCCGCCATTCAGCCCCAGCTGTGAGCGGAGGCAGAGTCTCACTCGGTGCGCCCGACGTAGCGCGCTTCGCGTCCGACGTGAAATAGAGACGGCGTAGTCCGAGGGTGCGCGGCTTGCCGCCCAGGGCGGCGGCTTTGCCCGCCGCGCGTAGCGCGAATTCCGTCGGTCGGGCATTGGTCTCCTGGGTAGGACGCGTGCCGGCGTCGGGGGCGGGGCGCAACGGCACAGCGGCGACGACAAAGGTGCCCGCCCCGGGACTTTGGAGGTAGGCAGCCGGCTTGCCATCGAGATAGGCCGTGACCTTGGTAGGAGGCCCAAAGGTGGCAAACTCAACAAGGACGAAGCCCGCCGCCGCCTGTTCGGGCGTCAGCGCGAGCCGGACGAGGCTCTGGCTATAGGCCATGAACGCCTCGGGCCCCTCACCCTGAAGTGCACCCCGTGACATCCGCCAGCCGCCCCAATCAAGGGCACGCGCACCCGGGCCCGCCATGGAGATTAGCGGTTCACCCTGCCAGAGCGCTTCCAGGGCCGTGGGTGCAGGCTGTGTCTGCGGCGGCAGCCCAACCGGCGCACGGGCCGCCGCAAGGTGTGAAGCGCGGGAGGCTTCTCCGAGACCCGCAGTCGCGTTCGCCTCATCTTCTCCGAAGCGTGCCGAGGCGCTTGCGCCGTCCGCGCCGGCGAGCGTGTTTTCAAGACCGTTGCCCTTCGCTGCCCTGGCGGCCACACCGCCTTCGGACATGCGCGCTTCACTTACAGAGCCTTGCGGCGCCCACAGGGACCAAGCGCCTGCGGGCCAAGGTGCCTCGAGCGTTATCGTGGCGATGACGCCAGCGCTGAGCAGACCGATGCCTGCCACCCAAGCCAAGGTTCCGAGACGACGATGCCTCGCGCGGCTTACGCCACTGCCGTCGCGCGCTTCAAGCGTGGCGAGCCGCGGCTCGCTCCGGTCAGAACTCAGCGTGGTCTCCATGCGCTTGTCATCTTCGGCGCAAAGCCAACACCCTGTAAAGTCTTGAGCGTGGTGCCCCAGGTCCGGGCGGGCTCGGTCGACACAAGGCTACGGGGCTCAACCTCCCAGCGCATCACACCGTTCGGTCCGCCCACTTGGCGCGCTGCCACATGAGGGAAAACGCCACTGCCTGAAGCTGGCGGTAGACGACGTTGGCGGCCCAGAGAGCGCTAAGGCCTCCACCGAGTACCGGTCCCACCACCCAGGCAGCCGGCAGAAAAAGGCCCCATTGCAGGAGCACGGAGGTGATAAAGGTGCGCCGGGTATCGCCCGCTCCGATCATCGCATTCATCAGGACTAGACCGATGGTGTCGAGGGGCATGAAAATGGCGACAAGGCGCAACGGGAAGGCGGCCATCGCGCGGGTATCCGCTTCGGCGATAAAGCCGCGCAAGACAAGGTCCGGCGCGATAACGGCGGGCAGGGAGATGAGGGCCACCACCCCGACCGCGAAGATAACAACCTCCCAGCCCCAGCGTTTGGCCTCGGCACGGTTGCCCTGCCCGAGCGACCTGCCCACAAGTGTCGCCGCGGCCAAGCCACAACCGATACCGGGAAGTACGCCGACGAGGAGTAGGGATGTAAGCACGTGGGTCGCGGCAATAGCTTGCGTACCGAGGCGGGAGGCAATCCATACGAAGGCGGTCATGCCGCCCGCGAAGAAAAGCTGCTGACCACCCGCGGGAGCGGAGAGACGCAGCAGGCTCATCAGGGTTGGCCAGCCGTCGACACTCCTAAGGTAGTTGAGACCCCGCGTGTGGATCCGCCCAAGGTAGAGGTAGTTGAGTGTACCGACCACGGTCGCAAGCGCTGAGGCGGCACCGGCACCGGCAACCCCGTAGGCGGGAACCGGCCCCGCACCGAAGATGAACACGTAGTTGAGGACGATATTGGCGACGTGCATGACCACCAAGGTGCGCATGTAGAGGCCAGGCCGAGATACGGCGTTCCAGTAGCCCCGGAACGCGAAGTTGGCGCCCATGGCCACCATCGAGAGCAGACGCAGTTGCAAATAGGGCACGCCAAGCTCCACAAGCTCCGGCGCGTCCAGCAACAGACGCATGTAGAACGGCGCGGTAGCCACAAGCAAGAGCGACCACGGCACGGCCAGAAAGACCGAAAGTAGCAAGCCACCATTGAGCGCCGCGACGCCTCCGGCCACCTTGCCTTGGCCGACGCGCCGCGCGGCAGTGGCCTGCACCCCGGAGGAAAGGCCCAGCACGAAGGCGGAAAAGAGAAAATTGAGGAAGCTCGCGAAACCCACTGCCGCCAACGCTTCGTCGCCGAGCCGTCCGACCATGGCGGCGTCGACCAAGTTGAAGACGTTCTGCGAAGCCATTCCGCCGATAATCGGCAGGGAGAGCGTGAGTATGGCGCGGCGTCGAGAGGCGGTGAGCATGTACGTTCGGTGGCCAGATAGTGAGGCAGCAGCCCGTTGTCACAAGTGTCACCGGCAGCCCCGCGGGACCGTAGGGCTGCCGGCCGAACCCTGAGGCACCGAGCCGCTCAAGGCAGGTGCTCGTCCCCCGCGAAGGGACGGTGCGGCATGGGCAACCTGGCACCGACGGGCCGCTAATGGCAAGAGCCAGAAGGAAAGTTACGTTGCGTTGAAGCGATTGGGCTAACCGGGGGTCTCACGCACGCGGCCGCGTACGCGCCCGCCGACACACGCCCTGCGTCAGAGGCCGGGCTCTGCAGCCCACCTCGCGACAACCCAAGCGTGCCCGGCAAGGCGCGCTAGGTCGTGCACAAACGCGCCGCGAGCGCCACGACGCACGAGCAGACACACGTAGAGACCAGAGGGCTAGCAGCGGAGTCAAGCGAGGCGACATGGCTACACTATTCACAAGCGTGCGAACCACGATGAGAAACTGCACCTGTTGGTCCCGGGCGCGCACGGCGGCTACGTGGTGGCCACACACTACATGGGCGCGATCCGCGTCCGGTGGCGTAGGTCACCCGCGCCGTAGGCGCGGGTCAAGCCCCTTCGCCGTGCGCATGCCCTTCACCGGACACGCAGCTCGCTTAACCGATCACGCATGGCCCTCAATGATATGCGCCGGGATAGCGATGGCGGCCATTCACATGCTGAACCCAGCGCGGTCTTTCGCGGAAGGCGGCGCGATCGACGGAGCCTTCGCTCAGCACTCGACGCTGGATTTTGAGTTTCGCTCGCTCCCGCCACACCATCAGCCTTCCCTGCAGACGGCTGCGCAAAACATTGCTTCCGCCAAGGGCAAGTTTCGGCTCTGCCTGGCGAAAGGTGGCAAAAAGGCAGCAGGGGCCAAGTCAGGCGCGATTGCCTTTCGTCTCGAAAGCACGCCCAAACGCCGCTACGGCATTACTGTCGAGAGCAACGAAGCCGATCTACCTGCACCTATTGTGCGTTGCATGACGCAGCTCCTGCGCGCGGAGCGGCCACCCAGCGAAACCCTGCGCCTTACAGTCACCGTGAAGGTCTCGCAGAAGTCAGGCGCGATGACCTCGGACTTTAACGCGGTCGGTAGCGTGTCTCCGTCGAATCTGCAGCGCGTTGACGGGGTCATGCAGGCGAGTCTAGAAGCCCCTGGCGGTGGTTCACAGCTCGTCATTCGCGCCGAGCGGCCGGGGACCGAGGAGCAAGCAGCCGCGCTCGCAGAGGCCATCGGCCGAAGAACGGGCAACCTCGACCGCTGCATTGCGAAAGAGCCGAGCGGGCGGCGCGCGCGCTTCAAGGTAAGCGTCGATAAGAAGGAGCGGGTCAAGATCGACCTCGACAGCTCGGATCTAGAAACCGAAGGCGCCGTGGGCTGCGCACTAGAAGTGCTGGGCTCAGTTCGCTACCGTTATCGCGCCGCGGGACGCGCGACGTTCGAGCTGATCAAGCGCTGAAATCTAACGGCTTCACAGAGCGTTAGCGAAACCACCAGCAGCACCCACGTGAGCGCGGCTTCTTGCAGAGGGCTTAGCCCAAGGCTCCAGGGCATACCGATGTGCTGTCCATTGGTAACCCTGACAAGCCAGCCATACGCCCACACCTGAACGACGCCGCGCGCGACGAGCCACTCTCGCCGCCGCGTCGCTGCGCCCTGAGCTTCGTCCCAAGCCAGCGTGTCGAGCACCCAAAACAAAAGCGCCCAGCCCAGCACCCAAAGTAGCGTGACTGGGCCATGAACTATTCGGGAAAGGCCCATACTTTCAAGTGCTGCGAGTGCGACTAGAGGGAGCGACAGACACACGATAAGCATCAAGCCCTCGGCGAGCATTCCAGCGAAGCGCTCGACGGCGCGCCCTGCCCGAGCGCGCAGCACCGAGACGACACTCGCGATGACAAGCAAGACGGGAAGGCTTGCGTAAAGCGCACGGCCGTCGCGCTGCAGCAGCAGCGTATCGACGACAAGGCCACCCAGCCCGGCCAACAGAAGCCATATCAGCTGACGAGCGATGGGCGCCGGGCTGAGCGCCGCGTCTCCCCGCCAGGCGGCGAGCCACCGCTCCCCTTGCGAGCGCCGACGCCGCCTTTGCGTGAACGCCGATCCTACGAGCCAGAGCACACCACAAAGAATGCCTGCCCCCGCATGAAAGGTCATTCCCGGACCCGCGGGAGACGTACCCAGCGCCAGCGCCTCAATGCCCTCGCTGCCGCGCTCAAGCCAGAGAACGTGCACACCGCCCATTTGCCACGCCACCTCACCGTGACCCGCAACCAAACGCGCCAGGGGCTGACCATCCACAGCCCAAAGGCGGGCGCCCGCGAGCGAACCGGCATTCGCGGCCGGCGCATTCCCCGCAGCAATCCGCCAGCCACCCGCTTCCTCGGACTCCTCCATCATCAGACCGAGGTAGCGCTCAAGGCTCTGGCGCAACGCGAGCTCTCGAGCCGAGCGCCCGGAATACGCCTGGCCAACATCAAGTTGATGCTCACCCGCAAGCGTGAGCGGCAGGGTTTGGCTCGCGAGATGTAGCGTCAGTGTTCCACGGAAACGCGACCCTTGGGGAACGGCGTCGCCAAGCACAAAGCGCAGGGTTCCTCCATCAAACTCGAAGGCGTCCCGACGGCGAATCGGCAACGCTGCCTCCCCGCCCAGACCCTCCAGCGCACCGCGTGCCTCGATCTGAGCTCCGTGACTCAACCGCGCCAGCAGCACAGGCCACGCTTCACTATCGGAAAAGCTAAGACGGAGTGACGCGCGCTCACCCACCTGCTCAAGCTGCACGCCCGCAAGCCCCACCTGACCTCGCTCCGTCGAGCCCGGAGCGCATGCCGTGCCGACGAGTACCACCCAAGCCACGACAGCGCCCACACCATGCCTCGCACACATGCGCTGAGTGTGCAGATGGAAGACAACTTCACGCAACTTAAGCGCATTATCTCGCGCAGAGAGTGGACTGACGCAGCGCCGGGAACGCAAGGAAGGCCAGTGGAGCTGAGGGGAATCGAACCCCTGACCTCTTGCATGCCATGCAAGCGCTCTCCCAACTGAGCTACAGCCCCCTAATTTTGTAACCAACAACCCCGCACGGCAGCGTGTGTGACACTCCGCAAGAGCGCGGCACGCGGGACAGCACGGTCTGGCCGATGGCAGATACTAGTTCTCAGTACTGTCCGCGACGACGGAGACGCGCTTCTTATCGCGGCCGACGCGCTCGTAGCGAACGGTACCTTCAGTGCGCGCCCAGAGGGTGAAGTCCGAGCCCATGCCGACGTTCGTACCGGGGTGAATCCGTGAACCGACCTGGCGCACAAGAATGTTTCCGGGAACAACGCGTTCGCCACCGAACACTTTGACGCCACGATACTGCGCGTTCGAATCACGACCGTTACGGGTCGAACCCTGACCTTTTTTATGTGCCATGACTTCTTCTTCTTGGGCCGTGCCGCCGCTCAACTATCGAATCACACCCTCAAGCTTCAACGCTCAGGCCGTGATCGCCTTCACGCGCAGCCGAGTGATGGCTTGGCGGTGTCCTTGCTTCCGGCGCGAGTTCTTCCGGCGACGGAACTTGTAAACAATGATTTTAACACCGCGACGCTGGCCGATGATTTCCGCTTCAACGCGAACGCCCGCGACTGTAGGACTGCCGACCTTAACGGCCTGTCCGTCGTGGTAGAGCAAGACTTCATCGAGGCTCACGGTCTCGCCGACGTCACCGGCAAGCTTCTCGACGTCTAAACATACACCCTCACTGACGCGGTGCTGTTTTCCGCCGGTTCGTATTACTGCGTAGGCCATGGCTCCTCTTCGTGGGCGGGAGTTATAGGCTAGGCCGGTTCTGATGCAAGTCTCTGGCATCGTAGGCTTGGACGATTCGTTGAACGAGGGGGTGCCGAACGACGTCCGTGTCGGTGAATCGGCACACGGAGATGCCCTTAACGCCTTCCAGCAGGCGCACCGCGTCGGCGAGACCCGATCGCATACCCGTTGGCAAGTCGACCTGCGTCGCATCGCCGGTGACGACCGCCTTCGAGCCGAAGCCGATACGCGTTAAAAACATCTTCATTTGCTCAACGGTCGTGTTCTGCGCTTCATCGAGGATGACGAAGGCGTCATCCAGCGTTCGCCCGCGCATAAAGGCCAGCGGTGCGACCTCAATGGTGCCGCGCTGCGTGAGCGCCGCCACCTTCTCGAAATCGAGCATGTCATGGAGTGCGTCGTAGAGCGGGCGCAGATACGGGTTGACCTTTTCGGCGAGATCGCCAGGCAGAAACCCCAGCTTCTCGCCAGCCTCCACCGCGGGACGCGTCAGGATAATCCGTTTCACCTGCCGCTCATTGAGCGCATGGACGGCCATGGCCATCGCCAGGTAGGTTTTTCCCGTGCCGGCGGGGCCGATCCCGAAGACCACGTCGTGATGCTGGAGCGTCTTCAGATAGTGAAGCTGCGCCGGCGACTTCGGGCAGATCTTTTTCCGGCCAGCGACAAGCTGAGCTTGCTCGCCGATGAGGTCTCGGAACTTCAGGCCCTCGTGCTCCTGAATCATGCGCAGCGCCCGCGACAACTCACCGCGCTTCAGCTCAAGCCCGGAACCCAGCGCGTAAACCAGATCCTCCACGACTTTGCGCGCAGCTTCCACCGCCCCCGCCTCGCCCTTGAGATGGATGGCGTTGCCCCGCAGGCCCGCATCCACGCCAAGTTCAGCTTTGAGATCCTTCAGATGGCCGAAACCCGTAGTCGCGAAGGTTTGTACAAGGGCGTGGTCGTCGATCTCAACAAGCGCGGTCGCGGTTTCGGAGGGTGCCGCTCCCGGACTTTCGCTACCCGTGGTGGTGCCCCCGGCCGCTACTGCCTCGCGCTCTTGCGCGCTCGACTTCTCGGTTCGCGGTCGTTTATCGTCGTTCGCCATTCAGCTCTCCCTTTGTCCCCACACACGCGTCTGCACTTCGGCGCGTGGCCCGGGCGGAGGCCACCCCTCCACCCGTCCCCAGCCAAACAGGATTGACGCTAGCGCCGCCGAGCGCTAACCGCCCGCTCATGCCGAAGGTACGTTTTCTTCCCGCGGGCTTCGAGACCGACATCAGCGTCGGAACGCGCCTTATCGATCTGACGGACCGCTTTCCCGAAGCGGACGTACCGTACTCCTGCCGCTCGGCGAGCTGCGGCACCTGCAGAGTGCGCGTCCTACAGGGAGCGGAGGGACTCGGGGCCATCGAAGAGGACGAGCGCGACGTGCTCGATGTCTTCGGCGACGAAGAGGGTGTCCGACTCTGCTGCCAGCTCAGGCTGGAGCGCGAGGTCGACGTCTTGGAACTCGAAGTCGCAGAATAGCCAGCAACCGGACGCCACTTCCGGGCGCAGAGGCTTCTGGCGAGGCCGCACGGTCGGCTCAGGCTCTTCCCCCGACACTCTTTCCCGCAAGGCGTCTTCGGCGCGTGCAAACCTGGGCTAGGCAGGGCCGTCGTCTCCATCATCGACCAGGTTCCACTCCGCCGGCGCTTGAGATGCGCGAGGAGGCGCGGAACGACTGGCTCCAGGGTGGAGCGAATCCGCCATGCGCAGATAGGCCTGCGCAGCGCGCTGACCTGGCGCGAGTGCCAGCGCCGCCTGCCAAGCCGCGCGTGCGCGCGGCTTATCGCCGAGACTGAGGCACACCACGCCCAAAACCAAGTGCGCCTTGACGAAGTCAGGACGCGCCAGCGCCGCCGCCTCAAGCTCGACACGTGCGGCCTCGAGCTCCCCGCGTTGCTGCAATAGCTCGCCCAACCGGACGCGGAGGTCTGGAAAGTCCGGGCGCAGCGCGGTGGCTTTGCGGAACTCGAACACCGCCTCGTCCCACGCACCGATGTCGCTGTAGGCCTGCCCGACGTCCGCGTGCATATTGGCGATTTTGCCTCGAATGTACGGGTCAAGCCGATTCGCTGCGCCTTCGGAACGCGCGACCGTTTGGTCGTAGAGCAGCTTCGCGTCATCGTAGCGTCCGAGATCGTTGTAGGTGACCGCTAGGTTCAGCGCGGCTTCGGTATAGCGGTCATTGATGGAGAGGGCCTGTTCAAACGCCGCAACCGCCTCGGAAAGCCGACTCTGTTCGTGGCAGATAACGCCCAACATGTTGTAGACGTCTGCAAACTCAACCCCCGCTTCGACTAAAGCCCGCAGGTGGGCCTCGGCTTCAACGTGGTGACCCAGACCGTAGGCCTCGCGCCCCTGGGTCAGCAGTCGTCTTACCTTCGCCTCCATGCTTCCAAGCCTACCCCGATGGCGACAGCCGCGGCAACGGTAGAAGGTGGGCGCGTGTACCTTGCGCGCGCACTCCGATGGTGGATCAGTGCGCGCTTTCCAAACGGTCGCGTGACTGCTTTCACGCGATCCCTACGAGCGACACGACAGTGGACGCGGCGAGCGGGGGTTCAGGGCGTACTTAACGTTCGCAGACGCTGCTCTGCGGTCTCGCGCAGTACCGCCACTTTGGGATGTTCGTGGTCGAGGGCGGCTAGGGCATCAAGCGCTAGGCGCGCCGCGCGCTCGCCATCCGTGCGACGCAGAGCCCGCTCCACGACATCGACGGCATCGTCCTTGAGGAGGTTTTCCGGGTAATCCTGCGCAAGCGTCCGTATGCGCATGAGCGCCGCCAGTGGTTTGTTCTGCTTGAGATAGAAGCGCGCGGCATAGAGTTCGTGACGCGCAAGGTAGGTCTGGCATTTGCTGAAAAGCGCGCGCGCCTTTTCCGCCGTTTCATGCTTGGGGTAAGCGTCCAAGAACTCGGCCAGGTAGCGGAGGGCTTGCCGTGTTGCCGCCTGGTCGCGCTCGTGCGCTGGCGGCATCACGAACCAATCGCTGGGGATTTGTTCGAAGTAAGCGCGCGCGATCTGATAGCGCGCGTAAGGCACTTTTTCGTGGGACGCACGGACTTCAACAAAGCGCTTGTAGCCGTCGATAGCCTCTATGTACTTCTTCTGCTTGAACAGGCAGTCCGCTGCCCGCAGCTCAGCCAGAGGCGCGTAGCGACTGTAGGGGAAGCGGCGACGCACGTCGCGGAACGCGGGCTCCGCTCGATTGCAATCGTTCTTGCGGTAAGCCTTGAGTGCATCCTCGAATGCACGCTCCGCATCTTCGGCGTAGCTGCCGGACGCCTTCTGCTGCGAGCCCCCGCAGCCAGCTGCGCATGCCGCGATCAACGTAGCCATGATCGAGACAAACACCGTGCTGCAGCCGGGCGGCCAATGGGAGCCGGAACACCCTCGGGGCTTCCTCAACATCGCTCCCGCGACGTCCCACGAGGCAAGGTCACGCACGGGGCAAAGAAGCTGGCCTACGGCTCCCGAAAACGGCCCGACAAGTCGGAGACGCGGGACCCTCGGCTCTTGACACCGTACTAAGCGCTGGCTCGCCTGCATTCTTGTGCTTAGCATTCGCGGGATGGACGGCATCGTCGAAGACCTTACGCGCCTGGTGGGACGGACGCCGCTCCTGCGTCTCCGGCGTCTGAGCCCCGGGGCGGAAGTCTGCGGCAAGCTCGAATACCTGAACCCGGGCGGCAGCGTCAAAGACCGCGCCGCGCTCCAGATGATCACCGAGGCGGAGGAAAGCGGACGCCTGAAGCCGGGAAGCACGATCATCGAGGCTTCGTCGGGCAATACGGGTATCAGCCTAGCTATGCTGGCGGCGGCGCGCGGGTACCGCTGCATCATTGTGATGCCGGAAGACATGAGCTTGGCTCGCCGACAGATTCTGAAGGCGCTAGGTGCCGAGGTTGTCCTGACCAACGCGGAACTCGGCATGACGGGAGCTGTGGAACGGGCGGCGGAGGTTGCGGACGCCACAAGCGACGCCTTCGTGGCGCGGCAGTTTCAGAATCCCGCGAATGCGGCGGCTCACTTCGAGCACACGGGTCAAGAGATCTGGTCCGCCACCGAGGGCGAGATCGCCGCGTTCGTCGCGGGCGTAGGCACGGGAGGCACGCTTACGGGCGTCGGTCGCTTCTTACGTCAGCGCCGTCCGGACATCGAAATCATTGCGGTTGAACCCGCTGGAAGTGCGGTGCTTTCGGGAGGCGAGCCTGGCCTGCACGGTATTCAGGGGCTCGGCGCTGGGTTCATCCCCGACATCCTCGACAGGGACCTCATCACTGAGGTCATTCAGGTCAAAGACCAGGACGCCTACCGTTACAGCGAGCGTCTCGCCCGTGAAGAGGGCTTGCTTGCGGGGCCCTCCGCCGGTGCCAATGTCTGCGCCGCGGTGCAAGTGGGACATCGCCTTGGCAAGGGCAAGCGTGTTGTCACCATTCTCTGTGACGGCTACGAGCGCTACCTGAGCTAGCCACGATATCTGCCTATTGACGACGCAAGACGCAGTCGGTGGAGCCAAGGGCGCTAGCGGCGCAAATCCGAAAGCATCGAGTGACACATCCATGAACGGAACGCACAGCAGCACCTTGGCGCCAAGACGCTGGCTTGATGGGCTTTTCTGGAGCCTGTTGGGAATCTGTACCACCTTACTCGTCTTGCCCATGTGGATTGGAGTCACGCCCCCACTCAGCGACTTCACGGGCCACGCGGCGATGGCCGATATCTGGGTCAATTACGACACCGTACCGCACTACAGCGAACACTTCGTCAAGGCAGGCTGGTGGGTGCCCAACATTCTGCCCATGCACTTCTGCAAGCTGCTTTACCCCTGGCTCTCGGTCATCACGTCGCTGCGGCTCTGGCTCACTCTCTCCCTACTGCTCACGGTGGTGTCACTTCTAGAGCTCGCGCGTGCGTTCGAACGCAGTCCTTGGCTCGTCTTTCCCGCTCTTCCCTTTCTATGGAACTCCTCGCTTTACCTCGGGTTCGTAAACTACGTGCCCATTGTGCCGCTTGTCTTTTTCAGCCTGACGCTAACCCGCCAAGCTCGTCGGACCGACCGCTTTGCACCGCTGCATTGGCTTCTGTTGAGCCTCGGAATGATGGCGTATTTCATTCACGGGATCGGCTGGTGCATCGTGGTGATGGCCAGCGGCAGCATGGGCCTGCTGTCCCTCAACTTCCGGCAACTTACGCGCGTGGCCCTCGCGTGGTCGCCATCCGCACTCGTGTGGCTGGTTTGGTACGGCACCCGGAAAAGCAATGTGGAGGGCCAGGCAGGCGCTATCCCGGGGCTGGACGGTGCCGCAATCGCGACTTCTACTATTGAGTACCCGCCTGCACTTCAGCGGATGAACCTGTTTTTCGAACATGGGCTGAACATCGTCACATCCTCAGCCGACACAAATGTGTTCGTCGCTCTCATCGCCATGATCGCGGTGATCCTGACAACCTACGCGCAGGGCAACGTCGAGACGCTGGCAAGCACCCGCCCTCTCACTCTGACCGGTGCATCTTGGCCTGCGCGCTTTTGGGCGCGCCTCGAACGAGACCTGCTGGAGCATCCGCTGGTGCTCATCTGGCTTCTCTGGGGAGCTTGCATTTATTTGCTACCCGTATCCCTCAACAGCGTCATGCTTTCGACGCGTTTTGTTCCGTTTTTCTTTCTTATTTTCCCCTTTCTTGTCAAAGGACGGCGTATTGCGCCTTTGGCTGGAACGGCACTCGCTTCTTCCATCGTGATATGTATCATTTTTGGCGGGCTTCTCGTCAACTGGAGCCTCCGTTTCAATCAGCGAGAGATTAAGCCCATGCTCGCAGCACTCAAACAGGTGCCGGAAGGCGCACAGTTCGACTGCTTCGGTGTGGACTGGATCCCTGCGACCTTTAGCCACTGGCCACTCATGCACACCTGCAGGGGCCTTGGGCACACTCAACGCCAGATCAAGGGCCACGGTGGCTTCGCCCGAGACAGCTTCAACGCTGTCATGTTTTCAGAAACCTACCGCCCACCAACGATTGACTACCACCGCTTTACCAACGGTATCGAAGTCCAGGCGCTTGACTACGTGATTGTCCGAAACGGGGTTACCCCACCGGAGGGCCTCGCTGAACACGTCGAATCTTTTCGTGGCAACAAGCTTGGGGGCGCCGTCTATTCGCTCTTAAGGATCAAGCGCTACCCGGAGTTTCTACCGGGCATTGGCTTCGTCTGCGACGGCCACAACCAAAGCGTGCCCAGTGTGGGCGCTCTTTGCCCCGACCCATTTGACACCTTACGCGTGCCGCCATCAACGGAGGACCAATCAGCCGTCGACCCGAAGAACTCGGCGCGCTAGGGTCTTCGGCCGGTTTTGGCGCTCTGGACGCTCATATGTGTCATGACGACGACGTCATCGGATTTATAGAGTATAAGCGGCGACTATGTCGAGAACCTGTCTAGTAGTGCCCTGTTTCAACGAGGCCCAGCGGCTCGACTGCGACGCCATCGATCAAGCGTTGAGCACACACCCCGACCTCTCCTTGGTTCTTGTGGATGACGGAAGCAGCGACGATACATGGCGTGTCATCGAGGGACTCGCCCGTGTCCATGACAACCGAGTGCGCGCTATCAAGCTCCCGAGCAACCGGGGCAAAGCTGAGGCCGTAAGGCGCGGATTACTCGACGCCGCCCTACCTTCCGAAGCCAGCTACGTCGGCTTCTGGGATGCTGACTTGGCGACGCCCTTGCACGCATTCACCACGCTGGTCCAACCCTTCACGGAACGCCCGGGCTTGCTGATGGTCTTCGGCTCCAGGGTGAAGATGCTTGGTTCGGAGATCGAACGGTCGACCGTCCGGCACATTATCGGACGTGTCTTTGCGACACTCGCGGCCGTGGTCGTGGATCTCGGTGTCTACGATACTCAGTGCGGCGCTAAGATCTTCCGCAACTCGCCGGAGGTCAAAGAGCTTTTCTCGAAACCGTTCATCTCCCCGTGGCTCTTCGACGTGGAAATTTTAGCGCGCATTGCCCAGTCCGTCGCGTGGGACTCGGACGCACTGCGCCGGGCCGCGATGGAAGTTCCCGTCGGAACCTGGCGCGACGTCAAGGGCTCGAAAGTCAAGCCCAGCCACTTTCCTCGCCTCATTGCTGACCTCAGCCGCATCGCGGTTTACTATCGCCTAGGTCGTTAGCTCCCATGCAGACCGTGTCACGATGTCGGCGGTCCGCGCGCCTCCGATGAAGGCGCCCGCTGCTTATCCCTAGGACGCGGTCTCCGTCGCTCGGCGTCGTCTAGTCGCGGAGGTAGTGGCAGGTGTATCCGCCGGGATGCTTTTCGAGGTAATCCTGGTGGTACGCTTCGGCGCGGGTGAATGGCCCGGCGGGTGTTATCTCGGTGACAATCGGCGCTTTCCAGCGCCCCGATGCGGCGACGCGCTCTTTGATGCGCTCCGCTTCCGCGCACTGGGCCGGGTCTTGGCAGAAAATCGCTGAACGGTAGGCGTCGCCGATGTCATTGCCCTGTCGGTTCAACGTGGTGGGGTCGTGCATGCGGAAAAACCAGTGCTCAAGGAGGTCCGAAAACGCCAGTTGACGCGGGTCAAAGACGACCTTGATAGCTTCCGCGTGACCTGTGTTGCCACGCTTGACCTCTTCGTAGGTAGGGCTTGACGTCGAACCTCCCGCGTAGCCCACTTCCGTCTCGATAACGCCAGGAACCTTACGCAGAATGTCCTGCATCCCCCAGAAGCAGCCTCCCGCTAGCACTGCAACCTCAAGGGTCGCAGCGCACCCCGGCGCTGCAGCGTCCGGTGCGGCGCAAGCGTTCTGCTTGCCTTCCTCCGGGGCCACCGTATCCGCAGATGCTGTGCTTGGAGACCTTGTGCCCGGAGACGCTGCTCCGGTTACGGCTTCAAGGAACGCGCCGTAGCCCTCCGCTTGCAGACGCGCTGCGGGAATGAAGCGCAAAGCTGCCGAGTTCATGCAGTAGCGCTTGCCTGTCGGCTTCGGGCCGTCATTGAAGACATGTCCAAGGTGGGAGTCAGCATGCCTGGACCGCACCTCGACGCGCTGCATGCCAAACGTGGTGTCGCGGTGCTCCACGACATATTCGGCAACAAGCGGGCGCGTGAAGCTCGGCCAGCCCGTTCCCGAATCGAACTTGTCGCGTGACGAGAAGAGTGGTTCGCCGCTCACCACGTCCACGTACAGCCCCGCTTCATGGTTGTCCCAGTAAGCGTTGCGGAACGGCGGCTCGGTACCATCTTTCTGGGTGACTGAGAACTGCATGGCGTCGAGCTGCTGCCGAAGCTCGGCCTCGGACGGCTTGACGAAGTCTTCGTACTTAGTCCTGCCCTTGGGCGTTGTTGCGCTGTCGACCGTCATTGCTGCTCCTTCGTTGCCCGCCTGACTTGGTTGCGCAGCCGTAGCAGGCGCTGAAGCAAGCGGAGCCTTCGCTTGACCACCGCAGACGGCGCACGCCGTCACCAGTGCCGCGCACGCCGCAACCCAAGCGAGCCTCATCATCCCTTAGAGATAGGGCCTATCGTGTCGAACTCAAGGGATGCCGGGGGCATTCGGCCTGCGAGCATGCCTAGCGAGGTGGCACCTCGGTCGGGCCCCTGCCCTCGCCCTTTGCGGACGCGCACGCTTCAGCGGCGGACTAGACTCGAACTGAGCTTGACGCCACAGTCAACGGGCGAACGGTGGTCGTTCCGAAAGGTGATGGATTTATGAAGCTCTACCTCAGCCCTGGCGCGTGTTCACTTGCGCCTCACATTGTGCTTCGCGAGCTCGGTATCGCGTTCGAACCGGAGGTGGTGCATCTCGCCACCGGTAAGACTGCCAACGGTGAGGACTTTCGTGCGCTTAACCCGAAGGGTTATGTGCCGGCCTTGGCGCTTGATGACGGCGAAATCCTGACAGAGGTTTCGGTGATTCTACAGTATCTCGCGGCGCAGCGCCCCGGGGCTGAACTGTTGCCCGCGGGCAACGGCCTTGAGTACTTTCGCTGCCTGGAGACGCTGGCCTTTGTCTCGACGGAAATTCACAAGGGATTCAGCAGCCTCTTCAACGCGAAGCTGGAGCCGGCGGCGCGTGAAGCCACGGTGGAGCGTGTCCTTAAGCGTGTGGCTTACCTAGACGAGCAGCTTGAAGACCGGACTTACCTGATGGGCGAAGCCTTCACCATCGCCGATGCTTACCTCTACACCGTGCTGTCCTGGGCGCCGATGTTGAAGGTGAACTTGGGCGGTTTGAGCAATATTGCACGTTTTCGCGAGGCCGTTGCGGCGCGCCCGGCGGTGAAGGAAGCCCTTAAGGCTGAAACCGAGTTGCGCCGGAGCAACAGCTAGCCGTGTTCTGGGGTCCCGGCTTGCGCGTGCGCGCGCTGTGGAGGTTCGCCGGTCTCGCCGAAGCGCATGACGCAAGAATGAACGCGTCTTTCGGCTGCGTGGCCGGGAGCGGACCCTGTTGCCCTGCTTGGGGCCTTCCGCTAGGCCCACCTTCGGGACGTGGCACTCCTGCGCGGCAGAGTGGTCGCTGCGAGGTTGCCAATGGGGATCCTTCGCAAGCCCTTCCGGCGAAAGCGCGCGGGTTCGCGCCGGGACCAGGTGGCGGCGATTCTGGGGCGCGCGGCGGATACATTGTAGAGGAGCACGGATGGGTGAAAACGGCTTACGGTTGACAGAGCTAAACGAGACGACCTGGCACGCGGTGGACAGCGACACAGCGCTTGCGCAGCTTCGAGTCACACCCGAAGGATTAACTTCCGCGGAAGCCAAGGAACGACTCGCGGCCCTGGGACCCAATCGCCTGCCAACAGGCCAGCGACAACACGCATTGCTGCGCTTCCTAAAGCACTTTCACAACGTACTTATCTATATTCTCCTCGCGGCGGCACTTGTTACCGCGGCACTCGAACACTGGATAGACACGGCGGTCATTGCGGCCGTAGTGATTCTCAACGCGCTTATCGGCTTCCTTCAGGAGGGTCGCGCAGAAAAGTCCCTCGATGCCATTCGCGGAATGCTGAGCCACAACGCGCGGGTCAAGCGCGACGGCCAGTTCCGGGACGTTGCTGCGGACGAAGTCGCCGTGGGCGACATCGTTGCGCTCACTCCCGGCGCGCGCGTCCCTGCGGACGTGCGCTTAATCGCCCAACGAGACCTGCAGATTGAGGAGGCAGTGCTCACGGGCGAATCGGTGGCCAGCAGCAAGGCCACCGACCCAGCGCCGAGCGAGGCGGGACTTGGCGACCGCGAATGCATCGCTTACTCGGGCACGCTCGTGACCTACGGGACGGGGACGGGCGTGGTCTTTGCCACCGGGGAGCATACGCAGATCGGCTCCATCAACACGATGCTGGGTGCGGTTCAGCAGATCACGACGCCTCTACTGCGACAGGTCGAAAAACTCGGGCACTTTCTTTCGTACATCATTGTAGGCATTGCGGGCCTTACCTTCCTGTTCGGCTGGTTACTGCGGGGCTACACGCCCGCGGAGATGCTGCTCAATGCGCTCGGACTCGCCATCGCGGCGATTCCTGAGGGCTTGCCCGCCATCATGACCATCACCCTCGCTATCGGTGTGCGGCGCATGGCAGGGCGCAATGCCATCATTCGGCGACTGCCGGCGGTGGATACGCTCGGATCGGTGACCGTGATTTGCAGCGACAAAACGGGCACGCTCACCAAGAACGCGATGACGGCGACAGAGCTGCGCATCGGCCCACGCTCGGTGACCATCCGCGGCACGGGCTACGCCCCCAGCGGCACCTTCGAGGATGAAGGCGAGACCCTTGCGCCCGAGGCGGACGGGGCGCTTATGGCCCTGCTGAAGGCAGGGCTCTTCTGCACGGATGCGCAGATTCGTGAGCAGGATGGTCAGTTCTCAGCGGAAGGCGCTCCCACGGAGGCTGCCATTGTGGTCGCGGCTGCGAAGGCGGGGCTCGACCGCGAAGCTTGCATCCAGGCGGCGCCGCTGATCGACAGCCTCCCTTTCTCTTCGGAGCACAAGCTCTCCGCCCGACTCCACGAAGCGGGAAACGACAGCGCGACCCTCTTTGTTCTCGGTGCGCCGGACCGCGTGATTGCGCGCTCAACCCATGCGGCAAGCCCTTCTGGCTCGACGCCCGAGCCCATCGATAGCGCGGCCCTTAATGCGGAGATGGAAGCGATGGCGTCGCGTGGCCTGCGGGTCCTTGCGATTGCGCAAAAAGCGCTCGACACCCGACCGAGCAGGCTTGAACTGCCGGACGTCGACGGCCTCACGATGCTCGGTCTCGTGGGCATCGTGGACCCGCCGCGCGAGGAGGCGATTGTGGCCGTTCGCCAGTGCCAGGAGGCCGGCGTGCGCGTAGTGATGATCACCGGGGATCACGCGCTTACCGCCCTTGCTATTGGAAAGCGTCTCGGTCTCGGCGGGCAAGCCGAGCCGATGACCGGCGCCGAGCTGGAGGCCATGGACGAAGCTCAGCTCAGAGAGGCGGCGGGCAAGAGCAACGTGTTCGCGCGGGTCAGCCCGGAGCACAAGCTGCGGCTCGTGACCGCGCTGCAGCAACGAGGTGAGGTCGTCGCGATGACTGGTGACGGCGTCAACGACGCCCCGGCCATCAAACGAGCCGACGTGGGCATCGCCATGGGCATCGCCGGCACGGAGGTCTCGAAAGAAGCCTCGGACATGGTGCTCGCGGACGACAACTTCGCCTCGATCGAGCAAGCCGTCGAAGAAGGCCGCACGGTCTACGATAATATCCGCAAGTCTGTGCTCTTTATCCTGCCTACGAACGGCGGCGAAGCGCTGACCATCCTCGGCGCAATTGTGCTGGGTGCCCAGCTGCCACTGACTCCCGTCCAGGTGCTCTGGGTGAACATGATCACCGCAGTCACGCTGGCACTGGCCCTGGCGTTTGAGCCGCCGGAAGGCGACATCATGCGCCGGCCACCCCGGCCGCCGAAGAGCCAAATCCTCACGCCCTACTTTCTCTGGCGTATCGGCTACGTATCGGTCCTCATCGGCGCGGCCACCTTCGGCGCCTTCAAACTCTCCATCTTAAACGGCGACTCGCTCGCGCAGGCCCAAACCTTCGCCGTCAATACCCTCGTCGCGTGCGAGGCTTTCTATCTGATTGCGACCCGTTTCATCACCGCGCCTTCGCTCACACTGGCGGGACTCTTCGGCAGCCGCGCCGTACTCATATCCATCGCCCTCGTGACCGCCGCGCAGGCTGCCTACACGTATCTTCCACCTCTAGCGTGGCTCTTTGGCGCAACCCCAATCTCCGCGCCGTACATGCTCTACTGTGGCGTTGCTGGCGTGCTGCTTTTGCTCATTGTCGAGGCAGAAAAGTGGGGTTACCGCGCCTACCTGCGGCGCGCCGAGGCGTAAATGTTCAGGGGGGCATTTTACACGCATGCCCCCGGGTTTACGGGAGTAAATCCCGCAAACCCTCCCCCACTCTGCCTATGAGGTGGCCTAAAGCCGGCAAGTGGGGCCAGGGCGCCCACTTGCTATTTTCGCAGCGTTTTCGCTTCCGTGACCCCCTGAACGATTACCTAGTGTCTACCCGCCGTCGAGACCGGCACGCGTATCCGTCACAGGCGACTTAGCCGGCAACTTCCGCGCCGGTGCGCCTTGTGAAAGCCGGCGCTTACCCCTAGTCTTGCGCGAGCTATGAGCATTGGAGCGCCCCCAGCTATCGGCCTGGCACAAGCCCACCTACACCGCTTGCGTGTCCGCTACGGCGAAACGGACCAAATGGGGGTCGCCCATCACGGCTCTTACGTCGGGTGGTTTGAAGTGGCGCGCATCGAATGGCTGCGCGACCTCAACCTCTCCTACGCGGCCATGGAAGCCGAGGGCGTGTTCTTACCCGTCACGCATCTCTCGATTCGCTACAAGCGGTCGGCGCGCTTTGACGAAGTGCTTGAGGTGGAGACGCGTCTGGTCGAGCTCGGCGTATGCAGGGTCGCTATCGACAACCGCTTAACGCGCCCCGCTGACGGCGAAGTCCTTGCCGAGGCGCGCATCGAGCTTGCAGCTGTTGGCGCCGAAGGACGTGTCCGGCGCCTCCCCGACCCGATCCACGCCATCCTTAGCAGCAACCTCTGCCCCTAAGGTGGCCCAAAGCTGCGCCCCCCCTACTCTTTCCTGCAAGGATTTCGCCTTATCGGCCTCCTGAACGCTTACGCGACTAGACGCGGCCGCGCGCAAGGAGCAGCCGGCGCAACGGCCGAAGCGTCTCGACATGCAGGCGCCGCAGCAGCCGTGCAGAGAGCGGGCGAAACTCCAGCGTGGTAGCGCCGGGCAAATGCAGGGGTTCCAGTACGTGCGTGATGGCCGCCTCCGCCACCCAGCAATCGGTGGACCGCGCCCAGTCGCCACGCGTGAGTACATAAGGCTGCACCGCCTCGTCACCCCGTGCCTTGACCACGCGCAGAAGCACCCGATGCAGCTTGGCGAGCCCGGGGCCCTCCACAAGCACCACATCGCCCCGGCGCAGCGGCCTGCCCGCCCGCGGCGTGCACCAGACCACCTGGCCCGCCCGCAGCCCCGGCTCCATGCACCGTCCCCTAATCAACACCGGCCTCATCCTGTCAAGAGCGTAGCGCGACCCACATCCGCTCACACCCCGGAAGGTCAGCACATCAGAGACAGTCATCATGTCTGTTGGCGAGCAAGCATATTGCTGCGAACGCGCTGAACACTCCCCCTATGTCTCGAGAC
>SLEO01000042.1 GCA_007124745.1 Myxococcales bacterium
GCCCGCTTGGGGGCAAGTCCCCGGGATGGCGCTGCTTCCAGCGGTAGTGGTCCAGCACTTTGTGCCTCAGAATCCCCACAAGCCAGGCGCTCGCGTTCGCCTGGGCGGCGAACTCACTCGCTTTCGTGCAAGCGACGAGCAGTGTGTCTTGAACAAGATCCTCCGCTGTGCTCGCGTTGCCAACGCGTGAAAGGGCGTAGCGATAGAGCATCGGACTGAAGCCCATAAGGTTTTCAAGGCCGTCATTCGTAGAGAGTGCTGCGCTCGATCTCATAGCAGCTCACTACTCTCCAAGCGAAGCCGGTTCAATCGCCGGGGGTGCCCCAGGCGACGCGACACGCGCGAGCTTTGGCGTGCATGAAGCGGTCGAGCGCGATGCGCCCCGGTCCGAAGGCTACCAGCAGAAGCGTAGCGAGCAGGAAGGGGTAGGGAGCCTGTTCGGTGAAAGCCTCAAGCCCTGCGAAAGCCTCGTCGGCGTGCGCCGTGCCAAGCGCAACCAGCATCACAAACGCCAGAACCGCGCTGGTTATCCGGGTACCGAAACCCACCAGGAGCAAGACGCCGCCCACCAGTTCAGTGGTCGCCGTGAGCGCTGCCATCATGCCGGGTGCGGGCAAGCCTAGGCTCTCGAAGAAGCCCGTCACGCCTTCCAGGTTGTTGAGTTTGCCCCATCCGGTCGTCGCGAAGAACCAGCCATAAATCAATCTGAGCGCGAGCAGCATGCCATTTTGGGCGACGCGTTCTGCGGGGCCAAGCTTTGCCACCCACGCCAGCATCGTCTGCTGCATCCGAAGCATCGGGCTGTCTGCTTGGCCGTGGGGCTCGCGTTGGGTGGGCTGATGGGAATGGGAGGCGGCGGTGTGGGCAGTCATCATGCGGTCCTTTCGTTATGGGTTTATCGCAGCGCGATAGCTGCGGCGGGGCTCGCTTCTTTGAAAGCGCAGCCCTGCGCAAGCGGTCATCCGGCGCAAAACCAGCCGCGCGCGACCCACTGACTAAACCAGTCAGCAATGCGGCTTTGGTCCTGGCACCGCAGGAGTCCGGGAACGGTCGCGACGTCTTCAAGGGCGCGCTCGAGGTGTCCGGTGTTCTGGAGGGCGACGAGAATCGCGAAGGCTGCTCTCGGCACGCGTTCCACTTCGACCCGTGACCCTCGGCGGTAGACGATGAGCCATCGGGTGCGCGGTTGGGCGCGGGCAAAGCGTTCCCGTCGTGCGCTTGAAAGCCGTCGCTGGCGCCAGAGCGTATCTACGGGGTAGTCCAGCGACAGCAGCTTGACGTAGGGCTGAAGCGCAATCGTACTTTCCCCCAAGGCCGCGCCCGCGAGGGGAGGGCGCTCCCCCGCCTCAAAGGCTTGGCAGAGCGCCACCTCAAGACGCGCGAGATCTAGGGCGAATGCGGTGTCTAGGGCCGTGACTGGGTTGCGAAAGGCATGCTTGGGCAGGTAGGCGGGCAGCGCGTAGCCTAAGTGACGCAGCGTGAAGCTACGCGAAGGGTGGGCAAGCAGGTAGCCCTCTGCAAGGTCCCAAAACGCAGCCGTGCCAAGCCAGCGCTGAAGGGCGGGGAAGTCCTCCTCCAGCGCATCCAGCAACCGAAACCAATACTGACGGTGGTAAAGCTCAAGGCGTTCGGCGGGTCGCAGGCTTGCGCTGGGCGTCAGCAGCAGGTCGGCGACCTGGCTGACCACATGGGAAGCGCCTTCCGGCCGTGGGGCCAGGGCCGTGCGTGTGCGACTCTCACCGCTGAGCGGCTCCTGGAGCGCTCGAAGCATGTGCTGCTGCAGCGCGAGCAGCGGCATATCACCCGGCATGACGCGTCTCCACGGGCTGTGCTGTGAGATAACGCCGCGCTTTGTGCGCTTCGGCAAGCACGGTCTCAAGGTCCGGTATGTCCGCATCCCACTCGAGGAGCGTGGGTGTCCTGCCGCAGAGTTCGATGGCGCGTGCGTAGAGCCTCCACACGGCGTCACAGACCGGGTGGTCATGCGTGTCAATGATGACCTCGCCCGATCGCGAGTGTCCCGCGACGTGAATCTGCGCCACGCGCTCGTGCGGGAGCTGCTCCAGATAGTGGTAGGGATCGAAACCATGATTGACCGACGAGACGTAGATGTTGTTGACGTCAAGGAGGATGCCCGCGTCCGCGCCCTCAACCACCTCGCAGAGGAACTGCCACTCACTCATGGTCGACGCGTGAAACTCGGCGTAAGAGCTAAGGTTCTCGACAACGAAAGGCAGCTCTAGGGTGTCCTGAGCGCGGCGAATGTTCGCGACGGTGCAGCGCACTGCCTCCTTGGTATAGGGCAGCGGCAAAAGGTCATGACTGACGGTGCCGGCGACACTCCCCCAGCAAAGGTGGTCGGAGACCCAAGGCGTTTTCGTGCGGCGCGTGAGCTCCTTAAGGCGTTGTAAGTAGGCCTCATCCAGGCCTTGCGCCGAGCCGGGATAGAGACTGACGCCGTGCTGCACGATAGGATAGTGGCCAGCGACTTGGTCCAGCCAGGCAAGCGGTCGGCCTCCTTCGACCATGTAAGCCTCGGAGATGACCTCAAACCAGTCGACACTGGGCAGCGTCTCGACGATGCGCGGCAGGTGCACGCTGCGCAGCCCGATGCCGATGCCGAGGTCAGAGTAGCTGTTGAAACGGTTGCTGGACATGATGCCTAAACAGTGAGTGACGCCCCCGAACGTGCGCGCAGCGAACGCGTAAGCGCGCCTTTGAGGACGCGTTCGATGCTTCGGCCATACTTAACGTTCGGAACAGCCGCCTCAGCGGCACGCGCATACTCCAGCAGCACTGAAGGTATGCGCGCCATACATGTGTGTCCTGCTGATGATGCGGTTAGCGCTGCGCGACTTTGGCCTTGCAACCGTCCTTGCCTTTGCAGCCGTCTTTGCCCTTGCAGCCATCCTTGTCGGCGGTGGTTTCGCCGAAGGGGGCCGTGGGGCTGTCGGCAAGCGCTGCTACAGGGGTAGCCGCGAGTGCGCCGGCAAGTGCTGCGGAAACGAATAGGTTCTTCTTGATGTCCATGATTTAACTTCCTTCTAGTGGGTCCTTTAGGGCTTCCGAGGCATTGCCCCGTCAAAGCCCTACATGGATTAAGTCGCCGGTGCGGCTCCGCGCTTAACAGAAAAAGTAACGGCCCCTCGCGGGGGCGGGTCTTGAGGCTTCTGTGCTAAGCCGTCCGGCACATGTCTGACCGAGGGTTGTCGAAAAAAGGTCGCTCCGCTGGCAGTGCGCCCGGCTCGCCGTCCCCGGCGGCGGTGACCACGAGCGATGCCGAGGGTGAAGGCCGCGCCGCGCTCAGCACTGACGATTTCGGGCCTGACGAGGCCACGGCTGCGAACGCGCCGGAAGAGCCTGAGGGTGCAGCGCGTCCGAGCGGCTGGTTCACGACTTCGACGCAGGAGAAGTCGACTCAGCGTGCGTTGATTCCAGACGCTTCAGCCGCGACCGAAACGACACTACAAAACGCCACGAACGTTGCGTCGCCCGGGAGCGCGGAAGTCGCACGCGAGCCGGGCACCGCTGAACTTTTCCCGGCAGGCGCCTCGACGTCCGCCGCACCTGCCGCCGGGCTCGTGGTGGACGCGGGACAGCAGCACCTGCGGCGCGCGATTGAGGCCATCGTGTTTGCCAGCGAAGCGCCGCTTACGGTGCAGCAGGTGGCGCGACTGGTCGATGCGGAGACGAGCACGGTTCGGATGCTTCTCAACGAACTCGTTCAAGATTACGCGGGCCGAGGCGTTGAGCTGGTGGCGCTCGGTGGCGCCTACCACTTCCGCACCGCGCCTGCCTGCGCGCCCTTTATCCGTGACTTGGTGAAGGCGCGCCCGGTCAAGCTCTCCCGCGCACAGCTCGAAACGCTCGCCATCGTTGCGTACAGGCAGCCCGTCACCCGGCCGGAGCTCGAAGAAATCCGCGGCGTTGATTCGGGTGGGGCCGTCAAAGCCCTCTGTGACCGCGGTTTGGTGAAGCCGCTCGGCCGCAAAGAAGAGCCCGGACGCCCGCTCATCTACGGCACCTCCCGTTACTTTCTCGATTTCTTTAGCCTGTCTTCGCTCAGAGACCTGCCCACCCTGCGCGAGTTCTCCGAACTCAGCGAAGAGAGCCAAGCCCTTTTCGAGCGCCAATCCAGCACCATGCCCTCCATCCGCCTCGCCGGCGCCGAAGGCCTCGCCGTCAGCGCCACCCCCGACACCCTGCAGGTACCCGATACTGATGAGGACACCACGGAAGTCGAGACATCGGTGCTCGACGCATAGAAGCGAGGGGTTGGCAACTTGGGTTGTGGAATCGGGGCCGGCGCGTGTCCACTACTGACCGTGAGCGAAGTTTCGCAAGGTCTCTCGGCGGGGATGCACCCTACACGCGCTGCGTGCTGGCCTTCACGGGCCCCTCCCGGCGTCTTCTGCCTCAATATTGGCCGCGACCTAAGGCTCATCTAGCCGAATAAAACTTTAGGGATAGGACCTGGCTAAGTTGCTCAACCAACTGCTAACCGTGTCGGTGTCGAGTCGGTTGACGGAGCCGAATCTTCTTGCGATCGCTAGCACTCGCTTGGTGTCCGCATCCAACACGGGCGACCCGGAGTCCTTCACCTCAACACCGTAGGGAAACTCGGGCTTAAACCAAAGGAGATGCGTCAGTTCGTCTGCCCTAGGCGCACCTCGAGCCGAGGGGTGCGCAAGCACGTCTACAATATTTTCGGCGGTGACTCGGCTCAAAGCGGCACGGATATAGTTCACGGGTGCTGGCCCTTGATGTCCGAGTACAAGTGCGGTGCGCTGTTCGTTCGGTCGGACCGAGTTACGCTCGATAGGTGTCGAAACGAGCCCGTGAGGACACGTTTCGCTCGCGGTCAAGACGAGCGCGAGCACATCATTGAAACGGAGATTCGCGGATAGGTATCCGTTTCTTGGGTCCCTTTCCACGCGCGCGCTCCAAGTGTCAGGCGTCGACCATGCGAAAACCTTCCTCCCTTGGCTTCCGAGGTCGCATTGAGTGTAACTGCCGATGTGTTTGACAATAAGGTCATCTCGTGGGGGCTCACCTTCCGCGATAACAAACTGACCTTGACAGTGAAGGGCTGTGACGAAAATCCGAGGCGTATAGAAGAATCCAGAGCAGACAGTGTCCAGTCGCCCATTCTTCTCCCGAAAAAGGGTGCCGGCGGTGCTTGAGTCCTCCCAGGTCGACGGTTGGATAAGCTTGTTCGAATCTGTCATGTCCGGAGAAGGGTCGCCTGTGGCGGAACAGGCTCCAACGAACGCTAGGGTTGCGATCAGGTTTGCGGTCCAGGGAAAGAGCAGGCAGATACGCATCGAGAGCGTGATATCCACAAGTCTTCGGATTGCAAGCCGACTCGGGCGTCACTTCAATCTTCGTTGTAGTGGCAAGCGAAAATCATGTTCGTGCGCTAAGCGACCTCAACCGAGCGAGTGCCCGCTAGGGGTAGTCGTGTCACACTCGGGGCGCTGATGTTGACGTTTCAGGAGATGATTTTGCGCCTCCAGCGCTACTGGGCAGACTATGGCTGCCTGCTGGTGCAGCCCTATGGCTCGGAGGTCGGGGCGGGGACATTTAACCCGAATACGTTCTTGCGGGCTATCGGGCCTGAGCCCTGGAACGTGGCGTATGTCGAGCCCTCGCGGCGTCCCACGGATGGCCGCTACGGTGATAACCCGAACCGACTTCAGCATTTCCACCAGTATCAAGTGATACTCAAGCCTTCGCCTCTAGATATCCAGGCCAGATACCTGGAATCGCTGCAGGTGCTCGGCATCGACCTTAGCGCCCACGACGTGCGCTTCGTGGAGGATGACTGGGAGTCGCCGACGCTCGGAGCCTGGGGGCTTGGCTGGCAGGTGTGGCTGGATGGCCTTGAAATCTCACAGTTTACGTACTTCCAGCAGGTGGGTTCGCTGGAATGTTCACCGATTGCGGGGGAGCTCACCTACGGGCTCGAACGCATCGCCATGCACATGCAGAATGTCTCTTCGGTCTACGAGCTGGAGTGGGGTGCGGGCGTCGCCTACGCGGAGCTCGCAAAACGCGCCGAGTGGGAGTGGAGCACTTATAACTTCGAGGCCGCGGAGACCGAGATGCTCACCGAGCAGTTTACGCGGCTTGAGGCGGGCATTTGGCAGCACCTCGGCGCGCGCGAAGCGCAAGGCGTGGTTCACTACGACAAGGCTCCCCTCGAACGGCTTGTGCTGCCCGCTTACGACTACGTCATTAAGTGCAGCCATGCCTTCAACCTGCTTGATGCGCGCGGTGCCGTCAGCGTCACCGAGCGCCAACGCTACATCGGCCGCGTCAGAAAACTCGCGCGTCTCTGCGCGGAGAGTTGGCTTGCCC
>SLEO01000090.1 GCA_007124745.1 Myxococcales bacterium
CGTAGACGCCTTCATCGGACGTTTGTTTGGCAGCGAGGCTCCAGAGCCGTTTCTCGAGGGCACGGAGGCGGCGAGCCCGACGCATCCCGCGAATGTAGGCCTCAAGCGCCAGCGCATTGCCCGGCTCCTCACGGAGCGCACGCCAAGCCAAACGTGCGGCGAGGCGCCCCGGACCCCGGCGCTCCAGACACGCCGTTGCCGCACTCACCCAGCGCTCAGCACGCTCGGGCGGGCTAAGGTTTGGCTCGCGCGCAGCGGCGATCAGATGCCCTAGGCCCTCCGGGCGTGCTTCTGCTGTGGTGGCCAGGGCCCGCCGCCGGCGCACTTGGCGCCAAAGCGAGAAGCCCAAGAAGAGCAGCAGCGTGCCGTAGAGAAGCCAGCGCGCGCTGAAAGGTATGCCGGCTCCTGTCATACGGGTCACAGGTCGCACGCGAATGAACGCCTAGCAAGGCTTCTCCGCTACAAGCCGGTTGCCCTCGGCCTTCCACGCGTGATATGCCGCGCACCATGACCTGGGTAATCACGCGCATGTGCCGCGAATGTGTTGACCAAAGCTGTGTGGATGTCTGCCCGGTAGAGTGCATTTACGCTTTCAAAGGCACGGACACCGTCGCCTTTCCGAACCAACTCTACATCGACCCCGAAGAGTGTATCGACTGCGGTGCCTGTGAGCCTGAGTGCCCATGGGAAGCCATTTTCGAAGACGTGTCCGTCCCGTCGGTCTTTCAAGAGGACACGGCGCTCAACGCTGCCATCCGCGAGAGCAAAGAGGACTTCATTGTCCCCGAGCACGAGCCCAAGGATGCGCCTACGCCCGACGCCGTCGAGGAGAACAAGCGCAAGTGGGGTCTCGGCGCCTAGGTGACCGGTCTCCTAGCGTCGTGGTTACAGCCTGCGGAGCAGATGCGTAGATGAATCAGCCCGCCGCCCCCACGCAGCCACATCCGTCGATGCCCCATGCCGTCAGCGGCGACGCACCGCGGGCCGGGGCAGAGCCCGTTGCGTCCGCAATGGACGCTATCGGCTGCTTAAGCGAAGCGCACGCGGCGTGGTCGGCGGAAGTCGCCGTGGACCTGCGGCGCGGCAAGCAGCTCAACCAGCGCCTGGCCGCGGCGCGGCTCGCCGTGGCTATCGCCGCCGTCGTCGCGCTTATCGCGGCCTTTTCCGAAGCTTCCTGGGGCTTTGTTGCCGCCGGGCTGACCCTCGCGTTTGCGGCCTTGGTGGCGCTTCACAGCATCGCGCTGAAGCGCAAGAGCCAAGGCGAACGTTGGGACGCTTATCTCAAGCACCGCAAAGCACAGGCCGATCTCAACTGGGACGCCATGCCGGAGGCCTCCGAGCTGGCGGTGACCACCGGTGCGGAGGTCGCCGCAGATCTCGACATCACCGGGGAGTACTCGCTGCTGCGGCGTCTCAATGCGTGCATCAGCGTCGACGGCGAGCAGCGGCTCGCGGGCTGGCTATTGACACGCAGCATCGACGCTGATGTGCCGTTGCGTCGGCGAGCGTTGCTCAAGACCTGGCTGGAACACCCGGAGGTCCTGCGGCAGTGGAGCGAACTCTACCAGCCCGAAAGGCGCCCCTCGCCGGCCGCCCTCGCCGCATGGGCCAAACGCCCAGAAGCCCCGACTAATGGCTTCGTCGAGAAGGTCGGCGAAGTAGCGCCGTTTCTGCTGCCGCTAGCATGGGCTGCCGTCTGGTGGCTGGGGCCCAAGACGTCTTGGAGCGCAACGCTCACGGCGGGCATGTTTGCGCTTGCCTTCGCCCTGGTCACCGCCTCGCGCGCTCGCGTCAGCGCGTTACTGGGCGATGCGGGTTTTGCCGCCCGCGATATCCAAACGCTGCGACACGCGATTGAGGTTATCAAGACGCTACAAGCGAAGGCCGACGTGCGAACAGCCACGCCGTCAGGCGAAGCGCCTCCCGCCGCGGCGCCATCAGCGGAAGGCCTCGCGAAACACCTCGCTAGCCTAGAAACTTGGCTCTCCTTCGCCGAGCTACGCGCTCAGCCCCTGGTGCACCTGCCCCTCGTCTTGCTGACCGCCTACGACGTGCTGCTTGCGCGCCGCGTCCGGACACAGCGGCAACACTTGGCCACCAGCCTGGAACCCAACCTCGAAACCCTCGCCGAGCTCGACGCCGCCGCCGCACTGGCGTGGTACACGGGTCTGGAGCGCGCCGCGGTCTGGCCAAGCATTGCCGCGTCGCCCACCTTCTCCGCGGAAGGCCTCGCGCACCCACTGCTCCCTTCCGCAACGCGCATCGCCAACGATGTACCCAAGCTGCTACCGGGCTCCGTGCTCTGGATTACCGGCTCGAATATGGCGGGAAAGAGTACGCTCCTCCGCGCCGTTGGCCTCAACTGGTCCCTCGCGCTGGCCGGCGCGCCCGTATGCGCCGCGCACCTTGAGGTGGGCCCCAGTCAATTGCGGACGAGCATGCGCGTCGAAGATTCGCTCGCTCGCGGCGAGAGCCACTTCGCCGCTGAGCTGCGCCGCGTGGGCTGGCTCACCGCTGACCTCACCGCGCTCCCGCCGGTCTTCTTCGAAATCGATGAGCTCTTTCGCGGCACGAACGCTCAAGCGCGCCACAGCGCCTGCGCTGCCGTGCTGGCGCACCTGCTTCGCGCCGGCGCGTTCGGCCTCTTCGCGACCCACGACACCAGCATCGCGCAGCACCCGAGCATGCAGGGATTTAATCTCATTGCGGTGCATTTCACCGACGTTCTCGAAAACGGCGCCATGCACTTCGACTATCGCTTGCGCGACGGTGTCGTCACCTCCAGTAACGCCCTAGCGCTGGTGGCGGGCCTGGGTATTCCCATCCCCGAGGTCCAAGCCCCCACAACATAGGCCTGAGATGCGTGCATCTCGCAGCCCGCCCGCGCAGATGACCCCGCCGTTAGCGGGAACGCCACGGACTTGACTCCGCGCGCGCATCTGGCGTAACACCTTGGAATAGTGCGCACTCCGCGAGAGGAAGTCTGACCGTGACCCAACATATTCTTGTCGTCGATGACAGCCGAACCGTCTGCCGCATTGTCGAGCTGCTCCTGGCGCCAAGTGGCCACGCGCTGACGCTGACCCACGACGCTGAGGCCGCGCGTTCCGCCGTGGGCACCGGCGTCGATCTTGCGGTTGTCGACATGTCGCTGCCGGAAGTCGATGCGTTAGCGCTCGCGCGCGACCTGCGCGCACGCGCCGGCGGTCAACTTCCTGTCATCTTGCTGGGTTCGCACCGGCATACGGTGACGCCTTCAGACCTTGAGCAGCTAGGCAATGCCGCGTCCATCGCGAAGCCCTTCGGCGCCGACGCCTTCCTCGACTGCATCGCTTCAACGCTCTCCGCACCGCGCACGCCGGGTGTCGCCCCCATCAGCGACTCGGATACGCGCATCGATACGGATGCCGCCGCCGTCGACGAAGTCGCAGCGGAGCAACGCACCGAAGGTGACAGCAGCGCGCCAGCTTTCGGCCAAAGCTCCGTGCCGGCCGGGCCGGCTACCGACGTGCCTACGTCCATGCCCGAGCCCGCTTTTCAGGTCCCCAAAGTGCCGCCGCTCAACCTTACCGGCGCCTCAAGCGCCCGTCAGTCGCACTCGCCCCCGATGCTCGGCGCAAAGCCAAGCGTCGATGCCTCGCCCGCCCCGCGACCGCCGGTGGGACTCGGCGCGTCACCCAAGCCCCAGAGCTTCGGCATGATGGAGGCCGGCACCCCCGCTCAACCTGCCGCAGCGCCGGCAGCACCCCTTCAGGCGGCATCCGTCCCGTCCGGGGCAACGTCCTCCACAGCAACGTCCGCCGCCCCGAGCGGCGCGAGCAACGCCCACCTAAACGGAGCCCTTGATGCGCTCAAGCTCAGTGCCGAGCAGCGCCAAGGGGTCGAGGCGTTGATCACCCGCGTCGTGCAAGAGGTGGTGTGGGAAGTCGTCCCGGAGCTCGCGGAGAGCCTTATCCGCGAAGAAATCACACGCCTCACCGCCGAAGCATAGCCTCACCGGTGACACGTCCACCTCAAAGCTGAGGCGGAGGCTGGGCCCTCGGGACGGGCGCGCTCGCCTTCGGGGAAGACACATCCCGGCACGCCGTGCTTTTGGAAGCCTGCGCCGCCCGCTTGCTGCGCTGTAACTATTTAACGGACATTAGCCACCCGAAGGCGGACCTCGCTTGCCAACGCGGGCGCTTTCGGTCAGCTACTGCGGCCTATGTCTGACGCCGAAACGCTGAGTTCCCGCTACGATCCAGCGGAAGTTGAGGGCAAGTGGTACGCCTGGTGGGAAGAGCAGAAGTACTTTGCGCCGCGCCTGACGGCGGAAGGCAGCTACACGATCATGATTCCGCCCCCGAATGTCACGGGGTCGCTACACATGGGGCACGCCTGCCGCACCGCCTTTGAGGACGTGCTCACGCGCCACGCCCGCATGTCCGGCAAGGCCACGCTGTGGCTGCCCGGCACGGACCACGCGGGCATCGCGACGCAGCTCGTGGTCTCCCGCCAGCTCGAAGCTGAGGGCACCTCGCGGGAGGCCATTGGGCGGGATGCCTTCGAAGCGCGCGTCTGGAAGTGGAAGGCCCACTCCGGTGACCGCATTCTGACGCAGCTCCGCGAGCTCGGCGCGTCCTGCGACTGGTCGCGCCAGCGCTTTACCCTCGATGCAGACTACGCCGCCGCTGTCGAGGAAGCTTTCTTACGCCTCTACCGCGAAGGCTTGATCTACCGAGGAGAGCGGCTGGTCAACTGGTCCATCAGCACGCAAACCGCCGTCAGTGACCTCGAAGTCGAGAGCCACGAGGAAGAAGGCCAAATCTGGGATTTCGCCTACCCCCTTGCCTCGGGGTCCGGCGAGATTGTGGTCTCGACGACGCGGCCGGAAACCGTCTTCGGCGATACCGCTGTCGCCGTGCACCCTGACGACCCGCGTTACCAGGCGCTCATCGGCACACAGCTGCGGCACCCGCTCCTTGACCGCGAGATCCCGGTCATCGCCGACGCCATCTTGGTGGACCCCACCTTTGGCAGTGGCGCCGTCAAAGTAACGCCCGCCCACGACCCGCGAGACTTCGAGACGGGCAAGCGCCACGACCTGCCCATGCTGACGGTCATCGACCGCCAGGGCAGGCTCACCGAAGCGGCGGGGGCGTTTGCCGGCATGGAGCGCTTCGCTGCACGCAAAGCGGTCGTTGCGGCCCTAGACGAGGCGGGGCTGCTCCGCGGTGTGAAGCCGCACAAGCTCAGTGTGCCGCGGGCGCAGCGTGGCGGCGAGGTCATCGAACCGCTGCTTTCCACCCAGTGGTTTGTGCGCATGCAGCCGCTGGCGGAGCCCGCCATTGCCGCGGTGCGCAGCGGCGAAGTCGCTATCTTCCCAGAAGACTGGTCGAAGACCTACTACCACTGGCTCGAGAACATCCAAGATTGGTGCATTTCGCGCCAACTGTGGTGGGGCCACCGCATTCCCGCCTGGTACTGCGAGTCCTGCGGCGAAGTGCACGTGGCAAGCGAAGCGCCGACTGCCTGCACGGCCTGCGGTCATGCGGCGTTCCGTGCCGACGAAGACGTCCTCGATACCTGGTTCTCATCGTCGCTCTGGCCCTTCGCCACCTTGGGCTGGCCTAAGGAGACGGACACACTTAAGCGCTTCTACCCCGGAAATGACCTCGAGACGGGCTACGATATCCTCTTTTTCTGGGTGGCCCGGATGATCATGATGGGTCTGCATTTCATGGGCACGCCGCCCTTCAAGCGCGTGCTGCTCTCCGGTCTCGTCACCGACGAGCGCGGTGAGAAGATGAGCAAGGTGAAGGGCAACGTCATCGACCCCCTCGATGTCGCGCGGGGCGCAACCTTGGCAGAACTCGTCGCCAAAGCGCAGGCAGCCGGTGCTTCCCCCGCGGGCCTGAAGTACCTCAAGGAGACTTACCCCGAGGGCTTCGTGGCCTACGGTGCCGACGCGCTGCGCATGACGCTGCTGAGCTACTCACCCCAGACACGGCGCATCGCCCTCTCCCTCAAGCGCATCGAGGGCTACCGGAACTTCTGCAACAAGCTCTGGAACGCAAGCCGGCTCGTGCTTTCGTCGTTACCCGAAGGCGTGACGGTTCCCAAGACAGCGCCCTTGCCCGCTGCAGGTGCCCTCCCCTGCGTCTGGATTTTGGCGCGGCTAGACGAAACCACGCGCAATGTCGGCCGTTTCATCGAAGGCTACCGTCTCGATGAAGCCGCCCAAGCCATCTACCACTTCCTCTGGGA
>SLEO01000257.1 GCA_007124745.1 Myxococcales bacterium
ACCGAGGCTCGGCGTTCGGCGGCGCTGGCCGCTTGCGCCACAATCGCGTCGATGTGGCGCTCTAGACGCGAGGTCGTGTCGCTGAGTTTGGCACTCAGCGCATCCAGGCCTAGCGCCTCGCTGCCCTCAGTGAGCGACATCACGTATACCGGGTGCAGTTCGGCTGTCGGCGTGACCTCAAGCAACCGAAGGGCATCGCGAAGTGCCAAGTCCCCACTCGCCCCAAAATCGATTCCAACGACAATACGCATAATGGATCCGCATACCACATAAACGGCATGCGGGATACGGCAGCGAGGTCCCCGCAGCGCGCTAGCGCTGGGGGTTTCGGTGCCACTTGACCGGGCTGCGGGTCGCGTCGATGTCGTCTTCGACGCCGAGAACAAGGGCGAAGAGCGCCATGCGGGTGGGGATGCCGTTGTCCGCTTGGCGGAAGACCGCCAGGCGCGGGTGATGGGTCAGGTCGTCGTCGAGCTCGTTGGCTTCTGGGCGGCTATCTCGCGGCAGTGGATGCAGGATGACTGCGTGAGGCGGCGCGAAGGTGTCAAAGCGCTCTCGGTTAATAGAAAAACGACCGCGGGCCGCTTCGGCGTCCGCTGGACTCGCGTAGCGCTCCTGCTGAATGCGCGTGCTGTAGACGACATCCGCCGCAGCAAGAGCGCTGTCGAGGTCCGTGCTGAGTTCGACGCGGTGACCGCGTGCTTCAAGGGCGGAACGCAAATGTTCGGGGAGCTGCACCGCAGGGGGAGCGACGCAGATGAAGCGCATGGCGTTGAGCAGGCCCAGTAGCCGCGCGAGCGAGTGCACGGTGCGGCCGTACTTGAGGTCGCCGACAAAGACGATGGTGCTGCGGGAAAGCTCGCGCAGCGGGCGGCTGAGTTCCCGCGTCATGGTGTAGAGGTCGAGGATGGCTTGGGTGGGGTGCTCACCCGGGCCGTCGCCGCCGTTAATCACCGGGACGGTGCTCGCGCCGGCAAAGGTGGCGACAGCGCCTTCCTCGGGGTGGCGCAGCACGGCGATGTCGCCGTAGCCGCCGATGACGCGAGCGGTATCTTCTAGGCTCTCACCCTTGGCCATCGAGGAGAACGCCACGCCGGTGGTGTCCCGCACATGGCCGCCGAGGCGGTTAAAAGCGACGCCGAAGGAAATGCGCGAACGCGTACTCGGCTCGAAGAAAAGGTTGACCAGCACGGCGCCCTCAAGGACCCGCGTGCGCACTTTGCCTTCCGCATAAGGCCGCAGCGCATCCGCTAACGTAAAGAGCCGGTCGAGATCAGAAAGCTGAAACTGCGTTGTCGAAAGGATGTGCGTGCCGCGGTAGTCCATCGAGAGGGCTGTATAAACGCCCTGGCCCCTCGGAGCGAGGTGTCAGGCGGGCAATCGCGCGCAAAGGGCGGTGCATGCATGACGTAGGTCGATGGACGCGCGTTTCTGGACAAGCGTCCATGCTGGCGCTGCGACGCCGCCTAACACCGGCGCGTTCCTGCATGTGGGCGCTACAGAACAGGCTTTCACTACGTGCTAGGCAGCCGGGGACACCCGTGTGACTCACCGGGCCGGTGGGGTTGGTGAGAGGCATGCTGCTTGCACCCCAGGGCTACGGCCTGCATGACCTTCCGCGCGGCTACACCGTTACGGTGGCGACTGCACGGTCACACTGGAGGCCGCAGAGTCACCCTCGAGGCTGCGCAGGCACACGGTAGGTCGTGGGCGCGGCCTGCCAGGGCCTGCGAGCTACGTCCAGGCCTGACGCGTTCCAGAGAGCGCAGCCCCTCACCCCATGAATCCCGGAGATCTGATGCAATCCACGCGCTTCATCGACACAACCAATAGGGGGGCAACTGCCCCTGCGCGGCATTTGGGGACAACAGTTTCGGTCTGCGGGCAAGTGCTGCTAGCCGTTCTCTGCGCGCTAAGCGTCTCCGCGTGCGCGCAGCTTGAGGACGCCGTGGGCAATGGCCTTGATGCGGTGAACCCGGCGAACCTGCTGACGCGAGAAATCGACGCCTTCATTCAAGGAACGAGCGTGCGCATCGATACGCAGAGTCAGTCCTTCCTCCGCGACGGTGAAGGCAATGTCACGCCGCTCGATGTTGCACCCTTCGGGTTTGAGGGGCTTAGTTGCGATATCGTAAGCCTCGCGAGCATTCGCGGAGGCGTCGTAAGCCGGACGAGTACCGGGCCACTCGCATCGGTGGTCGGCTACCCGTTCGCGGGGGAATCGAGCGGTATCGTGTGCACAAGCACCTTTGGCTTGCCCGACCTTGAGGTCCAACTGCGCTCCTTTCAGGTGGAGCTGCGGGCGGCCTACTGCACGGTGCCGCGAGCGGGTGGCGATATCATCCAGGCCCGCATTACGGACTTTCAGCTCGCGAACATCGACCTCGTCACCGAACTCTGCGGTACCTCGCCGCTGCTCTGCGATGATCTCAACGTCACCGAGGGCCTCAACCGGTCGCTGGCGCCCTACCTCCAGCGCGAGCTTGAGCGCGGTCTCAATCAAGCCCTCGCCGAGCAGGGCAGCATTCGCGACCAACTCGGTGGTCTCGGTGCCGCCGCCCTCGGTCAGATAGCGCCCGCTTGCTAAGCTAGCTAAGCCGCTCTTCTATGGGGTTACGGGACAGGGTCTGGGGTGCGGGCGCTCAAGTGCCGCGTCTGCCGGAACCGTTGCAGGTGCACTGCCTCGACGTGCTGAGCCGAGGCTCGCGTTCCTTTGCGGCGGCGGGCCGTTTACTGGGGCCTGCCTTGCGCGAGCGTCTAGCCGCTGTGTACGCGTTTTGTCGCGAGGCGGACGATGCTGTCGATGAGGCGCCGGATGACGTAGCGGCCCGCGCGGCCCTGGCGCACCTCACCACCCGCCTCGATCGCACCTTTGGTGGGCATCCGGTCGGCAAGACCGAAGCCGCCCTCGCGTGGGTGTGCGCGGAAACCCAACTGCCACGCGCGCCTTTTGACTTTTTGCTCGAAGGCTTCGCTTGGGACCTGGAGGGACGTCGCTACGCGGGGATCGAGGACCTGAAGGCCTACTGCGTGCGGGTAGCGTCCACGGTGGGCGTGCTCTGTGCGTGGGTGCTCGGGGCGCAGCGCCGCTTCGAACTCGAACGCGCCTGCGACCTCGGCATCGCCATGCAGCTGACGAACATCGCCCGGGATATCGGCGATGATGCGCGCATGGGTCGCATTTACTTGCCCCTTGCATGGTGCGCCGAGGAAGGCCTTGACGTTGACGCGTGGCTAGCGGCGCCGACCTTCGCTGGCGATGTGCAACGGCTCGTCCGCCGGCTCGTCGGGGAAGCCGACCACTACTACGCCCGCGCAGACCAGGGCCTTATCTACCTTCCGGGCTTTGGTGGCTGGTCGATCAGCGCCGCCCGCCTCATCTACGCCGGCATCCATGGTTCCCTGGAAAAACAGCACTATGACTCGGTGAGTTGTCGGGCGTTCACCTCGCGCCGCTTCAAAATGAAGGCGGCTTTGAAGGCTCTGACGCTGGCTCCGTCCAAGTGGGCTCATTGCCCCCCGGAGCCCAGCGCAGCGCCCTTGTTGAACGCGATTCTGGCAGCGCGCGGGTAGCCCAGGTCCACCCACAAACGCTTGTAGTTTCGAGTCTCAGAGCAAAACCATGAACGATGCGTCCCATGCTCCATCACATGCTCCGGCGACCCCCACGGGCGAGGCCTTCCCTTGTAGCGCGCCGAGTGTAGATGTCGCCGTCTTGGGTGGCGGTCTTGCCGGGTTGGCGGCGGCCGTCGAGCTTGCCGAGCGCGGCCTACGCGTTTCGCTCTTCGAAGCCAACGACTACCTAGGTGGACGCCTAGGCTCCTGGGCCGAGACCTTGAACGACGGCTCTCAGGTGACGATGGAGCGCGGCTTTCACGCATTTTTTCGCAACTACCTTAACTTGCGTGAGTTGCTCGCGCGCGTCGACCCGGACCTCTCCGTGCTTTCGCCCGTCCCTGACTACCCCGTGGCCGACCGCACGGGTGCGACGCTTTCCTTCGAGGGCCTGCCTAAGACGGTGCCCCTCAATCTATTGGCGGTGATTCTGCGCTCGCGCGCACTGCCCTGGCGGGATGCCCTGAAGGTGCCGCCGAGCCACTCGCGGGCGATGGTCGATTTCTCCATGGCCGAAACCTACCGGGAGTGGGACGGCTTTTCTGCGGCGGACTTCATCAGCGCCTTGCGCATTTCCGGCGTGCCTTCGAGGCTGCTTTTCGACGTATTCGCGCATTCATTCTTCAATGACATCGAGGAGATGTCTGCCGCCGAGATGCTGCAGCAGTTCCATTTTTACTTTCTCGCCAACTCTCGGGGCCTTGTGTTCGATGTGTGCAACCAGCCTTTCTCGACGGGCGTCATCGACAAGTTGGCGAATTACCTGCGCGCGCGAGGTGCCGAGCTGCACTGCGGCACGGCGGTGCAAGCGGTTGAGGCCGTGCGTGCCCGTCGCGAAGCTGCTTCCGGGGCAGACGGCTTCCGGCTGACGCTAGAGGACGGCCGTCTCGTTGACGCACAACAGGTGGTTTGTGCGATGCATGTTGGCGGAACTAAAGCACTCTTTGAGGCCTCGCCCTCGCTCGGTAGCGCGGCGACCCGTCGCGGCATTGCGGCGCTTGAGGTCACCCAGCCCTTTGTGGTTCAGCGCCTTTGGTTGAAGGGCGACGTGTATCCCGAACGTCCGGTGTTCCTAGGTACGACGGGCTTCGATGTGCTCGATAACGTATCGTTAATGCACCGAATCGAATCCGAAAGCCGCGCCTGGGCCGAAGCCCGAGGCGGCTCGGTTATCGAGCTGCACGCCTACGCCGTGGCGCCAGAACGTGTGGAAGATGAAGCCCGCCTCGGCGAGCTATTGCGGGCGGAGCTCGCACGCGTGTACCCCGAGACTGCTGGCCTGGAGCTGATCGACAGTCGTCTCATCACGCGGGATGATTGTCCCGCATTTAAGCAGCATGCCTGGGCCAAGCGCCCGGCAGTAGATGGTAGCCTGGCAGAGGGACCGAGTGAAGTGATGCCGAATCTCGCATTCGCAGGTGATTACGTGCGTCTTGACGCACCGAGTGCCCTCATGGAGCGGGCGGTGATGTCAGGAAAGCTCGCGGCAGGTGTGTTGCTTGAAGCGCGCGGGCTGGCGACCCAACCGCTGCCGACGCTCCCCACAGAAGGTTGGCTGCGGCGCGGTCGGCGGTTGATCGGGCTGGGTTAGGCAGGGAAAGGCGCGTGTGAGTAGATTTCTCGTGGGCGTACGCCCTGTGAGTGAGCGCGTACCTCCGGTCCCACGCCTAAAGCGGATGCATCCAACGGTCTTGGGTGGTAGGTCTCGCCCCATCTGCGGCCCGAAAACCCGCGCGAAAACAATTTCGTCACTCAAAGTGCGCAGCCGCCCCCACTCAATAGTAGCTTCACTTATTGGCGATTCAGACCACGGATCGCACAGGATTCACTAGACCGCATGCCCAAGGCAACCCACGCAGAAACGAACCGAGCGGATACGCTTGCCTCAGCAGACTCGCTGAGCGCAACGTCGCAACGTGGCTTGGGCCAAAGACCATCCACCAGCGAGGCGCTCGCACCGGCCAACGCTTTGTCTGCGCACGAGGGCTCTGAGACACTGCGTTCGCCGCAAGAAGACGTTGCCGGCGCAGGCGGAGCTGCGCGCACGGGTTCGGACAACGGCGCGGAAGACACCACGGTGCCATTGGACGGGAGTGAAGCATCAAGCGTTTCAGCGATCATGGCGCCCTGGATCGGCCGGGAGATCGACGGTCGCTACCGCATCGTCGCTCCGCTAGGTGAGGGCGGGATGGGTCTGGTGTTCGTCGCTGAGCACCTGGCGCTAGGCAAGGAAGTAGCCTTGAAGGTCATTCAGCCGGACCACGAACGCAGCAGCGAGCTTGCGGCACGCTTCGCTCGGGAAGCGATGGTGACCGCCAAGGTTGAAAACCCGCACGTCATTCCGGCGCTCGACTACGGCACGCTTGCCGATGGCAGCGCTTACCTCGTCACTCAGTTGGCGCGCGGCAAAACGCTGCGCGCGTATTTGGCCCGCAAGCAACCTTTTCCATGTCCGCTTGCGGCGCACCTGGGCGCGCAAATCGCAGATGGTCTCGCGGCGGCGCACGCCGAAGGCATCGTGCATCGTGACCTCAAGCCCGAGAACATCATTCTGCAAGCGACGGACTACGGGACGTTGCTGGTGCGCATCCTCGACTTCGGCCTGGCGCAAAAGGATGACGACGGCGGCTCGTCCCCGCCGAGCAGTATCCGTTCGGAAACGCATGCGCTTACCCGTACGGGTACGGTGATGGGTACCCCCGGTTACATGGCGCCGGAACAGGCGCTCGGTGAGCGCGTTGACTTTCGCGCGGACCTCTACGCGCTCGGCGTGCTCCTCTGGGAGATGTCTGCGGGAAGGCATCTTTTTTACCACGAGAAGCCATCACAAGCGGTCGCGAAGCAGCTTGCGGGTGAGGCGCCACGTCTCAGCGACGAAGTGCCCTTGGCGGACGTGCCCGAGGCTTTCGAGGCCCTTGTCCAACGGCTGCTAGCTCGGGAGGTGGAGGACCGTCCGGTGTCGGCGGCCGAGGTGCGTGAGCGCCTTCAGGCCTTCGTCCCCTCCTCTAGCTACGACCTAGCGCGGGTCACCGATTCCATTCGCCCGGCGGTAGTGGGCGAAGACGGCGTGGCGGCGGTTTCGGATCTAGCCAGTGCCCCCACCTTACTCTCAGACAAGCGTAAGCCTGGCGATACGCCGCTGGTCGCCCATGCTTCGGACCGCATCTCCAGTGAGGGTCACCCATCGCAAATCACGTCGGTGCTCACGCGCTGGCCGGTGGCGCTGCTCCTAGCCCTTGTGTTGGTCCTAGTCGGCGCGCTCGCCGCCGCTGCGGGCTTTATCTGGCTGCAGAATCGCGCGCCTGACGTGGCCGCCGTCGACGGCACGCTATCGACCCTGAGTGCGGAGGAGGAATCGGCGGTGGCTCAGGGCGGCGCGCGCCTGCCCGAGCCCGTCCTCCAGAGTCTCCAGACGCTGGCGACTAGCGAAGACAAAGAGGCGCGCAAGCAAGCCGCCAATATGCTGCAGTTTTACCAGCCCGCGACGGACGTGCCGGCCTACGCCTTGCCTCTTGTCGATCTCGAGCTGTCCAGCACCTGTCGCGACATGCTCGCCGCGATTACCGAAGTGGAGGCACTCGGTGACTTCCGCGCGCTCCCGGTACTGCTGTGGCTGCACAACCGCCCCAAATCCGGCTGTGGTTCCAACCGCGCCAAAGACTGCTACGGCTGCATCCGCACCGACATTCGCCGCACCATCGACCGCCTCCGCCAAGCCCGCATCGAATCCGCCAAAGCCGGCTAGACCGATCATGGCCTAGCTTCATGCGGATGCGATGCGCGGCCGACACATCCTCCTCCTCTAACCGTTGTCGGAATGGGGCAGGCGTTTGAGGCGGCGCCAGAGGGTGGCGCGGCTGATGCCTAGGGATTGGGCGGCGCGGCCTTTGTGGCCGGCGTGACGTTCTAGGGCGGCTAGGAGTTCACGGTCCGCGCGTTTCGTCTCGCTGTCCGCAGATGGAAGGGTGGTGGGCGATAGGGTTGCGGGGGCTAGGTTTTCGCCGGGGGGGGCGATAGCGCCTAGTTCTGCGGGGAGCTCGCCGGGGGTGAGCCAGGGTCCGTCGCCTAGGACGTGGGCGTACTCAATGGCGTTTAGCAGTTCGCGGACGTTGCCGGGCCAGGCGAATGCTTCGAGGCGAGCGCGGGTTGCGGGCAAGAGGCCCAGCACTTGCCGCGTTTCGCGGGCGTTGAGCTGCTCGATGAAGAGCTGGGCGAGGGGGGCGATGTCTTCGGGTCGTTCGCGGAGCGGGGGCAGGAAGAGCGGCACGACGCGGAGGCGGTACATGAGGTCCGCTCGGAACGCGCCGGCGGCGACTTGCTCACGGAGTGAACGGTGCGTTGCGGCCACGATGCGGACATCGACCGGCACCGGCGAGACGGCACCCACAGGCAGCACCTCTCGGGCTTCGAGCACCCGCAGAAGCTTGGCCTGCACGGGTAGGGGCAACTCGCCGATTTCGTCGAGAAAAAGGGTGCCACCGTCCGCTGCGCGGAAGTAGCCCAGGTGCTCGGCGTGGGCGCCGGTGAAGGCGCCGCGCACGTGACCAAAGAGGATGCTTTCGATGACGTCCCCGGTGAGCGCTGCGCAGTTGACGGCAAGGAAGGGCTTGCTTGCGCGCGGTGAAGCGTTGTGAAGCAGGCGTGCGATGTGCTCTTTGCCCGAGCCGCTCTCGCCGCGAATCAACACCGTGCTGCGGCGTGGGGCCACGCGCAGCGCATCGCGGAGTAGGCGCTTCATCACCGGGCTCGCGGTGCGTACGCCGTGCAGCTCTATGAGTCCGGCGCCGAACGCATTCGCTGCGGCATCGGGCGTCGCAGCGCTGTGGGTCTCGTCGGGAATCGGGCTCTCGCCGTCCTGGTCGCCAAGGTTGCGGGCTGCGGGTGCCAAGAGCACCGCAACACGTTGTCTGCCTGTGGATGTGCCGCGCTTCGGTACGTGAAAGGCACGCACGTCGAGGTCCTGTTGTGGATAGCGCGCGATGCGTGCGCGGATGCTTTCGCCAGCGGCGAGCGCGTCCGCCAGTGGCCGCTGGCTACCGTGGCCGCAGAGCACTTTCGCCAGCGGCGTGCCGGGCTCGAGGTCCACGCCTACGAGTGCGACGGCGCTCGCCGTCGCAAAGTCGATGCGACCCTGGGCGTCGAGCACAATCAGCGCGCCAAGCACGCTATCGAGAACTTCGTCGAGATCTGGGTTCTGCCGCATCTTCGCCACGCTCCCGCGCTGCTGTCCAACCTTTAGTTTCCACAAATGCTGTGCCGCCGATCTGCCTTGGCTGATTCCCCGGCAACGACCTGCGGGCCACGTACCCCTTTGGACATAGCGTTCAGGACGCGTGCGGTGATGAGGTTCATCATGTTGCAATCGGTGTTGCATGCTCTGCAACAGCATCGCATCGCATTGATTCAAATCGTTGCACGTTATCCGTTAAAGTGCATGTATTTTGGATATTTGTGAGATGGCACGTGTGGTGCAACAGGTTGCATAGGTACAGGGACCGGAGCCGTCGCCAAGCGCGGCACCACTTCGGACTCCAAGGACGAAAAAGGATAGATCATGCTGCTTCGCCAACTCTTCGACGCCGACACCTGGACGTACACCTACCTGATTGCAGATAAGCCTGGGGGTGACGCTGTACTCATCGACCCTGTACGTGAACAGGTCGAGCGGGACCTCAAGCTCATCGACCAGCTCGGTTTGAAGCTGCGCTGGGTGCTCGATACGCACACCCATGCCGACCACATCACGGCGGCTAGCCAGCTGCGCGAACGCAGCGGTGCGAAACTCGCTATCGGTGCCAAGGGGCCTGCCTGCAGCGACCTGCACATGGCGCACGGTGAGGTGCTTGAGGTGGGCGAACTCACCATCAAGGCGCTGGCGACGCCCGGGCATACTCCGGACTCCACTTCCTTCCTGGTGGGCAGTCACGTCTTCACCGGCGATGCGCTGCTGATTCGCGGCTGCGGGCGGACAGACTTTCAAGGCGGCGACCCGGATGCGCTCTTTCACTCGCTGCATGAGGTATTGCTCGGCTTGCCGGAGGACACCCAGGTGTGGCCGGGGCACGACTACCAGGGCTTAACGGTCAGCACCATCGGCGAAGAACGTGCCTTTAACCCGCGGCTGGCGCCCAAGACGCCCGAGGCGTTCGCGGCGCTGATGAACAACCTGAACCTGCCGGAGCCGCGCCATATCCATACGGCTGTTCCCGCCAACATGGAGTGCGGTTGCGAACCCCATGCAACGCTCTAGGCGTATGCGTTCAGGGGGCACGTCACCCAATACGCTGAGGTTGTCAGAGTGAATCGCGCCAGCCGTCCCCTGCTCTGCCGCTGAGGTGGCTGAAGCTGCGCCTGGAGCGCCCGAGCCCATTGTTTTGTCTGCGAAACCTCTTGCTCTGTAGACCCCCTGAACGGCTCGCTCGACGACCGATTCATGTGCGCCTTGGCAAAGGATGACCCCCCGATAGACCGTTGCCGACCTGGGCCGAAGAAAGCATAGATGTTCGAAAGCCTTACAGTCCTATCGCCTGGTGCCTGGGTTGTGATGATCCTCGGGGCGATGCTGCTCGGTGCGCTCCTTGGTGCGCTGGGGGGTGGCGGTAGTGCGCTGGCGCTGCCGCTCTTCCTCTTCGTGGCGCATACGGACCCCCGGGTGGCCATCGCCGGGTCGCTGGCGCTTGTCGCGGTGACGAGCTTGCTGGCGGCTTCGGGCTACCTCAAGCGCAAGCAGGTGTGTCTGGTGCCTGCGCTGCTCTTTGGGGTGCCGGCTACGCTCAGCGCCTTCGGGGGTGGGCGTCTCGCCGCCTTTGTGCCGAGCGAATGGCTCATCGGCGGCTTTGCCACGCTGCTTTTTGGCGCGGCGGTGATGATGTGGCGTCGTCGCAGTGCGGTTGTGCTGGGTCAAGCGTGTCCCTCCTGGCCGACCCTACAGCAGGGTGCCCTTCAGGTGCTGGTGGGACTTGCTATGGGCCTTGTGACTGGGCTTGTGGGTGCGGGCGGCGGCTTCTTGCTTGTGCCGGCGCTCGTCGCGATTGGGGGGCTCACCATGCCGCAAGCAGTGGGGACCTCACTGGTGCTAATAAGCTTGAACGCGACCGCCGGGTTAACGGGCTATTTAGGCACGCTGACCTTGCCTTGGCTGCTTATTGCGGTGGTGACGGTGGTGGCGGCGGTGACCGGGAGGCTCTCTGCGCCCTTTGCCGTACGGCTGCCCGAGCAAGTGCTGCGCCGATCCTTCAGCGTGCTGGCGATAGCGCTCGCCTCGGTGTTGCTGGTGCGTGCAGCTTTGGATGCAGCCGCATGAACGTGCTCGCATGATGATGGTTTGAACGAATCGGGAGTATGTCGAATGATGATTGAGCCCAGTGCCTGGTTGCTCGCCTTGTTGGGCGGGGTGCTTATCGGCGTCGCCGCCACCCTATTTCTCGCGGTGACGGGACGCGTCGCCGGCATCAGCGGCCTGCTACGCGCCACCGTCTTTGAAACCGGCCTGCGCCTCCATCCCGCGCTGCTTTTTGTGGCGGGATTGCTTATAGCGGGCGTGCTTGGTCGGTGGCTTCTACCAAGCTTCTTCGGTGTGGCGCCGGCGCCGCCGCTGAGTCTGCGCATGCTCGGTGGCCTCTTTCTGGTTGGCGTTGGCGCTACGCTGGCCAACGGCTGTACCAGCGGACACGGGATCTGCGGCCTTTCGCGGCTCTCGAAACGCTCACTGGTCGCCATCGGTGTCTTTATGCTCGCTGGCGCCCTTGTGGTTTCCGCGATGTCCGCGCTTGCGTGAAGTCGTCCCGCCTTGCTCGCGCTCCTTCCGGTCTGCGCTCACTTGCTCAGCGCCCCCGGTCACCCCTCTAGCTCCTTCGTTAACGCTCTCGAGAACCAAGACATGAACCCACGCTTTACATCGCTAGGATCTTTCGCCGCCGGCCTGCTTTTTGGGGTGGGCCTGATGCTTGGAGGCATGCTCGACCCCGCGCGCATTATCGGTTTTCTGTCCTTCGCCGGCACCTGGGACCCGACACTCGGCTTTGTGATGGCCGGTGCCATCCCCGTGCACGCGCTAGGACGCTACCTCTTGCGAGGCCGCAGCGTGCTTTGCAGCGACGGTCAGCCCGCGACGGCAGCGCGCCGGGTGGATGGCCGGCTGGTCTTGGGCTCCGTGCTCTTTGGGGCGGGCTGGGGGCTTAGTGGGTACTGCCCGGGGCCGATGATCGTCGCGCTTGGGGCGGCGCCTTGGCTGGCGCTCGCGCCTTTCGTCGCCTTGCTTGCAGGGCTAGCGCTCCCGCGCTTGTTCGAGCGCCTACCTACGTCTCGCTCTTAAGCTTAAAGGAGGGTGCAGAGGACACTGGGAATGAAGGAGCGGGCGGGGGAGCCCGTGAAGGTTTGCAGTTCGATGCGGCCGCCAGCGGGCAGGGTGCCGCTCACGGGTGTTGCGTTGGCGTTCGTCGTCACCGAGCACGAACTCGGCTTGTCGCACTTGCTCTCTAGGCGGACGATGTGGTCGTAGCCGTAGGCGCGGTAGCGGACGATGGGCATCCAAGTGATGCAGGGGGGCACGGCGGCACTAGGTTCGGCGTGCGCAGGCGTCATGCTGAACCAGGTCAGACCGAGCACTCCCAACACTGCTGCGCAATACCTCACCATTTAAGTATGCCCTCCGGCGGCCCCGTAGTCACGCCGACGTGTGGCAGAAGTCAATCGCGGTCACGGACCGCCGCCCGGGGGACCGGTCGGACCGGTCGTAGCCGTCGCGGGCTCGACGCCTCGTGACGAGATCTTGGGTGGGCTGCTGTTCGAAGCACGCTTGGCTGGGACAAGATCAATGTTGCGCTGCTGGGCGCTATCGATGTTCCGGCAGGCGCTCGCGAAGGCTGGGTAGGCTTCCGGTGCAATGAGCGTCGGCTTGAGGCGTAGGTGTTCCTCCAAGGAAAGCTGCCCCGCCTTCGGCTTATGCCACTGCTGGTCGAAGGCGATGAGCGCGTCTTCAGATACCTCGACGGGCGAGGGTAGCGTGCCGGCGAGTGCGTAGGGGCCGAGGTCGATGCGCGCGCGCAGGCTGCGCACAACGGGGGCGGGGAGTAGGAGTGGTTCTTGGCGTTGTTGTTCTCGCGCGAGCCGTTTCTCGAGTTGCGCCGGGTTCAGGCTCGGCAAGCGGGCCCGGCCCTGGCTGCCGCCCGTTAGAAAGCGTTCGACATCGATGACAAATCGCAACTTAAGCGGCTGCTCCGCGTCTTCTAGATGCTCCGCCTCCACCGCTTTGACTTCGGCGCCCGGGAAAAAGCCCGCCACATAGCTGCTCTCGACTTGCCGAGCCCAGGCGTGCGGCGGCATTTGCTGAAGCGCCTCTCGCCAGGGGGCGCCAGCCGCACCGTAGCGCACTTCGTTAAGCGTCATACGCGCGCCACCTCCTGCGGTGAGCTCGATGTCTAGGTTCATCTCAAGCCTGTCGGCGTCCGCATGGCCGTCGGGCAGGGTGGCGAGCGCAAGCTCGCGGGTCGCTTCCCGGTCAGCGGTGGACAACCCAAGGGCGTGCTGACCACGAATCAGCGGCGACAAGTAGCCCGCGGCAACATAGCGCGAGGAGGGGTCGAGCCAGCGCGCCTCCCCGCCCGGGTTCGCTACCCGTACTACCGGCACGGTGAAGCGTCCCTCGTCGGGTAGGCCGAGGGCCTGGCCGTCAAACGCTACGGTTTGGGCGAGCAGTAGTTCCGGCTGCTCGCCGAGGAGCCGGAGCAGGTACGCCAGGACGCGGGCACGATTGCCGCGTCCATCGGCGAGCATGGCGGCAGCTTGGCCCGCAAGGTCGCCATTCTCTTCAATGTGCTCGAGGACGTAAGCGAAGACTGCGGCGACCGGGTCGGAGGCTTGGCCAAAGGTTGCCCGGGCCCAGCCTTGATCGCGGGGGTCGGCAACGCTTCGTCCGAGAAGCACGTGGGCGAAGGTGCGTTCAAAGTCGAGCCAGCTCGCTGCCGTTCCCACCCGCACCGAGGGCGCCCAAAGGGTGAAAGGCGGCGCAAGGGGCTCGGTCTTGTGGGGTTGCTGTTTGTCCGCGCGGAAGCGCAGCACCTGCAGCGGGCCCGCCGTGTGGTTGACCTTCGAGGTTTCCGCCTGGGGTGCGGCGCCGCGCGCATCGACACTCACAGGCGCGCCTTCGGGAAAGACGAGGACGAACTCGCTGCGATCGAAGGGTACCTCGGCGGCCTGGAAGTAGAAGCGGGGACTGAGGTAGCCGCCGCGATAGGTGGGGTCGGCGGGCAGTCGCCGCACGTAGGCGAGCTCAATGGCATCTCCCACGGCGACCAGCGGCAGCGAGATGCTCTGCTTCTCGGCGATGGGCTCGCCGTCGAGCACGCGTCCGTCCGCCTTGAAGGTGCGCAGCGCCAGCGGTAGCGCCCCTTCCGGCAGTGAGACTTCGCTCTCGGATTGCACTGCGCTTTCCGAGTCGATGCTGATGACGTTATGGGTGTACTCGAGGGCGCTTCCGTCGGGGAATACGCGAATGAGCGTGTAGTCGAGGATGTAGACCGAAGGCGCTTCGTACTTCGGTTTGCGGCGCCGGTAGGCCGCGAGTACGGGTGCCGGGTCGAGCGTCAGGCCCAAGAGCAACTCCCCAAGCAACGTCGCATTCTGGTCGGACTTCGAGGCGTCGAGCGCCGCTTCCAAGTCTGCGAGCCGCAGCGTGGCGTCGTCGGGTGCGCTGCGGCTGCTTGCCAGAGGCGCCAGATGCGCGCGCACTTCGCCGGCGGGTGCAAGGTGCGCTTGCCAAAAGGGGCTGTCGAGGCCCTTGATGGCGGCATCTAGCCGGGAGGCCGCTGCGTCGGGGGCGTCCGGTTGCCCGGCGCCTTCGAGCAATGCGAGGCGTAGGGCGCGGACGTGGTAGTCATCGGGCAGGGGTGTTCCTAGCTCGGCGCGCCAGGTGTCGAGGGCGTGGGCGGCATCGTCAAGGCGCACTTCGCTGAGGGCGCTGTCGACGAGGCCCGGAAGCTCGGGACGGCAGCGCAGCAGCGCCTTTTCGGCGCGTGCGCGTTCGGCGGCAGGTCCGCGGTGCGTCGCCTGGAACCAGAGGCCGTGGACTTCGCAGGCCTCCGGGCGCGTGGCCGCCAGGGGTGCGAGAAGCCGCGCCGCTTCTGCGTCGCTCCCCCGCTTTAAAAGCAACGCGGCCTGGCGCGCGGCAAGAACGGAAAGTTTAGGGTACTCGCGCCTCAAGGCATCAAGAACGCGTTCCCCTTCCGCCACCTGGCCACCCAGAATCGCTGAAGAGGCCAGTGCCAGTTGGGGCCGCCACCACTTCGGTGCACGCTCGCGCAGCGTGGTGTAATGCGCCTTCACGGCACGGGTGCGCACGTCTTCCGAGCGCAACGGGTCGCTGGCCGCGGCCTGAGCCTTTACCCAGAGCGAGAACACGTCGTCGGCGTCCGCAAGGAGCTGCAGGGCGTCCGGCGACTGCAAGCGGCCATGGGCCACCAAAGCGGCAACGAGACGCCCCGTCGCTTCCCTGTCCATGAACGTGGTGAGGGCGGCTTGATCCTGGCGCCAACCCGTGGCGGGCAGTTGGGTGTCGGGCAGCCAGGCAAGCAGCACGCGTGCGCTGCGTTGTCCCGTGGCGACGCGTAGACGCAGGGTCCGAGGCTTGGACGAAGCCGGCACCAAAACGGCCGCCCAGCCCGGGCGAAGGGTTTCGAGGTCCCGCTGCGCTAGGAGCACGGTTTCTTTGCCGTCGTGCTCGACCAAGGTCACTTGGATATGCGCCATGCTCTCAACGACGAGCGTCTGCGCGAAAGCCCGCGCCGGCACCTCGGCCTCCACCTCAGCGTAAACACCGCGGCCCGTCGACAACGCTACTCCCGGCGCGCGGTCGGTTGCCTTGGCGTTCTCCGGCTGCGTCAGTGTCAGCTCGCAGCGCCGCGCCGTGATGCTGCGCGGCAACGTGCTGAGGGCACTTGCGCCGCCGCTATCCCAGGTGCGCGTTGTTTCCTGCGTTGAGACCGCACTGCGGTCGTTGCCCGCGTCGACGGGGAGAAGGTCCAGATAATGAAAATACGGCAGCGTCGTCTCAAGCCGTGTCAGCGTGAACGCGTCGGGACAGCCGAGGTGCTGCGGGAGCGGACCCGTGCCGTGAATGACGCGGCGCAGCAGAGGCCACAGCGGCGCGCCCGCACGTGCCGGCGGCGCACTCGGTACATCCTCGTAGTAGGCGGCTAAGCGGCCGGCGGCGGCTTCGAGAAGGCTTGGGTCATCGCTCGCACGCAGGAGTGCGTCCAGCACCCGGGCGCCGGCCCGCGGATAGCCGCGTTCCTGCAGGGCGATGCCGTAGAGCAACGCGGCGGCATCGTCTTCCCGAGACCAGGCTTCGAGATGCGCCACCTCCTGCTCGCCTAAGTTCCGCGGTAGCGGCGCTGGGCCATCGTTGCCCCGCAGGCCCCGCCGGCTCTGGCCGCCGCAACTCATCGCGAAGATCATCAGTAGCGCAAGCGCCACGCGCATCACGCACAACCCGCGCGGGCATGGGTATGCCGCGGAGGTCCGCGCGTACGGGCTCTGCAGCCGCCGGGCGGTCATGGCGTTGCCTCCTCGCGCAACCCCGGCGTGAGGCCCGCCCGCGCTGGGCGCGTAGCTGCGAGCCGGGCCAGGCTCGCGTCTGTGCCGAAGGGCCGCTGTGCTTCCATGCTTGATGGCGTGCTTGGCGCTGGGTGCGCGGTCGCACCCGCCAGGCGCAGGGCTGGCGGGGCTGCGGATGCCTGGGACGCGCCTGAACCTGCGTCGGCGATAGTGACGGACTCGGCGAGGGCGCGCTCGACTTCCGTGAGGGCTCGCCGCAGCTTGCCGTAGGCGGAAGGGGCCAAACGGCCTGCGCGTACTTCGAAGTGAGTGTCTATCACGACGGTGCTGCCTTCTCTCCGGCTTTTGCGCTGAAAGAAAACCAGGCTCTCCGGCCTCGGCTTAGCTTCTGCGGGCTGAGCCGAGGCTGGGGGCGGGTTGGTTTGGGCTGCCACGGGGGGCGTGCCCAGCGTGCGGTCCGGTGGCAGCGCGGTGACGCGCACGCCGGCGGGTAGGCGGTAGCGCCGCGTCTCCGAGTAGCGCTGCGGCGTGCCCAGGTCGAGGGGGAGCTTTCGGGCGGAGGCTGTTGGCGCGAGGGTGGCAACAAGGTTCTCCAGGGCGGATGACGGCAAGTCGGCGCTGCGGGCCGCAGGGGCTTTCGCGTTGGCCGTTTTTTCGGGACGCGGGGCCGGCAGGGTGTAGCGGTAGCGTAAGCGGACGGGCCGCTCCGGGTCGCTGAGTTCGACGGCGTCAAGGTCCGTGAGCTGCGCGCCGGATGCCTGAGCCTGAAGCCAGCGCGTGAAGCGTTGCGTCCGGGTGGATGCGGCTTCGAGGTGTTGGCGCAGCGCTGGCGCGCTGCTGCCTACGACCGTTTCGTCAACCGCCAGGCGCAAACGCCCGCCATCGTTACCGGAACCTTCGGAGTCGGCGTCAAAACTCGGGAGCGTGATCTCGAAATCTCGATGGCGTGCGTTCGCCTGCGGTGTCGCTTCGGGGGTGACTACGATGCGCGGCGCGTCGGGGTCCGCGATGAGGGCTACCGCGCCTTGGTCGGCGCTGGGTAGCTCGCGGATGCCGGTCTTCTGCACGGTGCCATCTAGAAAGAGGTCAAGTTCGGGGACGTAGGCAATCGCATGGTCAAAGAGCGCAAGCGAGGGTGGCTCGGCATGCACGAGCCCGCGGGGCCGGGTGCGAATCATCACCGGGTGCGCATCGATGCCGACGCTGCGCAGAAGGGCGATGAGCAGCGCGGCTTTATCTTTGCAGTCTCCGAAGCCGCGTTCAGCGACGTCGACCACCGCGTAGGGAATGTAGCCGTGTTCACCGAACTCAAGCGCGACGTAACGCGTATGCTCGAGCACGTAGCGGTAAATGGCGGCGACCTTGGCTTCAGTGGTGGTTTTGCCCTCCACCAGCGCTTGCGCCTCGGCCTTCAGTCGCGCGCCAAGGACGAGCTGCGGCTTGAGCAGCATCGTGTACCAACGCGTCAGCGCTCCCCAGGACGCAAAGGAGCCAACGTGCAGGTAGGGGACGTATTCGGTGATGCCCGTTGCTGCGCGCTCGCGTTCGCTCGCCGCCACATGGCGTAGGGTGATGTGAAGCTTGCCCGGGCTCTGCTGCAGCGCGTTAGCGAAGGTGCGCCCGTGGCTTTCGAGGTGGAACGCGAGCTTGCGGCCCGGCGGCGTGAGCACAACCACTTCGCGGCGCGCCACGGGCAGGGGGCCTTGGAGGTGCGTGAAGAGTGAGAGCGACTCGTTGTGCACGCGGGTGCGCTGAACGTCATCGATGCGGTAGCGCAGCTCAATGCGGTCGCCGACCTTGAGATCCGGCAGCTCAAGGACCCGGGCGCGTTGATCGTAGTACATGCGCACTTGAGGCTCGGAGAGCGCAACATCCCGAACGCTGCGCACATCAAAGCTGTTGCCATCGCGGTATACGCGTGCCCGGCGAAGGGTCACGCTTTGACGGCCCTGGGCATAGGTGATGGGAAAGTTTTTGAGCTCGCGGGCGCCCGAAGGCTGCTGCACGACAAAGACCTTCTGGAAAAAGCGCCGGCCAAGGCCGTTCTCCGCGAAGGCGTGCACTTCAAGGTCTTCGAGGAGCGCAAGGCCGTAGCCTGCGGCGCTGTCCCCTATTTTGGCCCATTGCTCCGGTGCATGGGCCAGCGCTTCATCGGCGGCGGGGGGGAGGGCGAGGCGTTCGGCGAGCGTCCGGGCCGCGGCATCCTGAGGGGCCCGCGCAAGCGCTTCGTCGATGGCTTCCGAAGCAAGGCGTTCGTTGCCCGCCGAGAGCTGCGCTTGCGCCAGCGCTACCACAGGGCCGGCGTCTGCTGGGTCCATCTGCGCGGCTTCCTCAAGCCAGGTGACCGCTTCATCGTCGATGCCCGCGCGCCGGAAGACGGTCGCAAGGCGCGCGAAACCGCCGCGTTCAGCAAGGGCATGGGCCGCGAAGTCTTCGAGGGCGCGCCGCGGAAGCTGTTCGCTTGCGTTGAGCTGGTCGATAAGCGTGAGTTCGCGCAAACGCAGCTTAACATCACAGTGTGTCGCGAGGTCTTTCTCGTGGCCGCGAATGGCCTTTAGGCTGCCGCGCTGGCGGGCGAGCATAGCGCGCGCTTCGAGGACGGCGCAGCCGTCGGGTGTCTCGGCAACCAAGGTGTCGACCAGCTCCCGCGCGGCACCATGCAGGCCTTGTTCGGTGAACAGATAGGCGAGCATCAGGCCCGCTTCACGCCGAAGCAGCGGTGGCACCGCGCTCGCGTTAAGCACGGTTCCTCGGGGCCAGGGAAAGACCGCGTCCTCGGGCGCGCGCCGCGGTGCGCGGTTCAGGACCGCGCGCAGGTAGGGCACCGCGCGGCTTGGCCGGTAGCTGAGTGCGTAGAACTCGCCGAGCGCTAGCCAGAGTGCGGGGTCCTGTGGTGCGGTACGCTGCCAGGTGCGCAGCAGCCGGGTCTGCACCTCCCGGGAGCGCGTCGCTTGGACGGTTTGGCGGGCGACAAGGTTGGCTGCCCCCGCCGCAGCTTTGCTTGCCACGCTGCCTTCGACGGCGGGGAACGCTTCCGCCCGGTCGCTAAGGCTGGGCTCGGCGGCGAGCAAGAAGGCCGCTAGGCGGCCTTTGTCGATGCCGAACGCGCGTTGGTCGACAGGTGCACCGGCCGCGGTCTGCGCACGCTGAGTGCTGGGTGGTGCGTTGGCGGGTGGCGCATCCGCTGGCGGCAGTGCGTCTAGGGTGCCGCGAAAACGTCCGGCGCCGAGAGCTTCGAGAGCGACCGGGGCGCCGTCCTCCGCACGGGTGAGCCTTAACGTCGCGCTGGGGGCTTCGGCCTGGCCGCAGCGCTCGACGAGCACCCGCAGCGTCCTTGCGGTCTCATCGCCTTGGTGCTCGCCGTCTTCGACGACGACGTAGCGATAGGGATAGTCACCGCGCTCGGTATCGTCGTCGAGGCGGAGCGTGCCATTGAGCCAGAGCCGAAGGCTTCCCGCACCCCCAAGGCTGAGTTGCACGGGGGCTGCATCCGCTTCTAGGGTGATGCTCGCCGCGAGCAAGGCGCAGATGCCCGTGCTCGGCGTCAGGTAGGCCCCGAGGTCGAGGTTCGCTGCGGGCCAAGCCTTGGCGGAGCGTTCGCGCCAACGAACAGGGCCGCTCACGCCCTCGCTACTCGCCGCGGCGAGGCCTTCGGCGAAAAAGGCCGCCCCTGCGTTGGCGCTTGCTGTCTCGGTGGCCTGCTGTGCACGGCGGGGCACGGGGCCGAGGAGCACGGG
>SLEO01000347.1 GCA_007124745.1 Myxococcales bacterium
CCTCAGGTCGCAGGTCACCGGTCGTCACGCCGGTCTCGCGGTGCACGACACACAACGGTGGTTGCATCGTGACGCGCCTAGCATAGGACGAGCGTCAGTGTAGCTGGCGCGCGCCCCGCGCCGAAAAAGCACGCGACCGTTGTACCCGTTTCAACCCAAGACGCGGAAGCGTAGGCAGGTGGACTGCAGGGCGAAACCGACTCAGCGCGAGGAAAAGGCATGCCTGTTCACGCCATGGGGCACGGTCGGAGCCGAGCTGGGGTAGGGCCTGCGGGAAAGGTAGACGCGCGTCCGGCATTAAGTGGTCCTGCGAAAGAGTGGCTCCCGCACCGTGAGCCACCACGGCAACAGCGTCGTCGAGGCGTCATGCACACCGATGCACCCTAGGCCAACTCAGCGTTACCCGAGGGATTAGCGAACAAGACCGACGCGGTAGAGGCTCCCGGTGATGATATCGGCGAAGTATGTGGTGCCGTCGCTTGGATCGACTTCAACCGCCACAGGGTGGTGAACTGCGCCTGCGGTCTCGGGTCTGCGGGCAAGCATGAGTTCGAAGGTGCTCTGCAATGCGGCGCCGCCGATATTGGTGACACGCAAGTACCCGAGCCCATTGCGTTCATTAACCTCAGTGGCGCCCGTCTCGCCAAAAAGGCCTACGACTAGGCTCGCACCGGATACGTCGCTGGGCGCGATGGGGCCGCCGCCTGGGTGCAGCGCAAGACCTGTTGGCGCGACCGGTGGGGAGAAGAGCCTGAAGACCGAGTTGCGAGCCTGTCCGACGCCCCCAACGCTCGAAATATCAGGCGTCTGCGTAAACGATGCTTCAGTGTCGGAGCCGCGGTAACCAAGGTCGTGTGGCAGCGCCCGAGCTCCCTCGATGTCCACAAGGCGCTTGAGCCAGGCGCGGTCGTTCGACGAGTTGCCGTTCTCCACGGCCACAATGCCCTGGCGAGGGTCGACCTCCGGCGCAAGCATCACCATGCTGTAGGCGTTTCTGACGCCGATGGCTTGCCGCTTGGGAAAGTCAGGCCAAGCACGCGCGCCGAGCGGGTCGCTGCCGTCCCTCTGCATCAGCACCACACTGCCCGCGTCCGTCGATGGGTCCGCTGCGCTGCTCGGTTCGTTGCCATCGCCTACCAGCGCCAACAGATGCGCACGCCCACGCATCTCGAAGGCGTGTACGTCTTGTACTTGGTGTGCATCTCCCGTTGGCCCGGTGCCCGTCCAGATCACTTCCGGGTCTGTACCCACTAGGTTGCCGGCGTCCATCCCTGCGACCACGCGCGAGATGCGATTCACGTTGCCGTTGTCGGTGCGCGTTTGGTACGAAAGGAAAACCTCACGCCGAGAACGCTCCGGGCTCTCCGGGTCAAAGCCCGGAGCCAACGCGATGCTTGTCAGTCCCGCTTCGTTCACAACGCCGAGGTCGCCGAGGTCAAAGAACGATGCCTCCTGAAAATCCCAGCCCTCCGTTTGCCGTTGGTAGACATATGTGGTTCCCCGTAGCTGCGTCAAGAAGAGCCATTGCCCGTCTGGGCTCAAACGCAGCCGCGATGGCAAGGCGAGATTGCAGTCGATGACGTCAACGGTGAGCGCCTGCTCCCATGTGGCGGTGGGCGCGTACGCGGGTGCGGGCAGTGCGTCACAAGGAGTACGCAGGCGCGCAGTTTCGTTGGCGCTGAGGTCGCCAAAGCTTGTCCCCCCTGAGCACGCGGCAAGAGGCAGAATCACCGATACTCCGAGCGTGTTCGCGGATCTTTTCGTCCAACGAAATGCGGTATTGCGCGTTAACACGGCGCGGGTCTAGGGCGGGAGCGCTGAGACAGCAACTCGTAAACAGGTTAATTTCGAAGCGCCTAAGGCGGACTGCCCCGCGGCCGACCGCTTTCACGGCCACTCAATGCTGTAGCTGCTGTGACGGAACTGGGCGCTGCCGTTGCCGCAGTAAAAGCAGTCTCCGCAGGAGCCCCTCATGAAGGTCTCAGGGTTTCCGTGGCGGTCGTGGGCTTCGATGCGATAGCCGTAGGAGGGCGTGCCAAGCGAGCCGATGCAGGGAATGCCGATTTCGACTGCGTTGACCGGTGGGTAGACGCTCGTGCGCCAGGTGGCGGGGTTGCCCCAGCTTAGGCCTTGAACGGTAACCTGTACGGGACGGCTCCGTTCCGACTCGCACGCGTCGCCGGCGTCATTCAGCCGGGAGCCTGCTGCTGCATCACAGGCGCAGCTATCCGTGCCCGGAACTAAAGTAAAGCCCGCTTCCGTGTCACACGCGCATGCGGTGGCGCCGCCTGGATTGGCGCGCGCCCCGGGGGGGCACTGGGTGCAAAGCTGCCGTTGCGGGTTCCAGTAGGGCGTTGCGCCGTTGCAACCGTCGCAGCGGTCGGTGTAAGGATTGTAGCGAAAACCGCGGGTGTAGTCGCATTGGCAGGCGTTTTGTCCGGGCAAAATAACCGCGCCGTTTGCGGCGTCGCAGGCACAGGGCGTTGCGCCGTCTGGCGTCGGCGTTGCACCCCAGGGACACTCCGTAGCGTCCGAGTCATCGGATCCATCGCCGACACCTTGGTCGCCATCGTTCGGGTTGTTGGGGTCGCAGGTCGCGCCGCCAAGGGCCTGGCGCGTCTCGAAGATGCGGGTTTCCTCCCCCTCGAGGACGCTGGGTCCAACGGACGTGAAGGGAATGTTCAGCCCAAGACTGAAGGTCGGCAGCAGATCAGCGGTGCCCTCCCATTCGCAGTTGCCTACGGTGCGGACCGTGCCGCGAAGGCTCGCGCCAAGGCCGGCGTGGGGCCCGGCTAGGCCGTAGAAATCCGCGCCGTATACCGCCTCAACGCCGGCAGAGAGCGTGAGGTTGAAGTTGTCGGCTTTGTTGGCCGGTGGCGTGTAGCTGAAGTTGCCCGTGCCGCCGCTGCTTCCGCGTACAGCGACGTTCGAGCCTTCGCGCGCAATCACCGCGTTGCCGTCGAGCGATACGCGTCCTTCGAGGCGCGTGGCAACATGCCCCGCATCACCCGATAGCTCCGCGCCAAAGTTGAGCTGCGGATAGACATTGTGGACGATCAGTATCGGAAAGGGAACGAGTGCAGGCGTCGGCACCCAGATGATCTGTGCCATGCGGTAGCCAGTTAGGCTCCTACTGAAGGAGCAGCTTGCGGACCCCTCAAGCTGACCGGCGAGCGCGCCGCCAACTTGCAATGTTCCCCCAACGTCCGCGCGCGCTGAGATAAGCTCACCTTCGACGATATCGAGGTCGCCCGAAACCCGCGGCGTGAACTCGAAAATCGGGCGCACGTTGAAGCCGGCCATCTGCGCCTCGCAGGGGCTTTCCTCAAAGTCGAAGGGCTCACTGACGAATGCTTGCATCGCCATGGGGGATGGCAGGGGGTCGCTTGCGGCCAGTGGCGCCCACGCCTCCTCGCTGACCTCAAGTGCGAAGGACCCTGTCTCGAAGACATCGCTGACGGCGAGGGGCGTTGTAAGCGCTTGCACGCGTCCGCCGGGAAGTGGATGAAGCGCGGTAATCCGCCGAAGGAAGCCGCCCTGGGAAGCGCCTGCGACCGCTTGCCCAATTTCCAGCAAGACGGTGTCGTCGCTCGTGCGGAAGTTCAGGCCGTGGGCGCTGACGCGTAGGTCTGAGACATGTGCCTCTGCTTCCAGAACCGTCGGCACCTGACGAAACGTGAAGGGCGTTGTGACCGTTAGCCCCTCAGAGAACGCATCGCGACACATCTCTTTCGCAATGCAATCCGAATCAGCGCAATCGATATCGCCATCGCCATCTTCGTCGCTGCCGCTGTCACAGATCTCTGCGGGTCGCGCTTCCGGTGCTCCGGAGGCGCAGATGTTGCCAAGCTGAGCGACCACATCGACCGTAGCGTTCAGCGGCGTGCCCACCGTGTGCAGGGATGCCGAGAGAATATCGAGTGCATCGCCAGCACGCACGCCGAGAACGTCGCATGGCGTGTCACTCTCAGCGCAATCACTGCGGGCGTCAGCCTCCTCGCTACGCACACAGCCCGCGAAGCGAATGAGGTCGCCGATTTCGCTGACGTCATACACGCAGGCGACGCGCCACATCTCGAGCTCCAGCTTCAGGACGAAGCGCTCTATCCCCTGAAGGCTGCCGTCCTGTACCTCCAGCGCATCCGGCAAGACTATCCGGGTCGCCTCATCGAAGCTCGCCACCGGTGCCTCTTCGCCCTCCATTGTCGCGTGAAGGAGTGGTTCGCAGTAGCTCCCGTCAAGGTTGTTGCCTTGGACGCCCTCGAGATCGCAGCCGGCGAACGCGAGCGCGCTCAAGCAAGCTAGTCCGGCACAAAGCCAGTAATGTCTGCGGGCAAGTATCGTGGAGGCATGCGCTTTAGATATGGTGCAGAGAGGGTCCGCCATGTTGGCCAATACCGCACAGGGCATGCCGGACCTGTGGCCCCGAAAACATTGAGAAATGCAAGCGCGCGCGCCCGCAAAATGGTGCGTGGAGCGCACTGCGTTCCGCTTCCTGGCCGCCGATTCGTTCCAGAATGGCCGCGCGCGTTAGCTGTGTGGAGCGCGGCGAGGCGTGGTGTGCGTCGCACGGAGCGCCTCCAGCGCACGAACGCTTAACTCGGCCAAGGGCGGCGTGAGTGGTGCGGTCAGTGCGCGGCCGGCGAGTTCACGCACTAGGTCGTGCGGCTGCTTGTGCCAGGGCGCCATGCGTTTGCTGAGCCCCCGGCTGTCAATGCCCAGCTCCGCGAGGCTTGCGGTAAGCCGAGTCGAAAGGCGGCCGCGCGCGGCCGCGTCGCCAAAGGCCAAGAGCAGGGGTGCACCAAGACACTCGCAGGGGTCTTCACCCAACGCAGCGAGTTCGGCGGCGTGATCAATAGTGGCGAGTGCCAGGCCCTCCGCCTCGCCTTTGGGCAAGCGTTCGAGATAACGTGCGAGCAGGAAAACCTCCCATGCGCGGGGCACTTCATCGACGACATCACTCAAGCGGTCGAGGTCGATGGCCAGGATAACGAGGTGCACGTACGGGCTACCGAGGCTAGCGGCAAGTCCGCGGTTGAGCAGCGTGGGTCGCGCTGGCTCGGCGCTTGCGACGGGCAGTGACGGGCGGGTCATCGTCGAGTCTCCGGCTTCGCCATGGACGTCTCCGTACGCTCCAGAGAGGCGTCGAGCGCCGCGCGCATTACGCCAACATCCGGCACCACCCCCAGCCAAGCCTCGAAAGCAAGTGCGCCTTGATGCAGAAGCATGCCTGTTCCGTCGACAGTGCGTCTGCCGACATGCTTGGCAGCGCGGAGTAAAGCCGTCTCACGCGGTGCGTACACCAAATCAGATACGACTGCGGCATCCGGAAGCGCGCTGAGTGGAAGAGCGGCCACAAAGGCTTCGCGCCGGTCGCGCGTCTCGGCGGGTTCTGAGGCCGACTCGAGCGTGACGGAAGTCGCCTGCACCAGCAGCCCGCAGCGAGAAAAGTGCGGCGCAAGGTTTCCGTTGAGCGGCAATGCTTCCAGGCGCGGGTCCGCGAGGTCCGCGACGAGTGCCTCGGCCTGCGTTGCTCGGCGTGCGGCAACGCCAACGTAGCCGACGCCGGCTTCGAGTAGCCCCGCCACCACCGCGCGCGCCGCGCCGCCCGCGCCAAGGACCAGGGCGTTCTGCGCATCCACCTTCAGACCTTCGGCTTCCAACGAACGCACAAATCCGAGCCCATCCGTATTCGTTCCGCGAAACCCCGTAGGCGTACGGACAGCGGTATTGACGGCACCGATGCGCCTCGCCCGCGCATCAACGCTTTCGAGGGCCTCCATCACCGCCACTTTATGCGGCACAGTGACGTTAAATCCGCTGAAACCGAGGGCGAAAAGCCCGTCAATCGCAGGTTTGAGTCTTTCCTGCGGCACATCGAACGCCATATAGTCGCCCGCGATGTTCGCAGCGGCGAGGGCCGCGGCATGCATGGCCGGTGATCTAGAATGGCCGACCGGATGGCCCAAAAGCGCGAAGGAGACCCGCATCAGAAGCTCAGACTAGCCCACTTGCGTCGATAGACACGCCGCCGCTCGAGATCCTGTGCGTCAGGCCGCCTCCATCGAGAGGGTACACGGCAGAGGCCTGCTGTCATGCGGGCCCCTTGCGGCGCCTCTAGCGTTCTGCGAAGGCAATCCCCTATGGCGGAGCCCGGCTACCGAGGTCGTTTTGCGCCGTCCCCGACGGGACTGCTGCATCTTGGCCACGCGCGCACGGCCTTGCTAGCGTGGCAGCGCGCTCGCCAAGCGGGAGGCATCTTCGTCCTGCGCATAGAGGACCTCGACCAAGCGCACGAGGTTGAGGGAGCGACCCAAGCCATCATCGAGGACCTCCGCTGGCTCGGTCTAGACTGGGATGAAGGCCCAGACATCGGCGGCGCTTATGGCCCGTACCTGCAGTCGGAACGCCACACACACTACGAAGAAGCCATCGCGCAACTCACGGCCCAAGGGCTGCTTTACCCGTGCACCTGCTCGCGCAAAGACATTCAACGCATCGCCCAGGCCCCGCACGGTCTCGAAGAGCTCGGGAATCCTTACCCGGGCACCTGCCGTCTAGGTATCACCCAGCCGAAACGTCCACGCTCGCTGCGCTTTCGTATGCCCGAGTCGGCGCCGCCCTTTAACGACGAGGTCTATGGGGCGCTAGCCTACCCGACCGGAGGTTGGGACTTTGTCGTGCGTCGCGCTAGCGGCCTCATCGCTTACCAACTCGCCGTCGTCGTCGATGATGCTGCCATGGGCATTACCGAAGTCGTGCGCGGTGCAGACCTGGCTATGGTAACGCCCTGGCAGCTTGCCCTCTACGCAGCGCTAGGCCTTGCCCCACCCCGCTTTGCGCATGTCCCCCTAATGCGCGACGCCGACGGTCAGCGCCTCGCCAAACGAACCGGCGCCGAAACCCTGCGAGCGCTTCGCCAGTCAGGCATCTGCCCCAAGCGTCTTCGAGACACGCTCCTCGAAGACGCTGAGGCGCTACTCGCACCCGGTCAATGCTTCGATCCAGCGCGCTAGGATATCGATGCCTTGGGGGTCGGGTTGGACGATGCCGATGGGCGGCATCTGATGCGCGCCGGTGGTCGATAGCCGTGACAGAAGGACCGACCTTTCGGGAGCACCGGGCGCGACCAGTCGCGCATCGGGGAGACCAAGGTCGTCGACAAGTTAACATCTTCGACATCTACGTTGGTGTTAAAGAAGTCCAAGCTTAGACGTCGCCTTACGGGGAGTGTAAGGATCGTCCTGAGTGTCCTGGTCATGAAAGAATTTAATCGAACGCCGAGTGCCGCAAAGACTGAGGCTGTGCCGGCGCTGCCGGGCTACGGCAAGCGAGTTGTGGTGTGTTTGGGTGCGGGTGGCGTTGGCAAGACGACCACGGCGGCGGCGCTAGCGCTCAGGCTGGCGCAGGAGGGAAGCCGCGTTCTCGTGCTCACCATCGACCCGAGTCCGCGCTTGATGACTGCGCTCGGTTTTTCGACCGCGCCCGGCGAGCCCACGGCGCTGCCCGCTGCGTCGTTGGCGAGTCTTTCAAGGCCTCTGAAGGGCGAACTCTATGCCCAGACGCTCGATCGACGCGCGCTATTTGACAGCCTTATTCGCGAAGTCGCCGGCCCCACAGCTGCGGAGGGCATTTTTGGCAACCGGCTCTACGAGTATGTCGCGGGCACCTTAGCGGGGGTCCACGAGCTGATGGCTGTTGAGCAGATGTACCGTCTCTATCGCGGCGGCCGCTTCGATACCATTGTGCTCGATACGCCGCCGCTCGTGAATGCGTACGATTTTCTCGAGGCGCCTCGCAAGGTGCTTTCAGCCCTAGACGGCAAGGTGAGTCAGTGGCTCATCGGTGAACGGGAGCAGGATGAGGAGCGGGGCGGTGGCGCCAAGGCGCGGTTTGCGCGCTGGGCACTCGCTCGCTTCACCGGAGATGCCTTCCTTTCGGAACTAGTGGACCTCATCAAGGCCCTTCGCAGCGTCTTTGCCGGGTTTCGCGCGCACGCCGCGGATGTCGAACGCATCTTCGCGGCGCCGGACACCGCTTTCCTTGTGGTGAGCCGCCCGGTGGACGCTGCGCTCGAGAGCGCGCGCGCGGCGCTGGCGTACCTCGAAGGCGAAGGCCTTGCGTGCGAGGCACTGCTTATCAATGCCGTATCGGCGGAGAGCCTTACGCAACCTCTGGCACCCTCAGCACTCGAGGCTGAGCGCAACGCAGTGGTGGCGCTGGGGGCCTTCACCGAAGGTGCCCTCACGGCACTGACCGCTGCCGACGCACGCCTCCGGGCGCGGGCGAATGCGGAACGCGCGCGAGTAGCACGTCTCGTTGCCCGCAGCGGCGAGCGCGCGCCAAACCTGCTTGTCGCACCCGAACTCGAGCACGATGTGCGTACGCTCAGCGACATAGAACATATCGCGCGCAGCTACGCGCCGCTTGCGCGACCGTTAAGCGAGTGACGCGTTGCAGAAACAGCGCCCTCTGCGAGAGCTAAGTGCAGGCAGCGCGCCGCCTCAAGGGCCGGAAAGGAGCGCGGCGATGTCCGGGCCGGTAAGCGCTTCGCAATAGAAGGCAAGTTCGGTCAGGGTGCCTGTCCAGGCCGCGCCGCCGCCTTGGGTGGCGCCAACAAAGAGCCGCTGCGCCGTCCAAGCTTCTCGCAGGGTTCCAGGGCGGGAGCCTGTCGCCATCATGACGCCCTCGTTCCAAAGCGTCTCGGCGCCGGTTTCGTCCCAGGTGTAGACAACCGTGCGTTGAGCACCGGGCAAAGAGGCACCGGTCACCGAGAGCGACGGCTCACCGAGCGCGCCCGCGGCACCCAGGCTCAGGGTTTCGGAAGTGCGCATGCGGATTTCGAGGGCTTCTTCTTCAGGGCCGGCAGCGCTTCGCGCTAGCGAAATATTGCTGTGGCTGGGCCGGTTAACCTCGCTCAGTTCAACCAGGCGCCCAGCCTCAGGCGTACTCCCGGCGGGTACGATGAAGGAGATGACAAGCGACAACGCGTTTCGCTCATGACACCTTGCGATGAGCGGATTAACTGGCCCGTTACTCGCTAGACCCCCCGAGCCATCAAAGTTCAGTCCTTGGTCGGTGCGCGTCACGCTGGCGCCTTCCGCTGCGACGAGCCTAATGCCCTGCCCATCGAGTCCCAGTCCTCCAAGACTTTCGCCATCCCAAGTGGCTAAGTCGATGCGCAGCAGCGCGCCCTCTTCGCATACCGATGCGCGGCAGGTCCCGCCTGCACAGTCGCTGTCTTCCTCGCACTGGCTTCCGATGCGACACGGCGCCTCGGGGCCACCGCAGAGCGCGTCGTTAGGACTCCCCGCACCCGGCGTGTTGGACCTTTGTGAGCCAACCTCTCCTTCGGCGTCAGAGCCAGGTTCGGCGGATTCGGCTGCGCTGCGTGGCTCGTAGCCCACGAAACCGCATCCTGAAGCGACCGCGCAGGCCCAGGCAACCAACGTGACGCGCCTGCGGCGGCGTGCCGAATCGAAGCCCATCTCCCCTGGCCGTGACATTGTAAAATTATACACTTGTGAGATATGCCTGACAAGCAGCGAGCCCCTCCGGTTCGGCTGTGGCTCCATAGGGCTGGCACATTGAGCCTTCTACTAGGCCGTGGCAGATACTCGGCATGGCCGAAGTGCGTCCGGGACTTGAGTGTGTGGTGTTGGCGGCGGGTAAGGGGACGCGCATGCGCTCCGCTGCCGCCAAGGTGGTGCACGAGGTCGCAGGCCGGCCTTTACTCCACTACGTCCTCGATGCCGCGCGCGATGCCGGCGCCGCACGCATTATTGTCGTCGTCGGCCACGATGCGGAAACGGTGTCCGCCTCTGCGGAGAGCTGGCAGTCCGAGCGCGAAGCAAACGCCCAAGTTGCGCTCGCCTTCGCGTTGCAAGCAGAGCAGCGCGGTACGGGTCACGCGGCGGCGCAGGCGGTGCCGCATTTGAACGCTACCTGCCGCGAGGTGCTACTGCTTTGTGGAGACACCCCTCTACTGCGCGCTGAGTCGCTCGCCCAGCTCTGCGCAGGGGCCGCAGCTCGGGCTGGCGTTCAAGTCGCGCTGCTCACCACGCGAACGGAATCCCCCGGTGCGTACGGCCGGATTATTCGGCGCGACGGCCTCGTTGCAGCGATTCGCGAAGCTAAGGATGCTAGCCCGCAGGAGCTAGCCGTGACGGAGGTGAATCCCGGCGTTTACGTCTTCGAGCGCGACTTCCTCGTGCGCACCTTGCCAGAACTCGGAAGCCAAAACGCACAGGGCGAAGTCTACCTCACCGACCTTGTGGAACGCGCTGCTTCCGTATGGGATTGGCCCGTGCCGTTTCTCGAGACCCTGGGGGTCAACGACCCGGCCGATTTGGCCGAAGCGCAAGCGGTGCTCCACGCCCGCCGTGCTCGCCTGCTGGCACAGAATGGTGTTCAGGTGGCGGACCTCAACCGTCTCCAGGTGGGTCCGGACGTCTCGGTGGCGGCCGGCGCTTCCCTCGGGCCCGATGTCACGCTGACGGGTGCCACGCGTGTCGCAGCCGGCGCCCAGATCGGTCAAGGCTGCGTCCTGCATGCGGTGGAAGTCGCCGAAGATGCGAAGTTCCTACCCTACTGTGTCGCTAGCGAGGCGAGCATCGGCCCACGTGCCCAGGTGGGCCCCTTCGTCCAGCTTCGCCCTAAGGCCAAGCTCGAAGCCGACTCAAAGGTGGGCAACTTCAGTGAAATCAAGGCCGCGCGCCTCGGTGCCGGGGCCAAGGTGAACCATCTGAGTTACGTCGGTGACGCGGAAATCGGCGAGCGCGTCAACCTCGGGGCGGGCACCATCGTCTGTAACTACGACGGTTTCCAGAAGTGGCTTACGGTCATTGAGGATGACGTCTTCGTCGGCAGCGATTGCCAGCTCGTCGCGCCACTGCGTATCGGTGTCGGCGCCTACGTAGCCACCGGCACTACAGTCACCGTCGACGTCCCCGCGGGCGCACTAGCGGTGGGTCGCGCGCGCCAAAGCAACAAGGACGGCTACGCGACGCGCCTACGCAAGCGCCTGGCCGCCCGGCTGAAGCCCCCCGCGTGACGTCCCAAACGCTTGCGGCAAAGCTTACAGTGCGGTGCTTAAGCGACGCCTTCCACTCTGCGCTCCCATAACCAAGGCAGTGTCCCGATTCTCCTGGGGCTCCGGCCTCGGAGGGGGTTCCTGGGGGGCGCCAAAGGGCACGCCAGCGTGCCCGGTCCCCCGCAGAGGCCGGAGCCCCAGGAGAATCGGAACGCTCCCGCCCCCGCCTCCTCTCGCCGGAGTCCGGTCGCCACACCCTGTAGTCCATGCGTGTCCGGTGAAGGGCCTGAGCCGGTTTACGTCCTCGCCAACAAGCCCGCACGTCCGCTGAGTTCGCGGCGACTTCTGTCTGTGGGCGCGCTCGCCTCAGACTCCTAGCCGTAGGCTGCGCTCGCTTAACCGATCACGCATGCCCTATAGGTTAATGACTAGCTCGGTGGCTCAGGAGGCGGAGCGGACGCGGTTACGGCCGTCGTGCTTTGCGACGTAGAGGGCCTTGTCCGCGGCCTCGAAGAGGCTCGCCGGTTCCTTGCCGCACTCGGGAAAGGTAGCGACGCCGAGGGAGCACGTGACGCGCAGCTCACCCTTTTCGGTGGCGAAGACGCAGGCTTCGAGGTGCTCCCGAACGCGCTCCGCGAGCAGCAATGCACCCGCCGCGTCGGTATGCTCGCAGAGCACGCAGAACTCCTCGCCGCCGAAACGCGCGACGATATCCGTATCGCGCTTCATCTGCTGGAGCAGGTGACCGAGACGCCGGATGACGCGGTCACCCGTGGCATGCCCGAAGGTGTCGTTGACGTTCTTGAAGTGGTCGATGTCTGTGACCAGCAATGAAAGCGGCGCACCAAAACGCTCCGCCGACCGCAACCTTTTCGAGAGCTCATCGAGGAAAGCGCGCTTGTTGAGGCAGCCCGTCAGGCCGTCGGTAGTCGCGAGCTGCGCTAGCCGGCGCACCGCTTCGAGGTTCGCGAGCGATACGGCGAGCTGATTGCTGAGGACCTGAAGCGTCGGCACCGTCGTGCCCTGATAGAGACCCGCCTCCCGGCTGCCGAGCATCAAGGTGCCGAGCACATCATCTCGGGCGACGAGCGGCGTGATGAGCAGCGAACGCAAGTCGTCGAGCTTGTCGCCTTCGCCGAGCGCTTGCTGGTGCGCGCCGTCGAAAAGACCGCGGTAGGGCAGGGCATGGCGCTTGGTCACCGCAAGCTGCGCAAGGGCGTTGAGGTCGGAAAACGTCGTGCCGACGAGGCTGTCCGCGGGCACGCCGACGGCGTAGAGCACGGTTTGCGCGAGTCGCGGTTTGCGCCGGACAAAGCCCGACGGCCGCAGGTCGCCCGGGCCCGAGTCTCCCGAAGCGCCGCCAAGCGCCATGCTCGCTTCCGGCGTCGCATCGGCCTTCACCACCTGCGTGACGAGCGCGACGTCGAAGGGCGTCACCTGCGCCGCCGCATCGAGCGCTACCCGGACCGCATCCTCGACGTCACGCGCTTCTGCCAAGGCGCGGGACGCCTCGTAGAGAATGCGCTGCTCGCGTTTAGAAAACTCGAGATCGACGAAAACGCGTTCGCTGCGCAGCGCGCAATGAAGCGTCGTGCCTGCACGTTCTAGAAGGTCGAGGTCGCGCCCAGTGAAGGGCAAAGGCTGCTCGCGCTCCATGCAGAGAATCGCCACAACCCCATCGGGGTTTGCGATGGGCAAGCCCACGAAGTGACGCACCAAGGTAGCGTCGCTTTCGCTTTCCGTGCGATAGCTCAAGCCCCCAAATCCTGGCCGTATATCCGTAAGGGCGGTGAGCGACTTGCTCTGAATGATGGCCGAGAGCACGCCTTGGCCGACGGGGTAGGGCCCCTCCCGCAGACCATCACCTTGGCCACTATATTCAGCGAGGTGCAGCAGTCCGCCCTCGCGGTCCACGACGAAGATCAGCGTGGTGCTCGCTTCAACCGCCCGGCGTAGCTGCTCCAGCGTCAGCCGCAGCAACGTATGCAAATCGCTTAGCGTTGTTGCAGGCGTTTGCGGGGTAAGCTGGCAGAGCGCCCAACGTGTCCACTGGCCATCGTTCCAGTGGCCCTCGCCAGCGCTAGCCGCCGCTGCGGTACGTTGCGGCTCTGCTTTGTCCGTACGCCTTCTCAGGGCCATGCCGAGGAGGATCGGTGCGGGCAGCCAAATCGCTAGCTCGACCCACGTGCCAAGCCCATCCGCTCGAAAGAGCAATCGATGCAGGCACTCAAGGGCGAGTACCGCCCCAATCCAAAATGAGAGCCCCGGCCGGCGAACCGACAGCGTCAGCGCGAAGGCGGCGGTCGCGAGTAATGGCTCGGCCCAGCCATGGCTTACGAGCTGTCCCAGTACGCGCAGCTGCCAGAACACCAGCAGGGATGTCCGCAGGCCGAGCTGGTAGTTGCCGGGGGGGGCAAGGGTGAGCTCCGCCGAAAGGCGCGTCAGCGTTACCGCCAGGGTCGGCACGACGGTCAGCAATACGGTAGCGCTGAGCAGGGGCATGCCCGTGAGCGCGCCGCTGGCGGCAATCGCCGCCAGCCAGACGAGCGCGATGGTGGCGGCGATAGGCATCGCCGCCAAGCGTAGGGGCCAGGGCAACGTCACGCCGAGGTCGACAGGGTCCAGGGTGCGGTCGATGCGTGTCTTCATCGAAGTCGGTAGGGTGATTCGGGTCCAGGCCCCGCCGGACGCGGCAAAAACCTGGTGTTGATCGCGTTTGTGCGCGCTGCCTCCGCGGCCTCGCGTACCCCTCGGTCTTGCTTAGGCGTACCATGTTTGCTCACTTTTGAACACAGCAAACGACACTTCTTTTTGCACTCCGCTTCCGCCGCAAGGCCGAGCGTGGGCGCGCCGCACCTTGCGCGCTGGCCCCTTCGGCTATGCTGCCGGTGATGGTCCAGTCGTATCCAGGCGAGGCAACCGTTGGCCGCGACGACGCGTCGGAGCCTGCTGAATCTCAAGGCGCAACCCCTGCCCCTTGGAGTGTGAGCGGCCTGAACCGGGCGGTGCGGGCGGGCCTGGAGCAAAGTTTCGGGGAAGTGCGCGTCGTGGGCGAATGCGCGGACGTGGCCCAAGCTGCGTCGGGTCACGTTTACTTTACCCTTTGTGATGAGGCCAAACCTGCTCAGATTCGTTGCGTGATGTTTCGCCGGGATGTGCAGCGGTCCCCGGCCAAGTTAGCGATTGGAGCGCGCGTCGAGCTGGTGGGCGGGCTCTCCCTTTACGAAGCGCGCGGCTCCTTTCAGCTCATCGCGCGCTTAGCGCTGCCCGCGGGCCTAGGGGAACTCGCGGCGCGCTTCGAAGCGCTGAAGCGTACCCTCGAAGCCGAGGGTCTCTTTGCGCAGGAGCGCAAACGGCCCCTGCCCCGGGTGCCCCGCCGTGTGGGCGTGGTCACGAGTCAAGCGGGCGCCGCGCTACATGACGTCATTCGCGTCATGGACGGCCGCTTTCCAAGCCCGCTCGTGGTGGCGGACTGCCGGGTTCAGGGAGAGGACGCGCCCCGCACCATCTTGGCGGCGTTGAACCGTCTGATCGCACGGGGGGAGTGCGACGTCATCATCGTGACCCGAGGCGGAGGCTCCGCCGAAGACCTGTGGGCGTTTAACGATGCCGCGGTTGTTCGCGCTATCGCAGCGTCACCCGTGCCGATTGTCAGCGGTGTCGGTCACGAAGTCGATGTCACTCTTAGCGACCTGGCAGCCGATGTGCGGGCGGCCACACCTTCCAATGCGGCGGAGCTCGTCTTTCCCGAACGCGCCGCGCTGCGTGCGCTGCTTGAGGGCGCCGAACGCCGCATGCAGCAGCATCTCGACGCGCGCATCGGTGGTGCGCGTCTGCAGCTCGAACGCCGCTTGCGGCGCCTCGCGCTGCCCAAAGCCCTGCTAGAGGTACCCCGGCGGCGCGTTGACGCGCAGACGCGGCGCCTTGAGCAGGTCCTCGGCCAGCGCCTCGCCGAGCAGCGCGAACGCTTGGTCCGGCAGAGCGAAACGCTGCGAGACCTCGACCCGCGCCGGAACTTGCTCCGGTTGGGGGCCCGCCTGCAGGCCAGTACCGCGTCGCTCCACCGCGTCGGTCCCCGTCTCGTCCACGACCGTCGCCAGCATCTTCTAGATGCTGAGCGCCGTCAGCGCGCGAGCATCGCCACCTTCGTCGAGCGCCGCCGCCACCGCCTCGAAGGCCTTATCGGTCGGCTAGACGCGCTCTCACCCCTGAAAGTGCTGAGTCGCGGTTACGCTATTGCGTTGTCCGCCAAATCGGGCCGCGCCCTCCGCGATGCCGCAGAAGTGCGCCCCGGCGACCGCTTCACGCTGCGGCTGGGCCAGGGCACCGTTGAGGCTTCCGTGCTCTCGCCCCGCGAGGCAGCCCAGGCCTCCCTCGAACTCGACTAGACGTAAGTCCGCGCAGCCGCGCAGCCACCTCCCCTAGACAGCGCCACAGTGTTCCGTCTAACATAAAAAAATGAACCTGGATGGCATTGAGTTCGGTTCACGACTGGTCCAAGAGGCGCCGCGAGACCGCCGCGGCTTCTGGCAGCTCAGGCCGCTCGACCTCTTAGCGTCTCCAGCGCTCTTGCGGGTCGATGTTCGCAGCGACGAAGACTACCTGCTCCGTCAGGGGCACATTCCCGGCGTGCTGCATTGGCCAGCGTCGCGTTGCTTCGCAGGCGTGCTCCCACAAGCGCAGGGATACCCCGGGATCGTGCTGATTTGCGGCGATGGACGCGAAAGTGCAGAGTGCGCCGCGTGGGTGGCGAAGACAGCGGCGTTTGGCGAAACTTTCCATCTGGTCGGCGGCATGTTGCGGTGGATGGCGGAACGGCGGCCCAGCATGCAGGTGCGAACCTACCATCGCCGGTGCGCGTCCTTGCCGCAGGTGAGCGCTGTGCCGTCGTTGGGTTAGGTGCGAATATTGGCCACCGCTTCGGCTTTCTCGCTGGCGGGCTTGCTCGCCTAGCGCGCAGCGAAGGCATCACCCTTGAAGCCGTCTCGCCGGTGTACGAAAACGAGGCCGTAGGTCCCGTGGCGCAGGGGCCCTTCTTGAACGCCGCCGTGCGCCTCCGCACCACGTTGCCCCCCCTTGCGCTCCTCGAGCGTTGTCTCGCGATCGAAACGGAACTCGGCCGCGTGCGCCATCTGGCCCAAGGTCCACGCGTCATCGATCTCGACGTGCTCCACATTCAGGCGGTCGCGCTCAGTACCGCGCATCTCCGCGTGCCCCATCCGCAACTTTTGCGCCGGCCCTTCGCGTGGTTGCCCTTCGTTGAAGTGTGGGACCGCTCGCTGCAAGACGCGCTCTTCGAGCGTTTTCTTCCGGCGCTTGAAGCCCGCGCACCCGAGGGCATCCGCTGGCACTTCGGCGCCCCCGAAGCACCGAGCACCTATGAGGCCTTTGGCCTCAAACGATTAGAGCGTCCGCTTCTGCTACCCGCGCCCATGCAGTGACGTGCACGGGCGTCTTCGAAGCCAAGCGCCGCACCACCGCCTACCCGCGAAGGCAGTCCGCGTTTGAAACCCGTGCGTGGATGGTGTTAGCCTAAATCTGGCGCGACGCGGCGGCAGCGTGGCTGCGACTACGGCGTTGAACCTTGAGTGATGCGCGGCTCTGGAGGCGCACCCGCAGGTTGAGGCGTGATGAGCGGCGAGGAGACCGAAGCATGGAAAGCAACGAGGGCGCAATAGGCCTGGGTCTGACGCCACCAACCACTTTTTAGGGCTCCAGGATGTCAGTAGCTTCGCGGGGCGCTCGGAATGGTCGCCAGAGTACTCTGGAGATGCAGTCTCTCGGCTAGCAATGGATAACCATCGAGCGTCCCAGTCACGCCGGTTTCGCGCGCTCTAGCTATCAACTTACTCCGCTCATGTCTCAGCAACGGTCACACTCCCGAGTTCCTTTGGCGCTACGCCTGCGCTTTACTGCTGCGAACTCGGATACTCCCGTCGAGGAGATCAGCGCTGATTTGTCGGAGAACGGTGTGTTTATCCGTTCAGGTTCACCGCATGCCGCAGGTTCGCTGCTCAAGTTTGAGCTGCTTGCCGGCGAGAGCGTGCCACCGATTGTGGGCGTGGGGCGGGTGGTATGGAGTCGCGCGCTGGCGGCTGCAGACGCCGCACACCCTGCGGGCATGGGCGTCAAGTTTCTGCGCCTCGAGGGCGAGGGTGCGCAGTGGTTGACAGAGATTCGCCGCCGCGCGGAGCGCGCGCAACAGTCGAGCAGTGAGGGAGAACGTCTGATGGCAGGTTCCAGAAGCGGCGACAACAAGCCAGGGGAAGCCTCACAGGAGGAGGCCGGGTCCGCTGACAGTGACCGCGCAAGCGCCTACGACATGGCGAAAATTCCGTCTGCGCCGCGGTCGCCTGCGCTTGAAAGCATGCTCCGCGGCGTGGCGCGGGAACCTTATGGTGACGCTAAGCCCGTCCGGCCGGAGCTCTCATCGTCGGGGCCACCCAAAGGCGTCTTCTCCCAACCGCCGGACTTGAAGCGCGTGACGGAGGCGTTGAGTGCGTCGCGGCAGACCGAAGGCTCGGTGGTCGCCGAGCTCTCCCTTTCCGACCCCGCCGTGTCCGCAGAAATGATGGCGCAAACCTTTGGTATGGCGACGGGCTTTGAGCCCAAGAAGAAGCTCCCCGCTTTGCCAAAGGTGGTCGAGCGCCGCGCCTCACGCGAAGATGACACCCAAACGGTGCGTCTGACCTCGAAACCCGCTGAGTCCAAGCCGACTGAGGTGAGCCGGACCGCACTCAACGAAACGGCGGAGTTTTTTCGCGATAGTGATGAGGATGGCAACGAAACGGTGGAACGTGTGCTGCCGGAGGTTCTTTCGTTGCGCTCGGGTGGGACCGCTCAAGGCGCGAGTGCACTTAGCGCCGCCGCGCAGCTCGAAAGTGCGGGGAATAAGCGCCGCCCAGATGCGGATCGGACCCAGACCACAGGAGCCGACGCTCAATCCGGTGCTAGCCCGGAAGCTGGAACATCGACGACGCAAGTCGGCGAGGATGCCAGCCAGGCTGTGGATCTCGCCGCATTGGCAAGTGCCGCAGCGGCCTCGCGACAGCATTCCAACACCTCCCAAGTCATCAAGGCCGCAGCGGAGGGGCCTCAGGACAAGGCGGACCAGGTCAACACAGCCGTTGACCGGACCAGTTCCTCTCCCACATCGGTTGCTGACAGCACGCTGGACAGACTGCCGCGGTCACGTTCGCGCTGGTGGTTGCCCGCGCTTGTGACCCTAGCGCTGGGTGCAGCCGTCGCTTGGGTCATCTTTGAGCCAGGGAGTACCGATGCGCCTGCGGCCGAACGGGAGGCTGAACCCCGTCAAGAAGGGCATGCCGAAGGAGCGGCCGTGGCTGCAAGCGCCGTCGCCGCGGAGGAGCCCGCTGGGGCGGAAGGCTCCCGGATGCCGGACAGCCCTTCCGCGACGCCGCCGTCCGCTGCTCCGGAAGTGCACAAAACACCAGCCTATCGACCGGAGTTGCTTGAATCCGAAGGCCCAAGTGTGCCGGTAGTGGTTAACTCGCGACCAGCCGGCGCAACCTTAACGGTTGAGGGTAAACCCTTCGGCAAAACGCCCCGGCGCTTAACGTTGCCTGAAGGCGTCGCGCTGACAGTCGAAGCCACAAAACCAGGGTACGCGGAGGCGCGCCGCAGCTTGGTCGCCGCGCGCGGAGAGAGCCTAACCATCGCGCTTGAGCCTATCGTCTATCGTGTGCGCCTCACGAGCAATCCAACCGGCGCGGAGTTCCTATTGGGCAGCCGGGTTATCAAGGCTCCCGATACCCTCGAAGTGCCACGGGTCACGGGCCCCCTCGTCATTTACGCGCGCCTGCCCCACCACCACAAGCTGCGCTTTGTCGTTAACCCCGACGATTTCGCCGTCGACGACGCGACCGCGTCCTACCACCTGCACGCCGAACTCGTGGCGCGTGACTACGACAAGATTGCCGAAGAGGCCGGAAGCAAGCGCGCCTCTGACACGGAAGCGCCTGCGAGCGCCTCGTCGTCGTCAAGCAGCGCGGCGCCTCGTGGAGAGCGCCCCGACTCTGGCAAGGCGAACGACACTGCGCCCAGCGCTCCCGCAGCCAAGGAGCCGGACGCTGAAGCCACTCCCCCCGCGCGCTCAGATGCCGAGCCATCGAGTGCAGCTGCAGCTGCGCCCGCCGTTCCTAAAGCGGATGGGGCGCGTCAGGCAGATACGCCGAGCGCCGCCGCGCCCGCAGAGGCACCCGAAACCGACTAAGCCCGCCGGCCTCAGCCTAAGCCAGCTCTTAGTGGACGGCGTGAACACGCCTCGCGCTGTTCCAGTGCTGGGGGGGCCTAAAGAAGCTGGGCGATGAAGGCTACACTTAGGACGAAGAGGCCCACAACCACTGCGGCCTGCGCCGGCAGCCAGAGCCGCCGCCTGATGCAGTTTAGCGTCTCGCTGTTGGGGCTTGTTGCCGCTTCACTGAGGAGAAGATGGTAGAGGCGACGCAATCGGCGAAAGTCGCCGCACCTGTAAGCACGCTCGGCCTCGACGGGCACCTGCGCTGGCGGCGGGAACATCGATGGCATTCGCTGATCCCTTTCCATCCGTAAAGGATAGCTCCGTCGCGGCTAAAATGGAAGCCCTTCCGCGGCCTCTTACGCGGATTTATTCCGTTTGCGCGTGACAAGCCAGGCGATGCCGATGCTCGCGAAGTAGAGCAGAATCAGCGGCACCAGCATGAGTAGCTGGGAGGCCACATCCGGGGGCGTTAGGGCGGCAGCGAGTAGCGTAGCGACTAATATCCACCAGCGGGAGAAGCCGAGCAG
>SLEO01000170.1 GCA_007124745.1 Myxococcales bacterium
CCTACTCTGTCCTGCACCGTTTTTGCTAGCCCGTCCCCCTGAACGCCTGCGAGCAACAAGCGCGTTGCCCGGCCCAAAAGCGTCGCTGAAACGCGCGACACAACATGCGATAGCGAGTCCGGCACGGCCCTCACGGTGTCCAAGTCCGCTTCGGCTGTCAACAGCACACGCTAGATGTGCCGGCGTTCTCGCCGCGTTGCTTGACTTCATGAAGGCCAATGGGCCCAGTGGGAGCGTTCACCACCTCTTGGCTTGAATGGCGTTGCCCAGGCATCTAGGCTGGCAAGATGCAGTGGGAGGTCGGTTTCGCGGCGGAAGGCTCAGAAAGCCTGCCGCTCTATGTCGTCAAAAAAGCCGCGCTTACCGAGTGGCTAGCGGGAGCGGGCAGTGCGTTTGCGCCGTGGGTCCATGCCGCCGTCGGCCCGCAGCCCAACGGTAGAGAGGCATTGTTGTTGCCCGGGGCGTCGGGCGCGCCCGATGCGGCGCTTTGCATTGTGAACGGCGAAGTCGGTGAAGCCGACGGGGCGTCGGCGGCGTCGGCGCTCGCCAGCCACACCTATCAACTCGCCGGCCTCGACGATGCAGCGGCAGCGCGTTTCGCGCACGGATGGGCGCTGGCGAGCTACCGCTTGCCCACCGCACCAGAGGAAGTGCCACGCAAGCCGCGCCCTAAGCTTGTGTGGACCTTTACGCCGGAGGCTAATGCAGTCCTCAAGGCCATCTTCGACGTGCGCAACTGGGTCAACTTGCCGGCGAACCTGCTCGGTCCGGCGGAGCTGGCGACGGAAGTACGTGCGGTAGCGGAGGCCTACCACGCGACCTTTGAAGAGATTGTCGGTGAAGGACTGCGCTCCGCCAACTACCCGCTGATCGAAGCGGTGGGGCGGGCGTCCGTCCGGGCGCCGCGCCTGGTCGATTTGCGCTGGGGTCCGGAGGATGCGCCGAAGTTAACGCTCGTAGGCAAGGGCGTGTGCTTCGACACCGGCGGCCTCAACCTCAAACCAGGCAAGTCGATGTCTCTGATGAAGAAGGACATGGGCGGTGCGGCGCATGCCCTCGCCCTGGCTGAATGGGTCATGAGCACGGGCTTGCACTGCCGTTTGCGGCTGCTCATCGGCGCCGTGGAAAATGCTGTTAGCGGCGCAGCTATCCGCCCGGGTGATGTCTTTCCTTCGCGCAAAGGACTGACCGTTGAAATTGAAAACACCGATGCCGAAGGCCGCTTGGTGCTCGCAGATTGCCTGGCGGAGGCGGACAGCGAAGCGCCGGAGTTGCTCATCGACTTTGCGACGTTGACGGGCGCCGCCCGCGTCGCCCTGGGCCCTGACCTGCCCGCGCTCTTCACCCGCGACCGCGAGCTTGCCCAGGAGTTGATGCGTCTCGGTGAGCATACGAGCGACCCACTCTGGCAACTGCCGCTCCACGCGGGCTACGAGAGCGACTTGCGCAGTGATGTCGCCGACGTTTGCCACACCTCGCGCAGCGGCTTCGCCGGCGCCATCACCGCCGCGCTCTTCCTCGGCCGCTTTGTCAGCCAGGCCCGCGCCTGGGCGCACATCGACGTCTACTCCTGGAACCCGAAGGCGCGCCCCGGCAAGCCGGTAGGCGGCGAAGCGCAAGGCCTCCGCCCCCTCTTCGCCCACCTAGCCACGCGCTTCCCGCCGCGCTCAACCTAGCCCTGAAGCGCCTTCGCTGCGCATCGACGGGCGGGGCTGGGCCCGGGCGAGAGGGGGCGGTGGCAGAGCGTGTCCCGAGCGGCCCGGGGGTGCGGCCTCTGCGGGGGACCGGGCACGCTGGCGTGCCCTTTGGCGCCGCCCAGTTTAGGGCACTGCGCTACGCTCCGTACCCAAAACTGGGTACCCACCAGAAAGCCCCCTCCGAGGCCGCGTCCCCGGGCCACTCGGGACCCTGCCTCGGTGATATTGTGCAACATGGGGGGTGGGAGGAGAGCGCAGAACCGCGCAAAGACCAAGCTTTAGCCGAAGTGAATTAGGCGCAGTCGCGTTATCTGTAGTTGTTCAGGGGGGCATTTTACACGCATGCCCCCGGGTGTACGGGAGTGAATCCCGCAAGCCCTCCCCCACTCTGCCCATAAGGAGGCCTAAAGCCGGAACGCGGGGCCAGGGCGCCCACTTGCTTTTTTCCGCAGCGTTTTCGCTATCTGGACCCCCTGAACGGTTACCGTTATTTTACTTCGCCGAAGCGCTTTGGCTGGGCATCGAATGCGGGGCCCAGTGCGGGGAGAATCAGGTAGACGCTTCGAGTGCTGTCGTTGGCTGGCGCGGCCGGCTGGCCAAATGCCTTGCCCTGAGGGGCAGTGTCGTTGCCAAGGTCGGATTCTTCAGCCAGTTCCTCAGCGTCTTCGGGTCTTTCGGGGCCTATGTGCCGGGCAGCGACGCAGCGGCGCTGCAGCGGCCAAAGCCTATCTCGCGCGATACCGCCTGCCTGAAGGTACGCAAGCAACGGCGCCACTGACGGATCCCGAGCTGCGCGCGGCCCCGGGGCGCAGAACTCAATGGCGACTGGCCCAGGCATGGGCGCAAGCACCTTGGCGAGCGTACGCAGTCGGGTGGCCTGGGGGCTATCCGCGGCGCTACGCCCCTTGGGTGGCGCGCGGCGCGCGGCGCGCGGTACAGCGATCATTAGTCCCCGCGGGCCAACCTCCGCGGGGAACCCGAGCTGCTCCAGGCGAGCGACGAGTGCCTTGAGCTCGCCACTCGCTATGCGGCCTCGCTGTTCTGCGCGATCTTGCCTGGCGCGGTGCAAGGCCGCAAACGCTTCACGCGCAAGCGCATCCACCTCCGCGAGATGCTCATCTAAGCCTGCATTGCCCTGTACGATGCGCCTCTCCCACCCAGTGGGTAGCGCCGCGTCCGGCGCAAGCCGCTGCGTCGCCTCAATAAAGTAGCGTGCCTCCTGCTCGCGATGGCGTGCAAGCATCCGATGGCTTGCGATGGCTACGTGCTTGAGCGCGTCCACCGAGTAAGGCGCCCGCCTGGCGGCCCCCTTGGGCAGCAACCGCGCATCAAGCAGCCCATCCTGCCCAGGTATCGTCAGCGCATAAAGACTCTGCCGCTCCTCGCGCCGCGCCTGCCCCCGAGCAAGCTCCCGCTGCTCCCGAACAAGCTCCGTGAGCCGCTCCCGCCGCAACGCCCGAATCCCCGCAAGAGAAGCGCCCTCGCTCTGCTTCGCGTCCACCGCATCATCTTGAGTACCGGGTCCACCGTTCTCCGCCGCAGCTTCGGCAGCAGAGATTGCCGTGGCTTGCCGCGCGACCAGTGCCTCCGCAGCCGCCAGCCAGCCTCGCGCCGCCGTCAGCCAAGCGAACACCTCTCGACTAGTCCCGTGCGCCGCCCGTAGCCGATGCGCCTCGTCCAGCGCCCCCCGCCCCCGCCCAAGGGCCTGGTCTAGCGCCCCCTTCGCCTCTGGCTTATTCGTCTCACCAGCGGACGACCCGATTTCAGTCAACTCGGGGATTGCGCTCGGAGTGACTGCACCACCCAGCGCCTGAGCATCAGCTGCAACGCTCGCGTAGCGCGCTTCGAGCTCCGCCGCGCTAGGACCCGAATCGTTGCAACCGAGCACGCACCCTAGCGCCCAGACAAGCACCAGCATTCTAGGCGTTGCGCACCCGGTAAGGTAGCAATCGAAACGATGCTTGTGTCTCGCAAGCGGGTTCAGCGACAAGGGATTGAAGCAGTCGTGGTAAGCTAGCTCCGCGTCAACGAGCCGGCTATCACTGAGCAGCGTCGGCTGACTGCCACAGCGCGCCCCTCCAGTTGATTGATAGCATCCCGCCACGGCGCCGCGATGCTAACACGCATCGTCCACTCATACATGTCATGAGCAGTTGACGCAGACTTCGCCATGCATGGCCACGCTTGGCCTCGTTGCAAGCGACGCTAACGATTAGGTCCCCATCCGGGATTACGCAGATGAGCGCACCGCACGCACGCTAGTGAGCGGGTCGAAGTTCGGTATCTTGGGCCTCGTGGGCGTCGTCCTGCTCTGTGTCGCTCTGGCCCTGAGGGCGCGGAGGTTTGGAGGGAAATGGCAGCGCGGCATGGGCGGCGAGCGCGCGTTGCCGGCTGGCCTCGAAACGCGCCTGCTGAGCTTGCGCTGCCTTGCCGGGACGCGCCGCGTCGGGGTGCTCCGCGCCGCCGGCTAGGTCGGCCAAAGCTCGTGCCTGAGCGAGCGCGGCCTCGGCAATGGCGCGGTCTGGCGTACACTTCTCATCCGGCGGTCCAGATGCGTCTGTTGGTGGCGGTACAACAGCGGTTTTCGTTGAATAGGAGCGAGCGAGTGCCTGCAGGCCCTGCCTTGCTGCTTGGCGAGCGCCCTCGTCATCGTGGGATGCCCATTGCGCAAGCTCCGCCCGGAGCGCTTCGAGAGGTTCCTCGCACCTGTGCTCGGCTGAGGGTGCCGCTGAAGACGACGCGTCCTTTGGGGCAGCGCGTGAAGGCTTGCAGCCACCGAACCCGACGGTGCAAAGGCACAAGGCTGTGCCGAGAGCGGTTGCAACAAGCACGGCATGGCTGAAGTGGAAGGGGGCTTTGGCGGAGGGCCGCATGGCGTCAGGAGCCTATCGTCACATCGTCGCCGCGTCCCGACTTTGTTAACCTCGCCCAGACCTCCGATGCGTGGCCAGGTGGACGGCCACTCGGCGGCTTCGACAGGGGCGGGGCCTGGGGTTAGGGTGTGGCGGCGCGCCAGGGCCCGTTAACGGGCACTGTTGGATGCGCGCTATGTCAGGAGCGAGCAGGTAGTTCATGAGCCGCGTCATCAATTTCAATGCGGGCCCCTCGGCCTTGCCCCTCGAAGTTCTAGAGCAGACCCAGAAGGAAATGCTCGATTACGCCGGCTCCGGCATGTCGATTCTCGAGCATTCGCACCGGGGCAAAGTCTACGAAGAGGTGCACCGGCACACGAAGACGCTTATTTCAGACCTGCTGCGCCTCGACGATGACGTCGAGATTCTCTTCATGACCGGTGGTGCATCGACGCAGTTCGCGCTCGTGCCGATGAACCTGCTCACCACCGAGCGTCCCTCCGCCGACTACATCGTGACGGGCACCTGGGGCGAAAAAGCGCTGAGTGAAGCCAAGTTGGTGGGCTCAGCCCGCACGTGCGCCTCAAGCGAAGGCGTCAAGTACACCCGCCTGCCGGATGCCTACGATTTTGACGCGCAGGCGGCCTACGTTCACATCACATCGAACAACACGATTTACGGCACGCAGTTCACGGACTTTCCGGATACGGGCGCCGTGCCGCTCGTCGCCGATATGTCGAGCGACTTCCTCTCCCGGCGCCTTGACACGAAGCGCTTCGGCTTGATTTACGCCGGCGCCCAGAAGAATCTCGGGCCCGCGGGTGTCACCGTTGTCATCGTCAAGAAAGCCTTGCTGGAGCGTGAGAACAAAACGCTGCCGAAGATTTTCCGCTACCAGACCTTCGCCAAAGATGACTCGCTGCAGAACACGCCGCCAGTCTTCGCCATCTATATGATGGGTCATGCCCTCGAGTGGCTCGGCAAGCAGGGCGGCCTCAAAGGCATAGAAGTCCGTAACGAAAAGAAGGCGGACCTCCTCTACAGCACGATTGACGGAAGCAACGGCTTCTTCACCTGTCCTGTTGAGGTGAGCGCCCGCTCGAAGATGAACGTAGTCTTCAAGCTACCGAGCGAAGACCTTGAAAAGAAGTTCCTCGCGGAAGCTGCCAGCGCCCAGATGGTCGGCCTCAAAGGCCACCGCTCGGTAGGCGGCATGCGCGCCTCTATCTACAACGCCGTCTCCCTCGACCACGTCGAACGCCTCTGCGAGTTCATGCGCACCTTCGCCCAAAAGCGCGCCTAGCACCGAGCGCTAACCGAGCCGCCACCGGGGCCCAAACCCCGCCCGCGCGGACTATCGAGTCGTGGCGAAATGCGTGGTAAGCTCGAGGTGTGTCGTCCGACGGAGAGTCAATCGGTGTCCTCGCGCCCGAGCAGCAGGCGTGGGTCCTGCGTGACACGGCCTTGCGTGCCCGCGCTGCTCAAATAGCGGCCAAGCACGGGCGTAACGCGGACGACATCTACCGCACGCTGCTCAACATGCAGCGCAGCCCCGCAGAGCGCCTAGCCCTCGGCCTAAAGCATGCCCGACTCCACCCTAAGTTCCGCTGACCGCAAGCTCTTTGAAGCGCTGCTTGTC
>SLEO01000376.1 GCA_007124745.1 Myxococcales bacterium
CAGCGCGCCCGCGCGAGAGGCGGCCCCGGCCCGACCGCAGCATGGATGCCCACACACACCCACCAGCGTGGGCGCGGTGACCGGATGCGTAGCTGCGGCGAGCGTGCGCACAACCACCGGGCAGCGAGACCTCTGCCCGAACAAGCCTACTTGCGCGCGCAATACTGCGTCCTGCTTTCACGTTTCCTAGCAACCACGTGTGCTCGTTTAGTCGGGCCAAGGCACGTCCTAGATCAGGCCGCCGCCGGACCGCGCGCAGGTGAAGCCAACGTCTAGTGCGGACACCCGAGGCGAAAGCCGCCTACCGTTAACCTCAACGCCCGCCGATAGTCGTACCTCTACCTCAAGGAAGCGCTCGTGCGTCATGGAGCTGGACTCAAACAGCGCACGTATCGACGCCGGTGAGGTACCCGGCGGCACCTCCGCGAGCCTGATGTACTTCTCATCCTTTTCGAGGCCCGCTAGTTCCGCGAGCGTAGCCGCGCTGCGCACGTAGAGCTGCATGCTCGCCCCCGCGGGCACCTGCGCTATCCAGCCCGCCGCCTCCCAAGTCGTCACTTCCCCCGCCTCACTGCAGCCCTCAAACACCCGCGAGTAGGTACCCCCTGCGTTCGTGGCCAGCCGAAGCTGACTCCCCGTCATGTCGGAATACGTATAAGGCCCCCGGAGGTCGATCGCGCTCGTTTCAAGCAAGCTAAACTCCGCGCCTGGTGCGTCTGGAATTGGCGGCACCTCAAAGACGCGCGGCTGCGCCTGCTGAAGCATTCTCAGACGATTGGCTGGATTGTTGTCGTTATGTTCTCCACGTGCGATGACCCATATACGGTTGTCAACATCCGTTGCCATACCCCACGAGTTTTGGTCTATGTTAGTGCCAGTCACTAGCTTATTTCTTCTGGGGTCGGTCGCGTTGAACCACCAAGCATCGCCGCCTTGACGGGCCGCGAAAATATTCCCCCCAGCATCCGCGGTGATACCGCGATACGATCGGTCGTCAAATCTTTCGATCCGTACCCATGTGAATGCCGATATATCGACATCCAAGCCTATCGTGGAACATCCCTGATTACTGGTCAGCACAGATGTGCACTCCGAAACTGTAGTCCCACTTATTCGAGCGTGGCGCCCGTTGCCATTACGAATATATCGATAGAGCCTGTTGTCCCCGGCTAGCCATATTCTTCCCGAGAAATCAACAGTAATTCCGTAGGTGTTCTGTGCCACTTCGAAGCGCTGCATTACCGCGTCATCACAAAGTGTATCTTCAGTGGCATTGCAGTACGGCACACCGCCGCAGTCGTCGGAAGTGCATCGCGTGGTGTCGATCCGGCCGAGGGCCTGGCTGTTCCCTCCTTCGCTTCGGTTTGTTCCGTTACGACCCGAGATCCAGAGCTGGCCGTTCCCGTCGAGAGTCATACCATAGGGCGCCGCTGGTGGATTATTGATTGTCAATAGAATAGCACCCGTCTCGCCATCAAGCTTCCATATGGTACCGGAGCCGGCGTCGTCGCCTACCCAAACAAATGAGCGGGTCTCGCCGAAATCAAGCGGCTTGAGATCCTGCGCGGCGACTGCGCGGACGCGATTCTTGTTGCCCGGGAATATCGTTCGCCAGAGCACACAATCATCGCTTTCGTAGGGAAGTATGTCATCACGCCCCTCAGAGGTCGTCAACATCCCGTCTCCATTCGTATCCGGGCAGCGCTCAGAGTCACCCTTAATCTTCACCACGCCGCCCTTCGAGCGGAGGCCTACGAAGACGTCACCGGCGCCATTCACCGAAGTGCGCGAGGGGTCCTCGCAGCCGCGACCGTTTCCTGCACCGAAACCGCAGTCTTCATTAGTGATGTTTCCGTTGCTGTCTTTACGCTTCGCGAAGGCCCCGCTTTGTACCGAGGCTTCCGGTCCCATGGCGTAGCGTCCCTCTTCTTCGAAGGTACGTGTGTTGATTTTGGAGACGGTGCCTTGGCGGGTGTTTGAAATCCAAATGTAGTAGGCGCGTTCGGTGCTGCTGGACTGGAGGACGAGTTCGCGGGTTTCTGGGTCGATGGCGATACCATCGTAGCTGGTGCCGGGGTCGGTCAGGCTAAAGGGATTGCCCGAGCCGTTGCCGAGGGAAGAGGAGATGCAGCCCGGGGCACATTGGCAGGCGGAGGGCGAGCTTTCATCGAAGCCGTTCTCGCAGCTTGGGTCGGGAAAGCCGGGGCCCGCGCCGGAGCCGGAACCTGGTGGCTGGCAAATGCCGTCGAGGCATAAGCCTCCGAGACAGTTGTTGCCGTCGCAGGGCGAGCCGAAGACCGTTCCGTCGGCCGCCGTACCTGGCGACGATCCGTCGGCGTCGTCAAAGCCACCAAGACCGCTGGTCTGCTTGCTGCAGCCCGCAGCCAGCAGGACCGCTGAGGCAGCCAGCGCTGCAACTAAAAGATGAAACTTGACCGAAGGGCTTGTACTTAAACTGCGCACTTCTTAAGACTAAAGGATCTCGGTGCGGAAAAACATAGTTCGCATGCAACATCGTCATAACGCGCATTTTGGTAGGTGCATGTCCTACGGGCGGCATGCCTACCTTCGGATAGACGAGCTCTAGCTACGGATGCGGCTGCGTAGTGAGGCCACCCGTCGCACGAAGCCCGAGCGTGTCTAGGCGACGCTCGGCCCGGTTGCGCGCAGCTGCGCACAACCGGACGCCCGTGGTTTGCCGCGTACGCCGTGCAGCCTCGCGCGACGAATCCGCAACAGAATGCGGTCCGTCAGATGAGCCCACCCGCGGCTTGGCAGGTGTAACCCACGTCGAAAGCGCGCAGGCGTGGTGTTAGGACGCGCGTCGGGTCGCTGAAATCCGAAGAAAGTCCAACTTCTAGCTCCAAAAAGCGCGCTTGCGCGATATCCGCTGCGGCGAAGGCCTCGATGAGGCTCTCGGGGGACTGTCCTTGCTGCAGTGTCGCCACCGTGATGAAGTCCTCATCTGCTAACGCTGCAGCAGATGTAGCCGTGCGTGCCCGTACTTGAATGGACGTGCCGGCGGGAATAGAGGCGATAAAGCCTAGGCTCTGCCAGGTCGTCCTCTGCGAGGCCGCGCACCCCTCGAACGTGCGGCTCAGCGTGCCTGCGCGGTTGGTCGCGAAACGCAGCTGCGAGCCCGTCATGTCCGAATAGGTGTAGGGGCCGGTGAGGTTGATGCTGCTCGCTCCGGCGATCGTTCCGGCGGCCGCCGGCTCGAACACTACGGGCTGGGCCCGCTCCTTGCCCACAACCCACACCTTGCCGTCAAGGTCCGTGGCCATGCCCCAAGAGTTGCCGTTTAGGTTCGTGTCATCACGAAGCGCATGGTTGCGCGGGTTGTCGCCATCAACCACCAGCGCTTCAGCGCCCTCGGTCGCGGCGAAGACGCCGCCAACAGCGTCTGCTGTCACGCCGCGAAAGTTGCCCCAGCGCCCGTCGCGGTCGATAACCACCCAGCGCCAGTCCGAGATGTCAGTGCTGGCAGCGACGGTGTCGCTGCAGCCACCACCAGCGTTGATGCTCCCGAGGTTCGTACATTCCCGCACTTGATTCTCACGGATGCGAGCGACTCGCGGATTCTCTGTCCGCGGGTCATAGCGAATCAGGTAGCGGTCGGCGCCTATCCAGACGCGACCCTTGAAATCGACGGTGATGCCGTAGGGCGAAGACGGGAGAGGAATGTTTGCGCGCGCGTCGTCCGGACACTGCCCATCGGAGACGCATTGCCTGGTATCGATGCTTCCGAGTCCTCGGTTCCGCCTGCCGGCAAGCCACAGCGTGCCTTGACCATCCAAAGCCATGCCGTAAGGCGCGCCGGGGGGCTCGCGTAGCGTGAGCAGTACTTCTCCTGTTCGGCCATCCACCTTCCAGACGGTACCGCCAGCGTCATCATCACCTACCCAGACGAAAGGCCGTGCTTCGATGGCATCGAGCGGCACGAGGTCCTGCGCAGCGACGGCGCGTACATGTCGCGCGCGCACCGTATCGCCGGGCCCCTTGAAGAGTGGCGTGCGCCACTGGACGCAGTCATCGCTACCGAATTCAAGGACGTTCCAGTCCCCCTCAGAGGTCGTGACGGTGCCATCATCATTTGTGTCCGGACAGTTCTCGCCCGCAGCGGACACCTTCACAATGGCGCCCGCGTTGCGCAGACCGACGAAGACGTCGCCCGCACCGTTTACGCTTGTCCGCGACGGATCCTCACAGGTATCGAGCGGTGCCCTCGTGGGCTGGTCCTGGCCTCCATTGTCGAAACCGAACGGAAAGACGCTGCATCCATTCACGTTGCTATTCTCGTTTTCGAAGCCGGCGTCACCGCGTGCGGTGCGATTAATGAAGGCTCCAGGGCCCATGGCGTAGCGCCCGAGCTCCTCAAAGGAGCGCGTATCGATCTTGGAAACCGTGCCCTGGGTCGTGTTGGCAATCCAAATAAACGCGCGTTCGGTGCGGGTGGAAGAAAGCGCCAGCTCCCCGGTGGTCGGGTCCACATCAACGCCGTCGAAGTCGTTGAGAGGGTCATCGCTGCTGAAAGCACCCTGTCCGTCACCGCTGAAACTACCGGAGAAGCAAGCCGGTGCACACTGGCAGGCCGTCGGCAACGAACCATCGAAGCCGTTAGTGCAGTCGACATCAGGAAAGCCCGGCGCCACCGGCCCAGGCGGCACACCAGGCTGCCCCGGGCCTCCGGGCCCACCTGGACCGCCAGGATCACCAGGGCCTCCCGCCACGCAAACGCCCTCAATGCAGGTCCCGGCAGGACAGTTCTCGACCGAGCAAGGCCCCCCGGGGCCTTGCTCCGCCGCCAGGCCGCCGCGGTCCGTCCCGCACGCCGAGGCAAACCCAACAAAAAGTAAGACCGCAGCCATCAAACACTGCGCGGTCATCAGGCCGGGCAACCGCAACTGAAAGCCACCCCGTGCAGGCGCGAAACCGTCAGGAACAGTACCTGCGAAACGAGCGGCGCAAGCCTGCTCACTCGCCCACAGTCCCTGACGCTTAACCACACCTAACCTCCCGAGAAGACACGCGTACATCTATACAGGCTAATCCATAGACCACCCTCCATGCCAGCCCCCCGCAATTCACCTCTCTGAGCGTCAATCACTGTCGAGGGACCGTAAGCGTTCCGGGGGTCGATAAAGCGAAATCTCTGCAGGAAATAGCAAGTGGGCGTTGGGGCCGCGCTTGCCAGCTTTAAGTTTGTGGGGGAGGGCTTGCGGGATTCACTCCCGAAAACCCTGAGACATTTTGAAAAGCCCCCCCTGAACAGATACGTTCGTGGCGCACCCAGTTCAGCGCACTGTTTCAAGAGTTCCGCGCGAAGCGTTGGAATTGACGAACGATTTAGTGCTAATGGGCGCCGACGAGGACTTCGCGGCGGCCGCCGGCTTTGGAGGACGGAGGGCCGACGATGCCGCCTTCCTCTAGCTTGTCGACGAGCTTGGCGGCTTTGTTGTAGCCGATGCCTAGTTGGCGCTGGACGTGGGAAATAGAGCAGAAGCCTGCGGAGGCGACCGCTGCCACGGCTTTGTCGTAGAGAGGGTCGTCGCCACCCTCGCCGCCTTCGTGCGTGAGGGTGTCTTCGTCACGCGGTTCAAGGATCGATTCGTCGTAGGTGGGTGAGCCTTGGGCGCGGAGGTGGTCGCAGATGGCTGCCACCTCTTCTTCGCCGATGTAGGCGCAGTGAATGCGCTTCAGGTCGCTGGAGCCCGGCGGCAGCATGAGCATGTCACCCTGGCCGAGCAGATGCTCCGCGCCGTTGCGGCCGAGAATCGTCTTGGAGTCTTCACGCTGGCTGACCTTGAAGGCGATGCGGGTCGGGAAGTTGGCTTTGATCATGCCCGTGATGACATCGACGCTCGGCCGCTGCGTTGCGAGGATAACGTGAATGCCCGCAGCACGCGCTTTCTGAGCTAAGCGGGCCACTGCGGACTCCACGTCCTTCGCCGCAACCATCATCAAGTCCGCGAACTCGTCGACGACGACAACAATGTACGGAATGCGTTCGTCGGCGCGCTGGTTGTAGGTGGCGATACTGCGCACACCTAATGCCGCGAAGCTCTTGTAGCGGCGCTCCATCTCGTCGACCGCCCAGCGCAGGGCTAGCGCGGCTTTCTTCATGTCCGTCACCACCGGCAAGAGCATGTGGGGAATGCCATCGAA
>SLEO01000260.1 GCA_007124745.1 Myxococcales bacterium
AGCGTCATGCCAGCCTCGGACGGCTGCCTGGAGGGGGGGCCGGAAGCCGGGCGCACGGCTGACTTAGCTCCGAGGATCACGCACCTCCGATTCGTCGGGGTTCTCGAGCCAGTCCGGGATGACAAAGCCGTCGAAGAGCGTGCTGCGCGCCGTGAGGGGTGCGAAGCTGATGGTGATGCGTTGCTTGCCGCCGTCGCTGATATGCACGACACCGCCCTGCGCGTAACCCCCAGGCAGGTAGTACAGGTAGGCCATGCCGCGTTTCTTGGTAGAGGTCTCGCCGCCCTCCGGCGTCAGCACGCCTTCGAGCTCGACCCGCTTGCCGATAGGCTGCTCGCCGAAGCGCTTGAGCTCATTGCCATTCGGGTCTTCGAGGGGGAAAAAATAGGCGACAGGCTCCTCGGCCCGGAAGCCCTGATCGATGCGATCCTGCGCATCGCGCCAGCGGTCCTTATCCGCCTGCTCGCGTTCATTCACGTGGGGAACAGGAATAGTCCCTTCACTCTCCTCTAAGGCAAAGGTGTTCTTGTCGAGGTTGAAGGCGATACGTACCGTGGTGCCGTGTGTTGAGGCACGGTGGTAAGCGAAGCGGGATGCGGACATGAGCCGTGTCGCCCCCTCCCGCACTTGGGACGAAAACACCGCGCCCAGCGACAGCCCTATGCCACCGCTGGCCAGCGCAATGAGCAGCACGACGAGGATGACCTCGATAAGCGTGAAGCCGGCCCGGCGGCGCGGATCATTCGATATCGTCGTCGGTGCCAAACTCGCCGTCCGGTCCCGCGGACACCACGTAAACATCGTTGCCCTCACACTCGATCTCGAACTCTGTGTCCCAGGCGTCGGTAGTGCGCTTGCCTTTGGCCTGGATGCCATCGTCGATCAGGTCCTGAACTGTCGGACACTTCTTCCCGGGGTGACCGGCTTTCCAGAGCTCGACGTTCGCGCGAATCGTCTGAGCATCGGCTCGCGTACCTTCGATGCGCGCCTTCTCGAGCTGAGGCAGCACCGCGACGCCCACCGCTGTACCCAGCATGGCCACAATGAAGACCACGATCATGATCTCGATGAGGGTCAAACCCTCAAGAGACCGCTTGGGAAGCTGCCCGCGTAGGCCCGGGCGCAAGGTCCGCTCACACATCATAGGCCCTGACACTACCATCATCATGCAGGCCTTGCACCTGAATGAACCGTGCAGACGCTGCGCACTGCGCACTGCGCGCCCCGAGGCCCAAGTGCCGCGGGCTGCTGGGCGCGCTTTGCGCTTAGGCTAGGCCGCGCCCAGCGCATCTGTTAACTTGAGGAGATGAGCGCAGCGACCCCACCGACGGCTCTGTTCATCGATCCTGAGACGCTAGAGCTGTTGCTGGAGCGTGGGCAAGCCGACCTGTCGGGTTCGGACCTGACGCTGATTAGCGCGAGCGCCGTCCTCGACTGCCACACGGAGACCGCCCTGCGCTTCGGGGCGGAGGTGAGCGGTGGAGGCGACGCGCACAACTTATCCGGACGAGTGAAAACGCTGGAAGAAGTCGCTGCCTTTGGCGGAGACTACTGTGCGGGCTCAGTCATCGTCGGAGAGAGCGCCTACGAAGCGCAAGAAGGACTGCTCGCGCGGCCGAAGCGACCTGCCTGAGCCCTAACCGCTTCAGGCGAGAGGGGCGTCGCCCTTGGCACCATCGGCGGGAGCGCGAGCAAGCCTTGTCGGACGAAGTATGGGATTAAGCACCACCAACTGGCTCTTTGTCGGCATCGTACTGCTCTACGCGGCGGTGTGCGGGCTCTTTGTGCTGTATCTCGCCCGCGGCGGTGCGCGTATTGGCAAAGTGGCCAAAGGCCTGCTGGGTCTTGTGCTGTTGATGCAGTTCGGCTTCCTGTTGAGCGATGCCTTCCTGGTACTTGAAGGCGTCCGGCCGGACCGGGTGCAGCATACGCTGACCTCCATCTCGATGTTGGTGGCCGTAGGTTACCTGCTCGCCGCCATCCGCTACCGGGTGACGGTGCTCGGCGCGTTCGTGGCGCCGATTTCCCTGCTGCTCTTTCTCGGGGCCGGGCTACGCCAGGACGGGACGAGCCGCATCACCGAGGTGCAGCCCGTACTCTTACCCATTCATATCGCGCTGAGCATTCTGGGTATCGTGGCGTTCGCCTTCGCTGCGGTGACCGCGGCGGGTTACCTGCTGCAAGAGCATCTGCTGCGCACTAAGCGCCTTGGGGGCGTCTTCGCCCGCCTTCCGGCCCTCGATACCCTGGACCGCCTCGGTTTTCGGCTATCGCTCCTCGGCTTCCCCTTGCTCATGGCGGGCATCGCTATCGGGAGCTTTTGGATTCTCCAGCGCCCTCAGATGTTCTGGGAGCTCACCGCCAGCCAGGGCTTCGCCTTTGCCTCCTGGCTGGTTTTCGGGGCCGTCATCGCGCTGCGGGTGGCGGCAGGCTGGTCCGGTGGCCGCGCCGCCATCGGCATCTTGGTGGGCTTTGGCCTCTCGGTCGCCGTGCTCTTCGGCTACGCACTGGGCTCTTCGGCAAGTGCCACGGGGAGCGGTCTTTGAACGGGAAGCTCGTGGTGGCGGGGCTCTCCTTCCGAACGGCCCCGGTCGAGGTGCGCGAGGCGCTCGCAGTGCCCGAAGGGGAAATCCACGACGTCCTCGCCCGGCTGAGACACCGCGGCTTGAGTGAGGTGGCCCTGGTATCTACCTGTAATCGCGTCGAAATCTACGGGCAGGCGCCTAGCGAGGACGCGGGCCTTGCCGCGATTCACGCGTTCATGGCCGAGCGTGCTCCCGGCGCGGTTCCCCGGGACGCAGAGCATTTTAAGCGCTCGCCGCATTTCTACCTGAAACGCCACATCGCCGCCGTGCACCACACCTTCCGCGTCGCCTCAAGCCTCGATTCGATGGTCGTCGGCGAGCCGCAGATTCTCGGTCAGCTCAAGCAGGCCTACCTGGCTGCGGAGTCCGCTGCCACACTGGGTTCCACCCTTGAGCGCTGCATGAGCCAGGCCTTCGCCGTGGCCAAGCGCGTCCGGCGGGAGACGGCCATCGCCGCAGGCGCTGTCTCGATTTCAAGCATCGCCTGCGAGCTTGCCCGCAAGATCTTTGGGCAGCTCGACGGCAAGCGCGTGATGCTTCTCGGCGCGGGCAAGATGGGCGAAGCTGCGGCGCGCAAACTGGCCCGCATGGGTGCACGGCTCACGGTGGTGAATCGGTCGCTTGAGCGCGCGGAGAAACTCGCCAAAGCCTGCGGCGGCACGCTGCGGCCGTTTGAAGACCTGAGCGATGCCCTCATCGACGCCGACGTCGTGATTTGCTCTACCGGTAGCCCCCACTTCGTCATTACTCAGGAAGTGATGAAGCAGGTGACCAAAGCCCGGCGCCGCCGCCCGCTTTTCATCATCGATATCGCCGTTCCGCGCGATGTGGACCCGCGGGTCGGGGGACTGGGCAACGTGTTCCTCTACGACGTCGACGACCTGGACGTCGTCGCCAAAGCCAACCTCGATGCCCGGCAACGCGAGGCCGACGCCGCCGAACGCATCGTCCAGGAAGAGGTGAGCCGCTTCATGCGTTGGCTCGAATCTTTGGCGCTGACGCCCACGATTGTGGCGCTACGGCAGGCCGTGCAGGGATCGCTGCGTGCCGAGCTTGAACGCACCCTGCCGCGGCTCGGTGGCTTGAGCGAGTCAGACCGCAAGGCCCTCGACAAGATGTGCGACGCCATGACGAATAAGGTGCTCCACGGGCCGCTCACCGCGCTCAAAAGCCAGGCGGCGGAGGGCCAGGGCACGGCGTTGCTCGAAGCGGTGCAGGCGCTCTTCGAGCTGGACCGCGCATCCGAATCCCTGCGACCGAACCGCGAGGTGAGCTTGCCGCCCGCGCGCGCACCTGGGCGCAACGACGCTGCGGCCAAGTCACGCGCATCGGACGCGGCAAGTGAAGCCGAGGACACGCTGGCGCTGGGCCCCGCGCCGGAGCTTGCGCCGAGACAGGTTACGTCTGACGCCAACGCGCACGCAGACGGTGCGGCACTTCGGGGCGACACCGCCCTGAGTTCTGGGACGCAGGGCCCCGAGACGAAGGACCCCGAACCGCGGGCATCGCTTAAGCAGGGGCCGCCGGCGAAGGGTCCAGCGGCGCACAGTCCGTCGGGTCCGCACAGTCCCTCACTTCAAGGTGCGGCCACTCAAGGCCCGGCCACTCAAGGAGAACGCTCGTGAAGATTCGCATTGCTACCCGCCGCTCCCAGCTCGCGCTCACCCAAACCCGGGCGATGGCCGCCGCACTCAAGGCACTCGAGCCGAAGCTCGAGATCGAGGAATGCCAGGTCGTCACCCAGGGCGACAAAGTGCTCGACCGGCCGCTTGCGGAAATCGGCGGCAAGGGGCTCTTCGTCCGAGAAGTCGAGGCTTATCTGCTTCGCGGAGAAGCCGAGCTCGCCGTCCACAGCCTCAAGGATGTGCCCGGCGACGAAGACCTGCCAGAAGGGCTCGTGATTGCGTGCATCCCCCTTCGGGAAGAGCCACTTGACTGGCTCTGCACGCGTGACGGCAGCGGGCTCGACGACTTGGAAGCGGGTGCACGCATCGGCACTACGTCGAACCGTCGCATCTGCCAGCTACGCGCGCTGAGGCCCGACCTCGACTACCGCCAACTCCGCGGCAACGTAGATACGCGCCTAGGCAAGCTCAACGCCGGCGAGTTCGATGGGATTATCCTAGCGGCGGCAGGACTGCGACGCCTCGGGCTGGCGAAAGTCCCGCATGTGCCGCTGACGGCGGAGCAGTGCCTGCCCGCGGTGGGGCAAGGCGCGCTCGCCCTAGAGATCCGCGAAGACAACAAGGTGCTTGCCGAGCTTCTGCGTCACCTAGAAGACACGCGTTCACGCATCATGATCGAGGCGGAGCGAACGCTGCTGATACGTCTCGACGGCCACTGCCACGCGACCATAGGCGCGCTTGCCAGCCTCGACGAGAGCGGTGCCCGCCTCGGTCTCGAAGCAATGGTCGGCGACATCCACACCGGCAAGATGCTCCGCGCCGGCAGCGAGCACTTCCTCAAGGACCGCTCCCGAGAACACGCCCTGGAAGCCGCCGCCCTACTCGGCGCAAGCGTCGCCCAAAGCCTCATAGACCAAGGCGCCCGCACCCTAATCGACCCCTCCCGCCCCTAGGGCATGCCGGCAAGCCCGGAGCCCAACACGCATAGCGTGACGCGCTGGGTGCGCGGGTGCTTTGCACTGCAGCCGCAGATCTGGTCGCGCTCGTGTGGCGGGTGCGCCCTGAGACTACTGGGCTAATCGGCTAATCGGCTAATCGGAGGGGGGTGTCGAGGAATCGTCGATCCTCATCAAGGGGAAAGCGTCGCGTGGCGGGGGGATTGGCAAGTGTCGAGCGCGGAGATGGGGGCGGAGTGGTAAGCCTCGATGAGTGCGCGGAGACCTGCGAGACCGCAGCGGTCGATGATGGAGGCGGCGCGCTCGTTCTCTGTGCGGGCGGCGCGCAGGTCTGCGAGGCGGCGGGCGCCCGCCGTGAAGGCGGTGGGCAGCACGTCAAAACGGTCGAAGAACGTGGCATGCGTGCAGAGCTCAGCGTCGCCGCGCCACTGGCCGAAAGGTGTGATGACAAAGGGGTAGCCCTCAGCAAAGCGGTGCCAGAGATGATAGCGCAGATTCGAAGGCAGCAGCTCCTGCTCGGGTGACGCTTCGCCAACTACGGGCTCGTGGGCGGGAGGCGTATCTAGGTTGGCAGTGGGATCGGTCGCGTCGGCCGGTCCCGGGATGTCCACCTCCGACGCATGGTCGCTTGCGGCGTAGCGGACAAGGCGTGCCTCAGTGTGGACGCTAGGCGACAACACCTCGAAGGCCGGGAGCACGCTGCCTGGCCGCAGTGCCAGCCGCCACTGCGTTTCGGTTGCCGACACGAGCCACACGATGGCTGGCTGCGGCAGGTCTAGTACTACCTCGACCACGCGGCCGTCTGGGTCCGCGGCTAGGTCTTCGGCGTCCTCACCGGTCGGGGGGGCGGGCGCAGCGGCGTCGATGGCCAGCACGTAGATCGGCGGCTGAGGGGACGCCGGCAACACAAAGCGTGCCTTCGACGCTTCCGCTGCGCCCTCACCGCAGCCTAGTGGC
>SLEO01000212.1 GCA_007124745.1 Myxococcales bacterium
CTCGACTACAGCAAGGCCCTGATCCTTCGCGACGCGTCCACCTCCCGGATGCCGTGACCGTCTCCGACGCCGATGGGCTCGGCGAGACGCATTAAGGATGCGGTTTCGGTGAAACGATCGCCTGGGGGAATGCGCTGGTGGGTGGGCCGTTTTGGGTGGTGGCGGCGCGGGGCTGCGAAATCGCTGAGAAAGCGGGATGGCGTCGATGTGGCTGCATGTAGGCAGGATGTGCTTGGTGGATGTGCTCGGAAAAACCGCAGCGTGGCGCCTGAGGCCTCTATCTTTTTTCGGTAGAGTACGGTATGGGTGAAGTGGGTTGAGGCGTGGGTCGGCGGCGGTCTGACTTTGAAGCGTAGCGCGCCCGAAGCGCGGCCTGAATACGCGGTTCACGTCGAGCGCGCTCGCACATGTCTAGGGTCAGAGGCGACACTCCGTCGGTGTGCTGCTGACGCTTGGTTGCCGGGAGGTACCGTGGCGCCCGAGGCCCGGAGTGCGTTGGCTGCGATACGCGCGTTTCGGAAGCGCGCCAGTGGTGATGCCGAAGACGCTTTTGCGGCCAAGACGCGCGAGAGCAAGCAGTGTCAGTAGGCGCGCTAATGCAAACTTAGTGCGGTAGGTCGGCGAAGCGTGGCCAACCTCACATGGGCTCCGGGGCGTCTGGAGCTAGGGCGGCAGATGAGAGTAGAACGATGCAGGTATTGATGCTTGGCTGGGAGTTTCCTCCCTACTTTGCCGGAGGCGTGGGCGTAGCGTGCGAAGCACTCTCGCGTGCGCTCGTCGCGCAGGGGCACAAGCTTACCTACATCATGCCGCGCGGCCCGAAGCCGAGCGGTTCTAAAGACAATACTGCGGCACATATGGACGTGCTTATCGCCGAGCACTTCGCCGGGCACATCCGCTTTGAGACGATAGACTCGCTCCTTTCTCCTTACTTTTCTGAAGATGCCTACGCCAACGCCATCGAAGAGCTTACGGAGACAGACGGCTTGGATGTAGGCACGCTCTACGGCCCCAATCTACTGGCGGAGGTGGAACGCTTCGCCGCCCAAGTCTCCTGGCTCGTTCGCAAGAAACGCATCGAGTTCGACGTTATCCACGCACACGACTGGACCACCTTCCCTGCCGGTGCGCGGCTCAAAGCCGAGACCGGCAAGCCGCTGCTTAGCCACGTGCACATCACCGAGTTCGACAAGAGCGGCGGCGACCACGCTGACTCGCGCGTCTACGCGATTGAGCGTGCGGGCATGCACAGCGCCGACCACGTGATTGCGGTCTCGCGCTTCACGCGGCAGCGCTGCATTGAACGCTACGGCTGCGACCCGAGCCGCGTCAGCGTCGTCTACAACGGCATTGACGCACGGGCGCTGAAATCGCTCCGGCGGCAGAAGCGCCCCGCTTCCAGCCCGAAGACCGTTCTCTTCCTTGGGCGCATGACGCTGCAGAAGGGGCCGGACCACTTCCTACGTGCCGCCAAACGCGTGGTGGACTTCAACCCCAACGTGCGCTTCATCATGGCGGGCACCGGCGACATGCTGCTGCACTTGGTCGACGAAGCGGCGCGCCTGGGCATTGGCGCCAATGTGCTCTTCACGGGCTTTGCGTCGCGGCAGGATGCCATGGACCTTTATGCGTCCGCCGACGCCTTCGTCATGCCTAGCGTCAGCGAACCCTTCGGCATCGTTCCGCTGGAAGCGATGGCGCGACACGTGCCGGTGATTGTCTCGCGTCAGTCCGGCGTGAGCGAGGTGCTCTCCCACGCACTCAAGGTCGATTTCTGGGACGTGGAAGACTTGGCCTCCAAAATCCTTTCCGTGCTTTCGTACCCCGCCCTCAGCAGGACGTTGGCGCAGGAAGGCCAGCGCGAAGTAGAAAGTTTGACGTGGGACAAGGCTGCGGAAGCCACCACGCGCCTGTACCAAGAAGTCGCGCGACTCAAGCGCGCCGCGCACCCCCGCCCTGCACACGCGCCAGCGGCGCAATGGAGTCTCCCGTGCTGAACCTTTGCTTTTACTTTCAGGTACACCAGCCCTTCCGCTTGCGCCACTACAAGGTGCTGGAAATCGGCCACAATCACGACTACTTCGACCACGAAGCCAACGCGAAGATCATGCGCAAGGTGGCGGAGAAGTGCTACTTGCCCATGAACCGCCTGCTCACCGACCTGTGCCGTCAGCATGGCGGCGGGTTCAAGTGTGCCTTTTCGATCAGCGGCGTGGCCCTCGACCAGTTCGAGGCCTACGCGCCGGATGTCCTCGATTCCTTCAAGGAGCTTGTGGGCACCGGCTGCGTCGAGCTGCTTGCGGAAACCCACTATCACTCGCTCTCCTTCCTCTTCAACCGCGACGAGTTTGTGGCGCAGGTCGAGAAGCACCGCGCCACCGTCCAGCGGCACTTTGGGGTCACCCCGCGCGTCTTCCGCAACACGGAGCTGACCTTCAACAACCAGCTGCCGCCGGTGCTGGCAGAGATGGGCTACGCCGGCGCCATCACCGAGGGCGTTGACCGCATCCTCGACTGGCGCTCGCCCAACTTTCTCTACAGCACACCGCTGGCGCAGGACTTCCCCATCCTGCTCAAGAACTACAAGCTGAGCGACGACATCGCCTTCCGTTTCGGCAATCAGGGGTGGGAGGAGTATCCGCTGACGACCGAAAAGTTTGCGGGCTGGTTCAACAAGGCCCACGGCAACGGCGAAACCATCAACCTCTTCATGGACTACGAGACCTTTGGTGAACACCAATGGGCGGACACGGGCATCTTTGAGTTCATGCGCCACCTGCCACGCGCGATTCTGGCCCACGGCGACAACGGCTTTGCAACGCCTTCAGAGGTATTAGAACGCTGCAGACCCGTCGGCCTTATCGACGTGCACGAGACCATTTCCTGGGCGGACGCGGAACGCGACCTCTCCGCCTGGCTGGGCAACCCAATGCAGGATGCCGCCTGTGAGGCGCTCTATGGGCTGCGCCATTCGGTTTACAGCACAGGGGATGCGGGCCTCATCGAAGACTTCCGCAAGCTCACGACGAGTGACCACGTCTATTACATGTGCACCAAGTACTTTCAGGACGGCGATGTGCACAAGTACTTCAGCCCCTACGAGTCGCCCTACGAGGGCTACATCGCCTTCATCAACGCCATCAACGACTTGGCGCAGCGCTGCCGCTTTCGCCACGACCTCACCGTAGAGGCCCAGGAACGGCCGCACCTACAAGTTGTCGCCTAGGCCAGCGCTAGTGGGAGCCGTGAGCGCGTTCACGGATGCGTTTGAGGCGATGGCTCTGGGTTTCGAGGGCCTTGCGGCATTGGTCGCAGTGGGCTTCGGCATCTTTGAGGGCACGCTCCGCGATAGAACGGCGCTGCGCTAACGTCGTGCACGCTTCGCGGGCCGCTAACCAGCCGGCTTGTAGTTTCTCGAGAGCGCTCAGGTCTAGGCCGGGCGTGCTTCCGCTCTTCGAGACGCGGCCGTTGAGGGCTGCGCGGGTTTCCTTGAGGCGATGGGCGGCGTCGGCATAAGCCTGGTCTACGGCGGCGTACCGGGCGCTTGCGTTGGCGAGCGTCCCTACCGCCTCAGCATGCACTTCTGCGGCGGTGCGGACGGCCGCCTCGCCGAGGCGCACGGCGAGATTTAGGCGCCTCAGCCGTTTCGCTTGGGCGTCCCCAGTCACGGCGGCCTCCGAGCGCTGTCGCCGTGGATGCGCCCCCCCAGAGACCTAGGCGCGGCCGCTGCACGCCTAAATGCGGCTGCGGCGTAGGGGGGGGCGTGATAGGTCTGCGCCATGGGTGTGGCTCTGAGCGTTGGCCTGAGGTACTTGCGCGCCAAACGCGAGAGCACGCTGGCGATGATTACGCTGGTCGCGGTGGGCGGCGTCACGCTGGGCGTGGGCGCCCTGCTCACCGTCCTGGCCATCACCAGCGGCTTTCAACAAGCATTCCGTGACAAGGTGCTGGGCGTCAATGCTCATGTCCTTGTATTGAAGTACGGCGTTGATTTTACCGAACACGGTCACGTCGTCGAGACCGCCCGATCCATGCCTGAGGTGGCGGGGGCGGCGCCGTTCGTCATTCAGGAGATGATGCTCGCCAAGGGCGAGCGCCTCGCCAGTGTGCTCGTGAAGGGCATCGACGTCCGCCAGGCGCGCTCTGTCATGTCCGTAGCGGAGCAAGTGGTAGAGGGCGACTTCGACGACATGCTGCCTGCCGGCGGAGAAGGCGCGGGCCAAGCAGGCAAGGCGCGGCCTGCGGGGCGCGATGTAGACAATACGCTGGGAGGCGACGCGGCCAAACGGGCAGGTGAAGCCTTCGGCGATTCAGGCACACCTACGTCACCCAGCTCCACGGGCATGCGGAACGATGTAGGGAGCCTCATCGGCGCACTTGATGCGCCCCTTCCGGACGCGCCACCTGTGGGCCTCGGCTCCGACGCCCTCGCGAATGGCGCACAGGGTCCCGCCGCGCCGAAACGTCCAGCGCAGGACACAGCCAGTGCGCGACCCCTCACCCCCGAGGCAGCGAGCCTAGAGCTAGCGGCGCTGGAAGACGAGCCGGTGCTCCCGGACGACGAAGCGGAGGAAGCACTGCTCGGCGGGCTTGCGGCGTCGAGCGAGACGCTGAGCACGGCGGCAGTTGCAGCGCTGCCCGGCGTCATCGTCGGCAAGACATTGGCAGAGGAGCTCGGCCTAGCTATCGGCGACCAAGTTCGCGTGATCTCACCGCTTTCTAGTCTGGACAGCAGCCTCTGGGGCGAGGAGCGCCCCGTTGGCCCGCGACAGAAGTATTTTAGGGTGGCGGCTATCGCCTACGCCGGTTTCCAGGAATACGATTCTCGGCTTGTTTACGCCCCTTTGGCGGAGGTGCAGTCCTTCTTTGAGCACGGCGACGCAGCCACTGGTGTCGAGGTGAAGCTGCACGACCCCGAAGGCGCGCGCGCTGTAGCGCGCAGCCTTGAAGACAAGCTCGGCGGCACGCCCTTTCATACCCTCGACTGGGCGGACCTGAACCGCAACCTCTTTACTGCCCTAGAGCTCCAGAAAATCATGCTGACGTTGGTGATCGCGACCATTATCGTGGTGGCCGCCTTCAATGTGATTGCCACGCTGATCATGGTGGTGCTCAACAAGAAGCGTGAGATCGCGATTCTCAAGGCGATGGGCGCCCGCCGCCGCTCGCTTGTGCTCATCTTCGCACTTCAGGGCCTATTCGTCGGCCTCCTAGGCACGCTGCTAGGCCTAGTTATCGGTGGCAGTGTCGTCTTTCTGCTCGACGCTTACCCCATCACGCTCGACCCGAAAGTCTACCTCGTGGACCGCTTACCGGTGGTGCATCACTGGCTGGAGTACGTGCTGACCGCCAGCATCGCCCTAGCCATCTGCCTTGTTGCCACCTTGATGCCCAGCTTCTGGGCCGCGCGTTTGCCGCCCGTCGAAGGCCTTCGCTACGACTAAGGCGGGTTCGCCCAAGGTGCCCGCGACGGGCCGCCTGCTTTTGCTTGACGCCTCCCGCAAGAGCGTCTACTTTCCGCGCCTCGCTTTCGGCGAGGTATGCGGGAATAACTCAGTGGTAGAGTGCGACCTTGCCAAGGTCGAAGTCGTGGGTTCGAATCCCATTTCCCGCTCCAGACGTCTTTGAGCATCACCCTTTCGCTTGTCGATAGGGCGTTCTACCCCCCAGAATGCATGGCGTCGGCCTCAGCGTCGATGGTAAGCGAATCGCGGTAGCTCGCTTGGTGGAAATCGGCGGGCAGGGCGACTTTTTGGGTGCTGCCACCCTTGCCGCGGCCGACCCGCAGAGCCGTGAGCGGGAAGGGCTCGGCCTGTTCGGCGCTCGCGAGGATGCGCGCAAGGTCGTCGAGCGTGTTGATACGCGTTAGCTCCGCACGGAGCCGGCTGCCGCCGCGGAAGGCTTTGGTGTACCAGGTGGTGTGGCGGCGGAAGTCGCGCATCGCCGGGGCTTCTCCCAGCCAGGAGGCTAAGAGCCGTGCGTGCTGCTGCATCACGGCGCTGACTTCGCCAAAGTTCGGTAGGGCATCCGGCTCTCGGCCGGCGAAGACGTCGCACAGCTCGCGGAAAAGCCAGGGCCTGCCTAGGCAGCCGCGGCCCACGACCACACCATCGCAACC
>SLEO01000093.1 GCA_007124745.1 Myxococcales bacterium
GAGATCGACGTGCGCTTCGAAGACGACGCGCTGCTCGTGGTTAACAAACCCGCCGGCATGGTCGTGCATCCAGCGGCAGGCCACCGTTCCGGTACACTCGTGAACGCAGTCCTGCACCACACGAGAGTCGAAGACGACTGCGACCCAGCGCGGCCGGGCGTCGTCCACCGGCTCGACAAACAAACGAGTGGACTTCTAGTGATCGCTAAAGACCCGAGGGCGCGTGCGTCCCTGGTGGCGCAGTTTCAAGCGCGCACGGTGGTGCGACGCTACGACGCTATCGTACTCGGAACGTTTGCTGAGCGCGCCACCTACCAGACCTTCTATGGACGCGATCCTCGCAGCCGGCTGCGTTTCACTGGCCGCCTGAAGCAAGGGAAACATGCCGTGACCCACGCCGTGCGAGAAGCGCAGCTATCAGAGGCGTGCCTCATTGCTTGCAAGCTCGAGACAGGACGAACGCACCAGATCCGAGTGCATCTGTCTGAGGCAGGATTTCCAATTCTGGGCGATGCGCTGTACGGAAGAACGCCGCTCCGTGAACCCTTGGGCCACTTGCATAGGAGTGCCCTAGAGGCCGGCTACCACTACCTTCACGCAGCGACGCTTGGCTTTATGCACCCTGTTTCTGGAGAAGCGCTAGCATTCGAGGCCGAGAGGCCCGCCTATTTTGGACGGGCTTTGGATGCACTGAAGCTATAGCGATGCTGTTGCTCGCGTGTGCACCTCGCGCCCGGAGGGAAGGTTGCGGGGCTCCCTCCGGGCGCAGCCGGCCCAGCCTTCTACCCGGCCTTGGGAGACCAGCCCGTGCAGTAGCCTTCGGGGTGTATCGGTCCCTTAAGGATGGTGCAGCCGCCGCATTCGCCCGCTTTGGCTGGTGCCTTATAGAGACCGCAGTTGAGGCAGTTCTTGTTGGGCATTGTGGATTTGTCCACGTACTTGAGTGCTTCTCGGCCCTGCTTCTCGCCGTCGGAGAGACCTGAGGTGTCGTTGCAGACAAGGGTTTTCTTTTTAGAGCCACAGCCAGCCAACAATGCGGGTGCGGAGAAGGTAGCGAGTGCGACTAGGCCGCCTCGCTTGAGTACGGCCCGCCGGCTAAACGTTTTTCGATTACTGTCTTCCATGACGTGTCCTTCCAAGACGATGTGGCTTGGCATGTAGGCGCGATGGTCGGTTCAGTCCAGTCCCGAGGCGATGGGGGGCACCGGCAGCGCTTGGACGTCCTAACTCATCCGCGGGGGACTGAGCGCTAATGACCCAGGCCGTACACGCAGCGTAACACTGACGCGTGGCGCTTACCCTCCGGTGAAGTGACCGCTCGCGGCCTCGACGTGCGTCCTCAGCGAGATCGGATTCCGTCATCCCCAGGCTAGGGAAGCTCATCCTCGATCAGCTGAGACCTGATGCAGTAAGAACCCTGGACACCCTCACCACCTTGCTCGAATATCGGCGCACACGTGAAGCCGCCGGGGCAAGAGCACTTGGAAGTGTTATCTGGGCCGTCACAGCGGCACGTGCAGAATACTCGCTCGTTGATCTCTGCGCGGTCTGTACAGAACACGCCCGGCTCGTCGCAGGCAGGGTCACCCACCACCAGACGCGGGTCACCGTCAAGGCGGTATACGATACAGACTCGGGTGCGACACTGGAGCGACGACAACTCGAGAAAGCTTTCGGAGCCGACAAAACCACCGTCCGGTACGTTCTCCGGCGTGCAGGGGTCGCCAACACCCGGAGCCTCGCAGCCCGTGATGCCGCTCAACATCAAGAGCAGAAGCAAACCTTGAAGCCATCCGACCTGCCCGCAACGACGGAGTCGTCCGGCACTGCGCCGGCCAGTGGGCAAAGGTTGACCTTGAGGGCCAGTCAAAGACGCTCGCATGCGATGCACCCCATCAGCATATCGGGGCACAAGGTCGCTGGTCAATCTTTGACTTTCGGCTGGATGCGTCGGGGGTTGCTCCGCCAACCCGATCGTGAGGTATCCCTAGCGCCTTTCCATCACACGGCTGATGCCGCCACGATTACGGCAGGGCGCCCGATCCGGCTTGACACAGCAATTTACAACTCCTTAGCCTGCTAAATGACGCTTTGCGTATCGACTTCGGCTAAATCCATGATCATGAATGTTATCGCGTGTCACCGACTAGCCTCTTCACGTTCGAAGGTGCTCAGGCGAGTTGCGGCTCGGCCTGAGACATCGCCTCCGCCAAAGAGCGGTGTTCTCCTGCGTTTCGCCGCACGGCGTCTTGTCTCTGTGGCACGCCTAGGGGGAGGCCTCGTGTGGACCGTCGTTGCAGCCTCCGCCCTGCAGGCTCAGGACATGTCATTTTCCCTGGAGGACACCGGGCAGGTCGCCATCGACCCGGCAGCCGTCACCGATGGTCCGCCTAGCGCCGTCATGAGCGCAGCGCTTGGGCATTACGAGGCAAAGCGTTACGCCGAAGCTGCGGTAGGCTTTAATCAGGTCGTCGGCGGCAACACTGGGGATGCCGCCGCGAAGCAACATCAGGCTGAGTTCTTCCTCGGAAAGTCGCTCTATCACCTGAAGCTATTTCAAACGTCACTCTCAGTGTTCGACACCATCTCACAAGCCGGTCCTGGGCACCGTGGGTACGCCGACTCCTTGCAGTGGTTGGCTCAGCTCGCGTCTGAGTTGCCCGAGCCCGCTAAGATCGTTGAGAAAGTTGGACGCTACGGACTTCCGGCGCTCGAGCAGTTTAAAGCGCCGAAGACGCTCAAGGTCTATAATCAGCTGCTCTATCTTCTCGGACGCTTTGCTTACGACAAGGGGGAACTCGACCGAGCTGTCGACGTTCTTTCGCTTGTATCGGAAGAGTCGAAGTTCTTTGTGCCCGCGACATTCTATCTGGGAATGACCCACGTACGTCAGCGTAAATCACAGCCGGCAATTGCTGCATTTCGCCGCATGCTCGACAAGGTCGACAGCACCGGTCTGAGCAAGACCGAGCGAAATCAATATCGGAACCTTGCCTGGCTTTCGCTTGGCAGGGTTTACTATTCCGCGGCAAACCAGCCCTCAGTGTCCGACGACCAGATGCGGTCTCGGCTCATTGGCAACGCGGTAGACGCCTGGAACCGTGTGGAACAATCAAGCGAGTACTGGCTCGACGCGCTCTTCGAGGGTTCTTGGGCGTTTTTCCTTAGTGACGAATACTCTCGAGCCCTCGGCAACGTGCATAGTCTTTACTCACCGTACTTTTCCAACGCTTACTACCCCGAGGCGTTGGTCATCAAGGCGGTTACATTTTTCTCTAACTGTCAGGCGGCCAATGCCCGTGCCACCGTTGCGCGCTTTCATGAACTTTATGACCCAGTGCAAACCGAGTTGAATGCGGTGTTGACCCGCTACCCGGATAACGTTGCATTCTTTAACTTTCTCCGAGCAGTTCGCGAGGACAAGGCGCAGCTTTCACCGCGTGTCAAACCGGTGGTCACCAGTGCGCTCTCAAGTCGCTCTGTTTTGAGAAATCTCGAGTACGTTGATGTCCTGACGGAGGAAGAGGCTCGGCTTGCGAAGCTCCCACAAGCATTTCGGAACTCTGAAGCCGGTTCAATGGTCCTACAGGAGGTCGCGCTTGCTAAGTCCTTTGCCATCGATGAGGCGGGGAACATCGCAAAGGAGCGGTATAATCGCGTGATCAAGGAGTTGCGCGATTTGATGAACCAGGTGGACTCGGTGGAACTCGAGCTCACCACCTTCGAGCGTGGTCAGCTATCGGAAAAGGCAAGAGCGCAACAGAGCGCCGCCGCTGCATCGAAAGGCGGCGATGTGGTCGTGGACGAAGAGCATCAGATCTGGCCTTTTAAGGGCGAATACTGGCGCGATGAACTCGGGTTTTACAGGCAGCAGGTCACCAATCTCTGTCGACGGTAGCGAAGTGCGTGCGCACTCGGCATCAATCGGGCGCGCCGCAGAAACATGGGTTGCGCGCAGGATTGTGCCGTCTTCAAGGTGGCCGCTGAAAGCAGCTTAGAACAGCCAAACAGGAACGCGAGATGCAACCAAAGATTCAAGGAATACTCAAGGTTCTCATCGTACCTTGCGCTGCGACGGCCGCAGTATTGTGGACTCTACCCGTAGAAGCTGCACCCAAAGGAGCCAACACCTCCGCGCCGACCAATCAATGCATCCGGCAAGAGACCGTCGCTTCACTGAACTCGTGTGACGCCAGCCGGACGGGCGTCGGCCTGAAGAAATCGGGACTAGGCGAGTCGATGGTGCGTCCGGCTGTGACGCAGAGCGGTTCAAAGAAGAGCGGCATGACCGCGCCCTCGATCGAACTCGACGCGGCGTCGCGGATGAATCGGGCCGGTGGGCAGGCACGGGCCTACTCCCTACTTCAACGTGAAGTTGCCGTACTCCAACGTCTCTCGCAGAATACGCCCGTCAAAGACCCGAAGCGCCCCAAGGTGCTTCTGCGTTTGGCAAGCACATATTTCGAGATGCAGCAGGCCTTGAGCGCCCGCGTCCGAGAGCTGGATGACCCGATTTACGAGGCACAACGCGCGAAGAATAGCGCCAAGGCCAACAGCTTAAAGCAGGAGCAGAAAAAGCGAGAAGGTCAGTTGGAAGCCGTCCGGCGTGAGACGGTGAAGACCTACGCGACGCTGGTGCGAGATCACAGCGACTTCAGTCAGATGGATGAGGTGCTCTTCTCCTTGGCGTTCGGCCTAGAAGAGGTTGGGGAGTTCGACCAGGCTCGAAAGGTCTACCGCCAGCTTATTGAACGCTTCGAGAACAGCCCCTTCATTCCACATGCATGGCTCTCTTTTGCAGAGTACTTCTTCAACAATGGAGAGATGACTTCGGCCATCACTTTCTACGAAAAGGTAACGGCGATTCCGCCCGCTAGAAATCCCGTTTACGGTTACGCGCTCTACAAATCTGCGTGGGCTTACTACAACGCCGACAACTTCAAGAAGTCATTAGCGCGCTTTGTCGATGTTGTGGAGTTTGCGAGGCGTGATGCCAAAGGAAAAGAGTCGAAGCATCTAGCAAAGCAAGCGTTGCGTGAGATGGTCGTGCCCTACTCGCGTGTGGGCAATCCCTCGGCTTCCTACGAGTTTTTTCGACGCTTTGCGGCCAACGATGCAGAGGCGAACGAGCTTCAGGAACGCCTCGCTGAGGTATACTTCGACACTGGTCGCTGGGATGAGGCCACCGTTACCTACCGTAACCTGATTGCGCGGAATCCTCAGAACGGTCGCGTCTGTGTTTGGCAGAGTCGAATTTCTCAGATCGCGATGTCGTCGCGGTCGAAGCAAGACCAGCTTGTGGAGTTGCGTAGGCTGATCGACCTCGTTGATACGTTTGATAAACGCAGTCTTCCCAAGGAGTACGTCGCTGAGTGCCGTACCGAATCAGCTACGATTTTGATATCCCTTGCGACGTCCTGGCATCGAGAGACGGTGGGAGGCGACGGTCAACCCGGCACCAATGACAAGACAACGATGACCTACGCAGCACGTCTCTATGACCTGCTTGTCGAGCGCTACCCCAACCTAGATCAGATGGAGTTTCCTGCCATCGACAAGCGAGACTGGCCCACACGCTATCGCGTGGCCTACTACCGGGCGGAGCTGTTGTGGAAGATGGAGGACTGGGAGCAGTGTGGCCCAGCGTTCGACCGAGTGGTGGAACTCAATCCGAAAGGTGAGTACACCGAACCGTCGGCTTATGCAGCAGTGTTGTGTTACAACAATCTCTACCAGACCGAGTATTTGGCCCGGGAACGTGCGCTGCGACCAGACGCGAAGAAGGGCGGTGGCAAAGCCTCCGCTGCGAGCGAAGCGAGTATCGCCGAGCGAGAGCTGACGCCGCTCGAAAGCGGTATGTTGCGCGCGTTCGAGCGATACATCTGCTTTATCCCGGACAGCAAGGACCTCGCGACCATCAAATATCGACGGGCGCGCATCTACTACGAGGCTAATCGCTTCGAGGAAGCCGCGGCGCTATTCCGTGATGTCGTAGATAACCATCGCAACTCCGAGCTAGCGGTGTATGCCGCTAATCTCTACCTCGATTCGCTAAACATGCTTGGTGTGCGGGAACCCGCGCGGGAAGACGCGTGTTTGGGCACGCTTGTGGCTGCGATGGACCCGTTGTGGTCTGGCTTTTGTGAAGTACCCCAGGAGCGCTCGGCTAACGGGGAGCTGTGCGATGTTGTTGAGCAGCTACGCTGTGATGTCGTGCGCAAAAGGGCCGAGTCCTTCGAGGCGAAAAAAGAGTTTAAGCGTGCGGCAGCTACGTATGTGACGTTGTTCCGGAGTTATCAATCCTGCGGGCGGCTTGACGAGGTGCTTTACAACGCCGCCATCAACTTTGAAGCCGCACGCCTTCTGGGTCGCGCGATCCAGGTGCGAAAAGTTCTTATTGACCGCTACAAGGACTCTCCGCTGGCTAAGAAAGCCGTCTATCTTATCGGCGCTAACTTTCACGCGATGGCATTCTACGAGGAGGCGGCCAAATACTATGAGCAGTTCGCTTCCCGGTATCCCGGAGAGGATGGTAGCAAGTGCACGGAGAAGGAAATCGCCGATAACGCATGTCCGGTCGCGCAGGATGCGCTGAAAAACGCAGTGTTCTTTCGCCTCGGTCTTGCCCAGGAGGAAGAGGCGACACAGGCAGCGATGATGTTCGAGAAGTTCTACCAGCGTCAGGACCCGGCGCAGTCTGCGAAGGTGACTTTCGCCCTCGGTGCTCTCTACGAGAAGCCGGGCACATGGTTCAAAGCGGTAGACCACTACGCGAAGTGGATCCGCACCCACAGGCGGTCGGCTTATCCGCATCAACTCATTCAGGCGAATATGGAGATCGCGCGGGCTTACTGGGTGCGCGAACAGCAATCAAAGGCGGTGCCCTACCTGAATGAGGTTGTTTCATTGTGGAAGCGGGGCGCAGAGAAGTCTATTCAACGACTGCGCTTGCCGGAGGAGGATAAGGCGCTCTTTGTTGCGCAGGCGCGCGATGCGGTCTCAGAGGCATTGTTTCTGAAAGCGGAGTCGGCCTATGAGCGCTTTAGATCGATTAGGTTTCCGAGCTTCAAGGGTGGGCGTTCGATAGCAGATGTGAATCAGTGGACGCAGAAGTCATTCATGCCGTGGGTAAAGCGCAAGGCATCCACGTTGAAGGATGCCGAAGCGGAGTATGGTAAGATTCCGCCTCTTGATGTGCCGGCGTGGATGATCGCTGCTGCTACGCGAACAGGAGAAATGTATCGCTCATTTGTCGATGAGTTTCGAGATGCCCCCATTCCTAGGGAGGTGGAGGCGGATCCGGAGCTATTCGATATTTATGTTGGGGCATTGGACCGTGAGTCGGAGCCCTTCAAAAAGACAGCAGAGTCGCGCTTCGCCTACTGTCTCGAGCTTTCGAAGAAAGAGCGTTGGTTCAATAAGTGGTCACGTCAGTGTGAGGCGGAACTCAACCGGCTCAATCCTAGGGAATACCCGATGGCGGCGGAGCTCCGGGGAACGGAGTATGCGGAGCATGTCTCCGCGGGTGAGCCAAGAGCCGCGACGCTATCTATCGCGGGTGACAGCGACGCGATGTTTGAGGATAAATAAGCATGTATTCATCTAAGACGCGCGTCTATTTGAATGCGTTATCACATCGGAAGGCACTTATGGTGAGCGCAACATGTCGAAAGCCGGGTTGGTTGGTGCTGGCTGCGGTATGCATGCTTTTCGTATCATTGGGTTGCGGCGGCGGAGCTGCAACCGGTGCCGGGAAGAAGGGTAGCCGCCCGGGCGCTGCTGGAGGCAACACGTTGGCGACTGCAGCGCCAGTAGGCGCAGTAGTCACCGCATCGGGCATCGTAGTAAGCGACAAGACGCGCGATATCTGGCGTGCTGGTCTCGACGCGTTTGCGAACGCAGAGTCATCGCGTTGGTCAGGGAATCAATGTCAGAGCGTGCCTGAGCTGTTTCGAAAGGCAGTCCGGAGCCAGGGCGAAGCGATAGCCGAAGCCGACTTTATGGTGGGCTTAGTGGCCGAACGATGTGGCCAGGGTGACGCTGCGTTGGCCGCATACAAGCAAGCCGTCGCGAACGACCCCAAGTATTGCAAAGCACGTATCGCTCTTGGGCTCGTCGATCTGCGAGCAGGAAGGGTGAGGCAAGCGGAGCAGGCGTTTACTCAGGCGAAGACCAACGACCCGCAGTGCACCGAGGCTTACGTCAACCTAGGCATGCTTCAATCCGCGTCGCGCCCGCCGAATATGCAGGAAGCCCTCAACAACTACAGGCGTGCGCTTGCTATCGAGTCTGACTACCTTCCTGCCTTTAATCAGATGGCTTTACTCTATCTCAACTGGGCGAAGGGTGAGGGGTCGACGGAGAAGATCAGGCTTGCTGAGATTGTGTGTAAACAGGCAACCCTCGTGAATGATAAATACGCCCCGATTTACAACACTTGGGGCTTGATCGAGGTGCATAAGGGTAACGTTATTCCTGCGTTGCGCATGTTCAAGAAGGCAACCGATTTAGATGACTCTCTCTTTGAGGCGTATTTGAACTTTGGTCAGATGACCATGTCGTTCCGAGGGTATGACGACTCGGAGAAGGCCTTTACCAGGGCCCTGCAGCTTGAGCCGAAGAGTTACGACGCAATGATTGGCTTGGGTATCGCAACACGTGGCCTCAAGAAGTTTGGCGAAGCCAAAGCGATATACGAGAGGGCATTGGCACTTTCGTCGAGCAGGCCTGAGGCCTATTACAACCTTGGCGTCTTGTACCAGGATTATATGTCAGGGTCGGTTTCTGACATGCGCAGCGCAAAGACATTTTTTGAGCGCTTTTTGGAGCGCGCCCGAGGGGACAGTGCACTGGCATCAACGGTCGAGGACGTCACACGTCGTTGCTCTGCGCCAAAGGGACCACGGAAGCGTTCGACAGACTGCCGACCGGGGCGATTGCAGAATATCGAGACGGTAGTGGCAGCATTGAGCTCGGCGGGTGGTTGAGGACCACTTCCGGGGAGTGGAAAAATCCGGTAGCCTAAAGTCTCCTTATCGGGGGGCGCTCATGGTACGGAATGGTGTTTGCAGCGGTGTGATGGCCAGGCCTGTCGCTTTGCAGGGCGTTTGTGCGCGGGCGAATGATGCTTGGGGGAAAATGAAGGGCCCAGTGTCGCTCTCATATTCGCTCGGCAGCAACGGTTAGGTACAAAGGCTTGGGGTAGGCGGGCGTCTTATGGAGGATGGTTATGGCTAAGGCTTTGGGTGTGCTTCTCTTCTCAGTGGGTGTGTTGTTCACATCGAGCATCGTTGTATTCGCCCAGGAGGCGGAAGGGGCCCCTGCGGTAACCTCCTACGACTTTGAGGATGATCTTGTGACGGGTGACTTGGTTCGCCCTGACGGCGAAATGTTGAGTGTGCGCTCGGCAAACAACAGGTCGTCGCTCATCAAGATTCGGGAAAACTTCGTCCCAGAGATGCTTAAGTCGGTAGAGGACCTCTAGGCGTTCCCTGCTGAACGTTCTCCTTATTTCTCAAGACTTGGAAAGCCTTGGGGAAATGGGCGTGGAGTAAGGATGGTGGGGCGGGTGGGCCCGCGCACGGAAGGCCCATTGCACCGGGTCTTTCGTCACACCGGCGCTTTGAGGGCACGGTTAAGGCTTCACATAGGCTTTTCGAGGCGCTTCAGCAGAGCGTCTAGGTGGTCGAGCGAGTGGTAACTCAGGCTGACAGTCCCGCTTCCATCGGGTCGAGCCTTCACCACAGTCGCGCACCCGGTAGCGTTCGCGACCCGTCGTTCGAGTGCTCGGGTGTTTGGCGTAGCGATCAAGCTGTCTTGGTGGCTTTTCCCCTTGGTCCTTGTATCGTTAGCTTCCGCCGCGATGCGTGCGGCCTTGACCGCCTGCTCGGTTCGCCGAACGCTCCATGCCTCGTCCAGGGCCTTTTGCGTGAGCTTCCGTAGTAGTGCGGGGGTGGGCGCGCCTAACAGCGCTCTCCCGTGGCCCTCGCTCAGCCGGCTGCTTTCGATATGCTCAAGGATCGCGTCGGGTAGCTTCAAAAGCCGTAACTGATTGGCTAGAGTCGACCGGTCTTTTCCAAGTCGCTTGGCCAACGTTTCAATATCGTACGCGAAGTCCTCGGTAAGCCGCTTGAGCGCACGGGCGGTCTCCACGGGACTTAGGTCCTCTCGCTGCACGTTTTCGACGAGCGCGATTTCAAAGGCGTCGCGGTCATTGAGTTCATGGACAACGACGGGCACGCGTTGCAGGCCGGCGAGCTGCGCGGCGCGCCAGCGACGCTCGCCCGCGACGATTTCGTAGTCATCCCGACCAATGAGGGGCCGTACCAGTAATGGTTCAAGGACGCCGTAAGTCTGAATAGATTCCGCCAGCTCCTGGAGCGAGGCGCTGTCGAAGCAGCGTCTCGGCTGATCAGAACGTGGACGTAGCGCCTCAATGCCGAGTTCCTGAGCCGGCCCAAGGTTCACCGTTTCAGTCGCGGCGGGGAGTAGCGCATCAAGGCCCCGCCCCAGTCGAGGGCGCGCTCGGGAAGGTCGCGTTGCTGTCATCGTTTCCATCCCGGTAGGCGTGAACTCGGCAAGACCAGACGCAGACGGAGGCCGAGTCCCCTAGGTAGACGGCATGGAGTTAAGCACCTCGCGCGCAAGTTGCAAATATGCGACGGCGCCTTTGGACGTCGGGTCGTAGAGTGCAATGGGCAGCCCGTGCGACGGGGCTTCCGCGAGGCGAATGTTGCGGGGTACAATCGCTTCAAATGTTGGGTAGTGCGCCTTCACCTCTTCAGCGACCTCCACGGCGAGGCGATTGCGCACGTCGAACATCGTCAGGAGCACGCCTCTGAGGCTGAGCTTGCGATTCAGCGCGCCGCGAACGCGCTGAATGGTGTTCGTCATTTGAGACAGGCCCTCGAGCGCGAAGTACTCACACTGGAGCGGAACAATGACCTCTGTCGCCGAGCAGAGGGCGTTCAGCGTTAGCAGACCCAGAGAAGGCGGGCAGTCGATGACCACAATCGTGTCTCTAAGTTCCACCGCTTCGGCGAGCGCCGAGCGCAAGCGCACAAACCGGTCGCTTTCGTTGAGGAGTTCGGTTTCAAGACCCGAGAGGTCGGGGCTCGAAGGAATAATCGACAGCCCCTCAACGGCTGTCGCAACCCGAGCGTCGGTGCAGGAGAGTTCTCCGCGCAGGACCTCATAGATGCCCTCGCGCCCTTGGCCCCTCGGGTCGAGGCCCACACCGCTTGTCGCGTTGGCTTGGGGGTCGAGGTCGATGAGAACACACGGGAGCTCCGCTAGCGCAATAGAGGCGGCGAGATTGACCGAGGTCGTGGTTTTGCCCACGCCGCCTTTCTGATTCGCAATGGCGATGACGTGCACGGTTTCGGACTTCTCTCAAATGGGTTCGACGTGTGACGCGCGCTAGCGGGGCCGCTGCGGGGCCGCAGGCGCTTAAGCGAGCCTGGCGGAAGCACCGTGAGTCCTTTGCGCGGCCAGCCCGTGCGCCTGCGATGCCGAACACTCAGGCGAGCGGCACAGTCATGCGGGAAGCGAACGATCCGCCAAATACCAAAGCAGCGCTAGGGATAACGCCAGAACAACGGTGCAAAGCAACGCGAGCCTGGGCCCCGTCCAGAAGGCATCCTGTCGATAGATTCGCGCTTTAGCGGTTTCACTTAGCTGAACGTTGAGCTGGTAGTCCTCGGGTTTCCGCGACGCATAGTAAGACATGGCACCGGAAGGTAGCGCCGTGCCCGAAGGTTGGCAACGCTGACCTCGGCCGTGCCCGACTCCCTGCCCATTGCGCGTTTATCGCGGGCGCTGTCCGTGTGGCGTTACGCCTTGGCCGCGTAAGCGAGTCGACGACTCGCAACATGGAGGGCATACTTGGGGTAATGGATCGTGTGGAAATTCTGGGGGCCAAAGAACTTGAGATGATGCGTAGCTCATGCCGGATGGCTGCGCGCTGCCTCAGCGCTGTGGGCGACATCCTACGCGCCGGCATGACAACAGACGACATTAACCGCTTCGTTCACGAGTACATTACCTCCCGCGACGCGTATCCCGCTCCGCTGAACTACAACGGTTTTCCTAAGAGTGTGTGCACGAGCGTGAATGAGGTTGTGTGTCACGGGATACCCGGACCGCGCGTTCTGGCGTCGGGTGACATCATCAATGTGGACGTCACAACGATGTTGCCTAAGGTCGCGGGTTTTTTCGGCGACACCAGCGCGATGTTCTACATCGGCGAGCCCTCTGCGGACGCGCAGAAAGTGGTTGAGGTAGCCCGCGAGTCGCTCCGGAGGGCAATTGCGGTCGTAGGACCCGGCGCGCGCCTCGGTGACATCGGACACGCGATCCAGAGTTACGCCGAGGCCGAGGGGTGCTCGGTGGTGCGCGATTACGTGGGCCATGGGGTGGGGCGCAAGTTTCACATGCCGCCGCAAGTGGCCCACTACGGCACCGCCGGAACGGGCAGGCGTCTCAAGGAGGGCATGACATTCACCATCGAGCCCATGATCAACTTGGGCGGTGTCGAAACTGAACTCCAAAGCGACGGATGGACGGTGCTGACACGTGATCGGTCACTCTCCGCGCAGTTCGAGCACACCTTGCTCGTAACGTCTTCAGGGTGCGAGGTGCTCACCGCTCGTGAGGGCGTTCTTAAGCACTCCGAAGACCGCCCAGGCGTGCGCGCCGCCTAAATCAGGCATGTGGTCGCGGGGGGTGTAAGCGTTCAGGGGGTAGAGAAAGCGAAGACACTGCGGGAAAGAGCCGCGTGGACGGTGGCCCCCCCCGCCGCTTTAGGCCACCCTAAGAACGGAGTGGGGGAGGGCCTGCTTCGATCAGCAGGTAAGTGTTCAGGGGGTCCAGATAGCGAAAACGCTGCGAGAAAGAGCAAGTGGGTGGTGGGGCCCCACGCGCAGCTTTAGGCCACCTTGAAGGCAGAGCGGGGGAGAGGCGTGCGGGATTCACTCCCGAAAAACCGGGGGCATTTTGCTAGAAAGCCCCCTGAACGCTTACGCGGGGGCAGAGTGCGTTGTGAGGAAGTAAAGTGAGTTGGGTACGTGCCGGCAATCAACAGGACAACGCGGAGCTGTCCGCGACGAAGGTCGTGATTGGTGAGAATCGATACGGTCGGCCGGTCGAGGGGCTAGTGGTGGGGCCCCTCGCGTCGGGGGAGTGGGTTGCGTATGTTAATCGCTGTCGCCATCAGCCGTTGCCCCTCGATAGTCGTCCTGGCGAGGCGCTTATCGATGCGGACAGACAAGAACTTATCTGTGCGGCCCACGGCGCGCGCTACCGCATGCGAGACGGCGTTTGCACGGCGGGACCCTGCCCGGGCGAAGCGCTCGTGCCGCTTCGGCTTGAACGCCGCGGCAATGAGGTTTGGGTCGAGCCCCCCACCGACGCGGTGCTTCAAAGCCTTCGCTAGCTCGGTTAAGGTCGTGCCTAGTGTGCGTAGCGAGTGCGTGCCTTCACGGTGAAGAGTTTGCCGGTCTCTGCCACCACTCCCGAGAGCCAGCCCCCGTAGACGCAACCGGTGTCAAGCCCAAGCGCAAAGGGCCAGCACTGCAGGCCTCGTCGGGCGTCGTGACCGAAGAATACTCTTTCTGGCCCCTGCCAACGGGAGGCCCAAGGGGGCGCACCGACATCGGTCCTGATTTGCGCCTCCTCCGCCGAGCCCAAGCTGCGACCATAGAGGGCATCGTGGACACGTTGGGCGCCGAGCGGACGGCCTGGTTTCAGCGCTCCATGGACAGCAATCACGTTTAACTCGGCAAAACGCAGGACGTGGGGCCGGCGTGCGAGCCACTCGTACGCCGACGCATGCGCCTCTTCTGATCCATGTCCACCCCTTCGAAATGGGGAACATTGCCCCCTAGGCGCAGCCAGCATGCGTGCATCGTGATTACCGAGCACCGCTTGCGCGCCCATCGCTTGCGCGAGACTTAAGACGGCTTCGCTCTCTGGACCCTTTCCCACTAAGTCGCCAAGGAGCACCAGGGCATCGCGGTCGGGGCAAAAGTCGCAGATTGCAAGCAGGGTTTGCAGTTCACTCAGGCAGCCATGGACGTCGCCGACAAAAAGCGTGTGGCGCTTGCCGGTGACTCCTGAGCCTACGGAGACCACTTCTTCGGAATCAGCCATAGCCACCTTGAGGCGCCGCCGGCGCCCATCATGTCAACCTATACCGCGCGTCCCCGGGGTCATGGCTCCGCCAAGGCATGCTACGCGGTCACGAAAAGCGAATGGCAGTCTGAGATGTGCGGCGGAAGTGGGCGATCTGTTGCTGCTCTTGAACCTCCGCGTAGGCCGTCAAGACGAGCTCAAGCAGTGACTCGACCGCGACGGTGATGCGCGTATTATCCGGCTTCCACGCGATGCTCAGTTCCCTTATCGAGTCGCCGCGTGTCAGGCCCACCGTGTGTTCAGTAAGCGCGGTTTCCTGCCGCCGAGCAGCCATGTCCGCGCTGGGTTCCGGCGCTTTCCAGTCGAAGCATACCCCTGTGCCGCCGCGTTGGTTCCGCACGCTCAAAGAGATAGAGAGCAAGCCTGCCGTTTCGCCGAAGCTCCCAAGACGCTTCACAAAGCTCTGCATGCTGCGCGTGCCTTCGGGATCGGCATAGAGCGACTTGAGAAGTTCGTGCGTTGCCTGGCGCAGCTGCTGAAGGCTTTCGCTTTCAAGCCGGCGGCGGAGGTTGCGGCGAAACTTGAGGTAGTCGCTGTAGCCGACAAAGCGCACCACCGCGATGACGAGCACAGACATGAGGATAAGCGACGCGCCTACCTGCCAGTCCCTGCCGGTGGCGACAACGATAGCGGAACCCGCCAGCAGCATCGAAAAGCCGTACAGCATGAGCACCGCACGTCGGTGGGTGATACCAAGCTCGAGCAGGCGATGGTGAATGTGCCCTCTGTCGGGTGAAAAGACGGGGCGACGCTCGATAACGCGGCGCAGCATGGCGAAGAGCGTATCGATGATGGGCACGCCCATCGCGAGGATCGGAACGAGTAATGCGACCGTAGTCGCACTCTTGACCGATGCGCCGAGCATGGAGCTTGTCGCCAGCGAGAAGCCGAGGAACATGCTGCCGCTATCGCCCATAAAGATGGACGCAGGGTTGAAGTTATAGAGCAAAAAGCCCAGGATTGCGCCACCGAGGGCCGCTGAAAGCGCCACCACAAGCAGGTCCTGGTTGAGCGCGCCGACAACGAAGTTGGTGGCGCACGTAAAGAATGCGAGGCCTGCCGCCAGACCGTCAAGACCGTCGATCAAGTTCAGGGCGTTGATGATGCCCACGATCCACGCGATGGTGATCGGTAGGGCGAAGATGCCCATTTCCAGTTGTCCCAACCAGGGAAGGGCGATGCTATCGATGCGAAAGCCGCAGGCGAAGGCAAAAACAGCGGTTCCGACTTGAACCAGTAACTTGCGCCACGCACCGACGCCGCGAATGTCATCAAGCGCGCCTAGCGCCCCCATGGTGAGGCCGCCGACAAGCAATCCAACGAGAGCAAGGGGACGGGCGAGGAGCCGTGCTTGTAAGTCTGGGTCAAAAAGGGTGGCGGCGCCCAACGCTACAAAGAAGGCAACAAGCACAGCGACGCCACCTAAGCGAGGAATGGGCGCTTGATGGACGTGACGACCTCCGGGAACGACGACGACGCCGCTACGCAAGGCAAACAGACGCACAACGGGGGTCAATAGGGCGGCCGCTAATGCAGCGGTGGCGAGTGCAACTAGCGCAGTATTCATGTAACCTCCGAAGCGGTATTCTTAGCCAAATCGTCGCCGATCCTGGCCTTTTTTTGGGGCAACCAGCGAGGCGCCAGCACCGGTGCTTGAGTGCTCTTCGGACTCGCCGTAACCGTAACCGTAGCCATAACCGTAATCCTTGCCGTAGCGCGCCGCCGGGCTTTCAGCCTCGTTCAGCGCAACCCCTAGGAGACGCGCGCGGACCCTTCCTAGGCTGCTTAGTGCGGACAGGAGAGCGTCGCGCGTACTTACCTTCGAGCGTACAACCAGAAGGGTGCCGTCCATTTCAGCCGCCAGCACGGATGCGTCCGTGACAGGAACCACCGGGGGCGTGTCGAATATAATGAGGTCGAAGCGCGACTTCAACGCCGTCAACGTCTGGCTAAAGCCGGGGGCGTGTAGCATTTCCGAAGGCGTAGGCGGCAAAGGGCCACTGGTCAGCAGTGATAGGCTGGGAATGTCTGTCTCGAGCAGCGCGTCATCGATTTGCCCGACGCCCGCGATGAGATTGGTGAGGCCCACCGAGTTGTCGACACCGAAGGTCTGATGAATGCGGGGACGCCTCAGGTCCGCGTCCACGAGCAGGACCTTCTTGGCAGACTGAGCGAACGCCACCGCTAAGTTAATCGCGAGGGTCGTCTTGCCCTCACCGGGCTTCGGGCTTGTCACTACGAGCGTGCGTAGCGGTCGGTCCACCGAAGCAAAGAGGAGCGCCGTACGCAGACTGCGAATGGCTTCAGCAGCGGCCGCCCCTGCGTGGTGGTGCACGAGCAGGTCACGCCGGGTGCGCGCCGCAACGGACGCTGGCTCGTTGGGGCTTCGCTCTGCGCGCCGCCGGCTTCTGCGCGTTTGTGGCAGCGCAATAAGTCCGGAATGCTCCGCCAAAGCCCGCGGCGTCACGCCGATCACCGAGACGCCGAGATCCTTAAGCTCCTCCGCCGTGCGCAGCGTGTGGTCGAGGCGTCCAAGCAATAGCGCGAGGCCAACACCGAAGAGCAACCCGATGGCGAAGAAAACCGCCAAGTTGACGGGAAGTCTGGGCAGGATGTGCCACTGCGGTCGAAGCGCCCGGTCCACAATGCGAACGTGTGAGAAATTCACCAGTCGCGTGAGGTCCGTTTCAGTGCTCCGCTTCAGGAGCATTTGGTAGAGGTTCTCGTTGTTGACCTGCGTGCGGTGGAGCCGCTCGAACTCCATCGATTTGCGATTGAGGTCAAGGCCGCGCTCATTGGCTTCGGCAAGCGCTGCGCGAAAGCCCTTCTCCATCGTGTAGACCTGGGCAAGTTGCGCCTCATGGGCGGCCACCAGGCTCTCGTGCGCACGACGAAGTTCGGCTGAGGTCGAATCGATATCTTCGCTCAGTTCAAGGAGCGTTGGGTGATTGGGCCCAAAGCGCGTTTCGAGGCGTCCGCGTTTGGCTTCAAGGCTACTGAGCTCCGTCACAATACGTCCAAGATCACCGTCCTCACCTCCGAGAAAGGCAGCTAGCGCCTTGGGGTTGGTGAGGCGGCGGAGCTGCTCGACGCGTGCCTCGAGCGTCACGCGTCGCGCGCGGACCGTCGCGAGCTCGTCGCCGAAGCGCGTCATGTCCGACGCAACCAGGTTCTGCCGGTCCTCCATCGACACGGAAACGATGGCGTTTTCTTTTTTGAAGTTGTGGAGCGCCTGCTCGGACTCCGTCAGTCGGGCGCGAACATCGTCGAGCTGTTCGGACAGCCAGTCGATGGCATCCACCGTTGCCGACATGTGATCTTCCACGGTTTTTGCGAGGTACTCGTCGCAGACTGCGTTGGCGATGTCCGCTGCGACCTGTGGGTCTGTGTCCGTCGCTCGAATCTCAACGAGCTGAGTGTTCTCAATAGGCTGGACTGTGATTTTGCGCTGAAGGCTAAGCGCAGCGCGCTCAATGGGTGCGAGTTCTGAGTCGGTGCCTTCCGCCGAAAAGCGACTGTCCTGTTCGAGTCCGAGGCGGCGCGCCACGCGCTCGAGGAGCCCACGACTGGTCAGAATCAAGTTCTGAGTTTCAAAGTAACGGACAGCTAACCAGTAGTTGCTGACGGGATTGGCCACGTCTTCGACGCTGCGACCGAGCGGCGAGGCTGGGGCTGGGTTGTATTCGATGCGGGCGGACGCCTGATAAATCCGTGGCTGGCGCTTCGTGTAAAAATACCCTGCTGTCGTGGCGACGGCGCATGCGAGGACAGGAATCCACCAGTACTGCTTTGCCACGCGCAGCAGCCAGGACACCAGCATAGAGGTTGAGGCGTCACCGCCGCGGTCGGTTTCCGTGTCGGGAAAGGCGGCCATGCCTGGGTCTGAGCTCGGGAAACGCGTCGTCACCGCGCGCAGTATAGCCCGAAGGCGCCCCGCATGCCCCGCCGCCGCAAGATAAACTTGGCGCTGCTCGTTGCCTGCGTGGCCAGTGCGGGCGCCTCAAGTGCTTAAAATATCGAGAGACTATCCGTCGAGTGACGAGCATTCTTTTGGCAAAGTCTCCCGACTCAGACTGGCGAGCTGACGGCATGCTTCACGCAAGTGTGCGCCGGCGCCTAAGGAAGCGGCAGCACGGATAACGCGGTGTAGCGTCCCGGAGGAGCGGTCGAGCGTCGCGGCCCGTCGAAAATGCGTGAGCGCGCGTTCGGGAAATCCGCGCGCCTGTGCCAGACGAGCGCGTTGTGCCTCCACTCGCGCGGCCTCCGTTCTCGTAAGCCCGACCTCAGGCGCTTCATCGAGAAGGGCTTCGGCGGTGGTGTGGGCGCCCGCGCGTAGGGCAAGCTCGAACAAAGCGTCTCGCTGCCTGGTACCAAGAGCGTAGTCACCGATCTTGCTTTGGGCACGATTCAATGCCGCTTCCCGGCCGAAAGCAGCCTCAAGCGCGTTGAGGTAGCTTGTGAAGCGTAGCGGTTCCGCGAGGGTCTCCTGCAGCGTTTGCTCCGCCACGTACGCGGCCTGGGCACCATTCCCCTGGCGGATCCAGCGCGTGGCACGCCGCAAGGTTGCGGGGCCGTGGTTCGGCATTCGGCGCAGAATGTAGCTGTCTGCGCGGAGCGTAAGCGCGCTCAGGGGTGTCGAACAGCGGGCTACGTTGTCTGCCCAGGCCGCCGCAGCCTCCGGGTCATCGAGGGTATCGAGGGCCTGTAGGAAGCGCGCAAGCGCCGCTGGGCCTTTGGCCATCTCTGCGCACAGCGCCCCCGCGTCTTCTCTACTGAGCCGCCCGCTACCGACTGCCACGGCGTGGCGGAGTGTCGCCTGGTCGTCCTCCGCTAGGGCGAGGCGAAATAGCCAGCGTGCGGTCCCTGGCCACGCAGGAGCCAACGTTCCGGCGTAGGCTGCAAGGCGCAGCGCGCGCTGCCTGTCTTCACCGGAGGCAGGCAGCCCACCCTGACTCCGGCGCATGAAGGCTTCGCTGCTTCGCAGCACGAGAGGCGCGTCACCGGGATGTAGCGCAAGCGTGTTCATCAGGCTTTTGGCTCCGGCAAGGTGAGAGCCTGACGTGGGCAAGTGGGCCTCCGCCGGCAGGGCGGTGCGCGCACGCCGAACACTTGCGAGCCCGCGCACGGGGGGCAGCACGGTCACTCCAACGATGAGAAGCGCCAGACTTGCAACGGCGGAGAAGCGCGCGGCGCCGAGCAGCCTAGGCGCTCGGCTGCGTGACGAACGCGGAGTCCACCGGCGTGGCTGATGCAGAACCGCGCCGCACACGCAGAAAAAAAGTGCTGCAATGCCGAGGCTTTCAAGTGAAAACTCCGCCAGATTGTGTAGCAGGAGCAAAGCCAGCCCCAGCGCGAGCGGGCGGTATGTCGCCCGGGGCCCCTCGTCGCGCGAGCGGC
>SLEO01000268.1 GCA_007124745.1 Myxococcales bacterium
CGCCATGGAACGGAAGCACTTCACCCAAGCACCCTGCTCCATCGCGCGGAGCCTTGAAGTCTTCGGCGACTGGTGGATACCGCTCATCCTGCGCGAGTGCGTCTACGGCATCTCACGCTTCGACGCCTTTCAGCGCACCCTCGGTATTGGGCGCAATATCCTGACAAAACGCCTAGAGGCATTGATCGCGGAAGGCGTGCTCGAAAAGCGCCCAGCGCAAGATGGCAGCGCCCGCCAAGGCTACTTCCTGACACCGAAGGGCTTCGATGCCGCCAGCGTCATGCTGGGCCTAATGCCCTTCGGCGAGCGTTGGTACTTCGCCAAAGGCGAGGTTCCCATCCAGCTCTACAACCGCCACACGCACCGCAAGGTGCGCCCGCTCCTCGTCGACGCAGATACAGGCGCCCACCTCGATGCGCGAGACCTCTACGCGGGCCCCGGCCCCGCCTTTCCCGCAGACATCTCACTCCGCCGCGACCGCTTCACCGAATACTACGCCCATCATCCCGAGGAGCCGCGACAGGCCACCGCAGCACCGCAGCCTCAAGCCGCTAAGCCTCGCGCCTCCCGCTCGCGCGAGAGAGCACCCTCTGCGTGAATGCGCCCATGTAGAAGGCGAGCAGTAACGCGAGCGCGCATCGCTTCGCTGCCGGGGCCGCTGCGCGTTACCGGCCAGCGGATGTGCATGAGGCTTGAGCAAGGCAGCTGTCTCGTCGACAGCTGCCTTGACTCGTTAGGCCTAGCCCTGGGTGATGGGGATTTGGCGGGGGAGGGAGCTGGCGCGCTTGGGCACTTCGATGGCAACGACGCCATCTTTGAACCGGGCCTGGACGTTGTCGGCATCGACGTCGGCGCCGAGCTGAAGGGAGCGCACGAACGTGCCGAAGCGGCGCTCCTGCACGAGCACGTGGCGCGTTTGTTCACCGCGCTGCTCTTCGCGTCTTCCGACCACCGTGAGCAGACCCTTCTCGAGTTTCACCTCTAAGTGTTCTGGTTTGATGCCCGGCATGTCGATTTCAATGTGGTAGCTTTGCTCCGTCTCGCAGATGTCAAGCCGGGGCAGCAGCGAGGACGCGCTCTCCGCGGTGTCTTTGCCGCGCCAAGCCTCGTCGAACATGCGACTCAAGACGGACATATCGCGATAGGGACTCCATTGCGTAAGCATAGCTTTTCTCCTTCCTGGTGGTTATTGCGTTGCCTTTCAGCGAAGGAATCACCGCCACATAAAACCGCCGCACAAAGGGGCGCAACTCCTTCACGGCATGAAAGTAATCACATCCACTATCCATACAAGGACTTGAAAAAACGTGCGGGCGTGGTTAGCGAGCGGGGTGTAAGTGTTCAGGGGGTCCAGATAGCGAAAATGCTGCTAGAAAGAGCAAGTGGGTGGTGGGGCCCCACGCGCAGCTTTAGGTTTTTGGGGGAGGGGTTTCGGGATTCACTCCCGAAACCTCGGGGGCATTTTGTAAAATGCCCCCCTGAAGGGATACAGGCGCCGAGCCGTGGTCAGCTTGAGCGTGCCGTATCTTGTGAGAGAGGTGGGCGAGGTGGGCTCCCGCCAGAAAGACGTGCCCGCCGAAGTAAAACCAGAGCATCACTAACGCGAGAGACCCGAGGGCACCGGCGGTGTGAGACATGCCGAGCGTGCTGAAATAGAGCTTGATGGCCCAGGAGCACGCGGCGAAAAGCAAGGTCGCGCAGACCGCCCCGGGGATAAGGTCGCGGTAGGCATAGCGCACCGCCGGCAAAAAGCGGTACACCGCCAAGATAAGCAGAGAAAGCAGGGGTAACAGCACCACGTACTCGAGACCACGCCCTAGCCATTTGCCCAATGTACTCTCGGTGAGGAGGTTCGGGGCGACGCGCGTCAGCGCGCCCAAGCCCGCAAGCAGAGCCATTTGCGCCGTGGCGATAAAGCCACAGAGCGCAAGCAGTGCGAAGGCCCGCAGGCGCCCCATGAGCGCGCCTTGAACGGAAGCCAGCAGCCCCTTTCGCTTGTCGTCGATTTCCCACACGACGTGCAGCGCGTGGCGCATCTGCACAAAAAGCCGGGTGCCGGCGTAGAGAGTCAAGAGCACACCTGCGAGCGCGACACCTCCCCAGGTGAATGCGCCTCCTGTGGCGTCGGACTCGGCGGAACTTTCGAGAAGCTCCCCCGCGGCGCGCGTTGCTTCGGGCGTCAGAAAGCGCTCAAGCACGCCCAGCAAGCGTGCCTGGGCATCGGGCGCGCTGAGCAGGCGGCGCGCAAGCCCCGCCGCGATGAGCATCACCGGCGCGGCGGAAAGGAGCGCGAAGTAGGCGATAGCGCCCGCTAAGAGCGACGCCGGTGAGTCCAAGTGCCGCCGGAAGGCGCGGTAGGTGAGAACGCTGAAGTGCTTCACGGAGCGGAGCAATGCGTTCACGTTCTCCGCGGGAGGTTGAGCAAACGCTCGCCCGCAGCGTGGAGCGTCTCAAGCCGCTTGGCGAAGTGGAAACGCACGTAGCGCGACTCAGGGTACGCGAAGAACGCCGAGCCCGGCACCGGCGCCACGCCAACCTCTTGGGTGAACCACGTGGCAGCCGCTTCGTCATCAGCAAAGCCCAGTTCGGACACGTCAACAAGGACGTAATACGCGCCCTGCGGCTCGATGAACGGCAGGCCCGTCTTGCGCAGGTAACCGAGGAAGACATCCCTGCGCTCGGTGTAGGCGGCGAGCACGTCGTCGTAGTAGCTCGCGGGCAACGCTAGCGCGGTCACCGCGGCTTGCTGCAGCGGCGCTGCGGCGCCAACCGTCAGGAAGTCGTGCACTTTGCGCACAGCCTCGATGACGCGGGCTGACCCAAGCACGTAGCCCAGCCGCCAACCGGTGATGGCGTAAGTTTTCGAGAGGCTTGCGCAGGTGATGACATGCTCGGCACCGCCCTCGAGCGCGCTGGCGTAGGTGTGCACGTGCGGGGCGAAAACGATGTGGTCGTAGACCTCATCGGTGATCAGGTACGCGCCATGGGCGATGCAAAGCGCAAGCAACTTGGTGAGTTCGTCCCGCGTGAACACCTTGCCGCTCGGATTGGCGGGATTGCAGACGATAAGCGCGCGCATGCCACGCTTCATTTCCGCGGTTACGCGATCGAAATCGATAACGAAGTCCGGTGCCTTCAGGGGGATATACACCGGCTGCGCGCCGCAGAGCTGGGAGTCTGCGCCGTAGTTCTCGTAGTGGGGCGTGAAGATACCGACGCGCTCCCCCGGATTCACCACGGCGAGCAAGCTTGCGAGCATCGCCTCCGTACTGCCGCAGGTGACAACAAGCTGCGTCTCCGGGTCCACAGGACGCCCGGCAGTCCGCTCTATCTTGGCGGCAAGCGCCTGACGCAGGGGTGGCGCACCCCAGGTGACCGCGTACTGGTGGTAGTCGCCGTCTAGCGCCCGTTTGGCCGCCTCGACCACCGCTGCCGGCGGGTCGAAGTCAGGAAAGCCTTGCGCCAAATTGATCGCGTTGTGCTTGGCCGCCACGCGACTCATGCGCCGAATGACCGATTCACCAAAATGCGCCGTGCGCGCTGCCAAAGGAAGGCTCGCCATTCAGGAGCGTTATGCGCGCGGGGCGCCCCCGGGGCAACCCGGCCTGCAGCCGTCCCATGGCGCATTCCCGCAGAATCGCCGCAAAGATTTAAGCGTTAGGCCTGAGCCATCCCCTCATTAACTCGAGACGCAGAAAGCCGCGGGAAAATGGGCCTGGAGTAAGTATGGTGGGGTGGGTGGGTCCGCGCACGGAAGGCCCATTTTCCCGCGGTTTTCGTCCCCCAGGCTCATTGAGGGGATGGCTCAGGCGTAACGCGGTGAATCGACAGGTTGAGCTCGTGTTGGCTGGCAGCCTGTGGAAAGGGTGGGCGGACGTGGCCAGGGAGGGCGCGGAGCGCACGGGCGCCCGCAGCGTCACGCAAAGTGCGCGCTGACCCAGGCGTTGAGCGCTTGGAAGTCTGAGAGGTGCGTCTGTCCGGGCGCAGGGGTTGTCCCGGGCCGGACGAGTTGCGCGCTACGCATGCCCGCCGCGTCCGCGCCGCGCAGCTCCGAGGCGATATCCGAGAAGAAAGCGCAGCTTGCCGGCGGTAGCCCCAGTGCGCGGGCGATAGCCTTGTAGGAGACTGCCTCGCCCTTGGCGCCGGTGCGGGTGTCAAAATAGGCCTCGATGTAAGGCGTGAGGTCACCCGCGACGCTGTGCCCGAAGAGCAAACGCTGGGCCGCGACCGACCCGGAAGAAAAGATAGCCAGACGGTAGCCACGCTCGCAGAGGCTGCGAACCACGGGCGCGACCTCATCATAGAGGTGCCCCCGAAGCTCGCCAGAGGCGTACCCCGCTTCCCAGATCAAGCCCTGAAGGGTCTTGAGCGGCGTCACTTTGACGTCGGCGGCCATCCAAGCCTTAAGCAGGGCGCGCGGGTCGAGGCTTGCCGCCTCACCCTCGCCCTCGTCAGCCGCGCCTGCGTCACGCGGCGCCGCTGCGTCGGAAGGTGCACCGCGGGGCGCTTCCGCTGCGCTGGCGGCTGAGTCGCTCGGCGGCTCGGCGGGGTCTGGTGATGGCGCCGTGTCCAGCGGCTGAGTGCTTGGCGTTGCGCCACCTGGCGTAGGCGCCTCGGCAGCGGGTGGCGTCTCCACGCGCTGCTGGGCCGCGCCAAAGCGCCGTACCTCTCGCAACACCGCCGCCACATCCGGACGCTCCCCATGGGTATCGAGAAAGGCGTCGAGGTGGGCCTCCGCGTAGGGGAAAAGCGTTTCCTTAACGAACGCAAGGCTGGTGGTCGTGCCCTCGATATCGAAGATGAGTGCGCGGTTCATGCGCTAGCTCCGCTGCCAGCGGTGGGCGCTGCCGCTTGCGCCGCAGTGCCCTCGGGCGCTGCCGGCATGAGGGTCGCGCGCTGACCGGGCGCGGCGCCGAAGGTGCCGACATAGGGTCGATGCGTCGCGGCATCGGTGTAGTGCGGTGTCCAGCCTACGGTATCCGTAAACACGCGGATAGCCTTCACGAACGGCCGCAGGCCGCAGTCAAACCAGTGGGTCACGCCCGCCGGTACCGAGATGAAATCGCCGGCGACGCAGCGCAGCGCAAAGACCTCGCCTTTGAGGTGGAACCAGAACTCACCTGAACCCTCGACAAAGAAGCGCACCTCATCTTCCGAGTGCGTGTGCTCGCTCAGAAACTTCTCGCGTATCGCGGCCACGTTGTCCATGGCCTCGTGAAGCACGACGACGTCCGCAGAGGCGTAGCCCTCGCTCTCCATCAAGCGTTTCAACGGCGCCTCGTAGGCTGCCAGTACGGTGTCGGCGTCCGCATCCGGAGCAAACGTCGCCTGGGCGGACCATTGTTCGAAGCGCAGGCCGCGGGCCTGCATACGCTCAGCGATGTGGGCACGGTCGGTCACCACCTCACCGGAGTCCGGGAAGTAGAGCGCCGTCAAAAGCGGAGAGCCTTGACTCATACCCAGGGTGTAGCCAGCTCGGGCCTTTGCGTCACGCACTGAAAGAGAAAATCGAAGGCCTCCGCGTGGCGAAACGCAGCGGCAGCACCCGCGCCCCAGACGTAAAGGCCATGACCGCGCAGCAACAGGCCGACGCAGGTCGCGCCCGCTGGAAGCTCGCCGAGGCGCCGCTCCGCTGCCTCCGCCAACCGGTCCATGTCTTGGTCGTTGGCAAAGAGCGGGATGATGACCTCGTCCTCATGGGAGCGCGCATTCCCGAGGGCCTTGATGAGTTCGAGGCCCGTGAGCCTCAGGCCACGCGCCACGCCGGAGGCCTTTGCACCAGCCTCGTGAGCGACCTCGAGCGCCGAAAGCGACACCAATGTCGCCGCGAGCGTGTGGAAGTGCAGGACGCAGGTGGCTTCTGGGCAAGCCCGATAGATGGCGCCATGCAGCGCGGCCTCGGCGGACGGCTTTACCGCAAGAGGCTGGTCCTTAGTCGCACGGGCCGCACTGGGCTGCGCTGCAGCTCCCTTGGGGGGCGCGAGCTGGCCCGGCGTCAGGTCGAGCTCGATGAAATCGGCGGCGCCAATGCTTGCTTTGTCTATGCCTGAGCGCGACACAAAAAACGTGTGGCCC
>SLEO01000209.1 GCA_007124745.1 Myxococcales bacterium
AGCGTAAAGACTTCGCCGGGCCATTCGCAGCGCGGCGTGGAAGTGGCGTCATGCGCAAGCCCAGCCGCGGCAAAAGCGCGGCGATTCAGCGCGTGTAGGGCTGCAAAACGCGCCTCCAAAGACATGGATTCTTCAAGACGCTGATCTTTCGGTGTGCCCAGCGGTTGAGCACTTGCCGTCCACGTCGCCCGACGCAGCGCTGCGCGCTTCTGAAAGGCAGAGTCCATCTTCATAGTTTAGCATATCTCTTCGTAAGCATGGGGTAAGCCGCGGAGACGAGAGCAGATGACCGTCCTGGAACCCTCCCAGGGAGGTTTTCAGGGAGGTTTTCAATAGGCGCGCTCTCCTCAGATAGCCAGCATACGAAGGCCTCAAGGCCCGCTTCATCTTGCGGGAAACGCTTCGCGCCAGGGCGCGCCGAGTCCCAAGCATCCAGGTGCGCTTTCGCGATATCCACGCCGATGTAACGAGCATCTGGCGACGTGTCTGACGATTGAATCTGTTGTCCTGTGCTGTCCATGCCTACCTCCTCTTGCGTCTCGCAAAGTCGGCGTGCAGACTGCAACACGGCCCTGTCTTGCAATGATTCGTGCCTCTTTCGCGTTCAGGCAGCGGTTCGGGCTCAGGGCCAGCAGGGATGTTGCTGCGTGCTTGCCATCCCAGGGACCCTCGCTGGGAGACGGGCTTCAGTGAATCGCTTCACTGCGGTCCTAGGGAGATACGGTCTCCCGGGTGGTTTGCACGCCTATCCGCTTTCACGTTTAGGCCAACTTCCAGACAGCGTCCCGCCTTTCGGTCGCCCTCTTTAGATACAAGGGAGGCCCGAGCGACGCAACCCACGACCTTAAAGGAACTCGGCCTGCCGCTTCTCCCCTGATTGGACCATGGAAGCTCCCCGGAAACCTCCCCGGGAGCGCGGCAAGGAGCGCGGCAAGGCGTTGCCAACGAGTGCCTCAGGCGCTGGGGGCCGATGCACGCCCGGCCAAGGACTTTTTGAGAGGTCTCCTAATTTCGAGCACCGTGCTTTTAGATCTATAAACGATAAGTTAATCTCAACTGTAGGATGAGGCACGTGCGACCCGCCAGGCGTTATCGACGCGGCCGAGCCTTGCTCGGAGGCGCCTGTGTTTTAGGCGCGCAGGCGTTACTGCTTGCCCACTGCGGTGGCGAGGACACCAGCGCAGCTGCAGCGCTTAGGCCGGGGCTTGACGACGATGCGCAGGGCATACCTCCGGATGGAGGCTCTGAGTACGCCCTACCCGAGTATCCCCGAGCGATCACGCCCTGCCGAGTACTTGCGACGCAGGAGGTAGGCAGTGGTTCGGCAGGCGCAGCACGCAGAAGCGCCTTGCATGCGTTGGGCGCGGGCTATGCATTTGTTTACTTTGAAGGGTCGCAAGGGCTGATTCACAGCACCTCTTTCGACTTATTGGGTCACACTGCTCTCACCGAACCCTTGGTCCACCCGCCGGCGGGCACCGAGCCTTCTCATCTCAATCTGTACCTACAGGATGAACAGCTGCACGTGGCCTACTCGGTGCTCAGGCCGCATCTGCGCAGAGTGGTGCGACACCTCGCGTTCCAGCGCGAAGACGCGGAGGAAGTGGCGTCGCTCTCCGGTCACGCACAGCAGCTCCATGTCACGTCTGCTTACGGCGATCGTCAACCACTGTTCGCGTGGCAGCAGATGCCCGTCAGTGGAACAGGCGCTTTCGTCGTCTTCGACCAAGGCCAGCAGCCAACGTCCTACGAGACGCTTACCGACGAGACGCACACGCTCGCACTCCCCCAATGGGTGGCGTCAGCCGATGGGGAACCAGACGCCCCCAACTTAAGCTTTGTTCAGCTGGGCGCAGATGGCGAGGTCACCCTGAAAGTGCGTGCTTTCGATGGTTCAGCGACGGAGGGGGAGCTAACCGTTGAGGACGGCATCCAGCACCTTGAAGGCACGCCAACTGCCGTTGCATTCTTCCGCGGAGAGCTCGGTACGCTTCACGTGTGGGCGGAGCGCAATGAGGCTCGCACTGTGCTGCGAGCAAAGCACGTTGACCCGAAAGGCCTGTCACCTTTTGGCCTTCGGTCTATCGGCAGCGCAAGGGGGCGCGTCACGTTAAGTCAGCCCCGCTTGCTGGCCTTCGGACAAGCCGTGCTGCTGTTTTATGTCGCGCGACAAGTCCTTGAGGACGGCGCCACGCTTTACAGTGTTCGGCAGCAAATGTTGCACGCGTGGGGTGAACCACTGGACCGCCACGATGAAGTCATTCTGGCAACGTCCAATGAGCCCATCATGCATTTGACTGTCGCCAAAGGACCCCAGGTGGGTTGGGCAGCCCTGGCATTCGATACCTTTCAGACGGAAGACGAAAGGCGTCAGCCGGTGTTTGTCGCCCTGAGCTGCAGCGAAACCGCAAACTAAGCCCCGCGCTGCCCTTTCGATCAAGCGCACGCCTCAGACCTCATCTTGGCCCTTCCTAGGTTTGGCTGCCGAGCGGTGCTGGCTCAGGTTCGGCGCGGCTGCTTTCCGAAAAAAGGCTGGCTGCTGTATTGCAGTCGCTTGGTTTAACAAATAACATATTATTCTGATGAAAGAGTTACATCGAAGCGAGGCACACGGCGCTCGGGCGGTGCAGCCGCCACTCAAAGCGGGCTACCTCGGCTCTCCTGCCAGCCGCGGCACGGGATTATTCCCCTTCGCGCTGCTGCTCGCGGGACTTGGAGCCTGCCAGACGCCCCTGCCGCCAGTCGCGTCAAACGGGCCGCAAACGCCCTGGGAAGCGTGCCTCGCGACCGAATCCGCGGAACGCCGCGCCGCGTGCGAACGCGCGCTTAGCTGCGAAGCGGCCGGAAGCGATGCAGGTGCATGCGAGCAAGCCTTTCAACCTGAAGCATGCGAGGGACAGGGCGTGCGGCCCTGTTTCGTGCTTCAATCGTTCACCGATACGGCGTTCACATGCGGTCGCGGCAAACAACACTGCGAAGGCGGTTTTTGGCAACGCTGCGAAGCCAGCAGCACGCGTACACTGCACCAGCCTTTATCCGCGCTTATCGTGAATGCCCACAGTTGCCATCCTTGCGACCCAGCATGCTTCGCGATGCCCCACGAACCCACCTCCGCGGATGTGACGGAGACTTACGCCGTCAACCTGCGCTTTGATAGCGAAAGGGGCGCGCTAACGCTCGAAAGCGCCGCAGATGGGGACGGAGGCGGCGGGGGACATGCGCTCGTCGATACAGACGGCGACGGCGTACCGGACATGTTTGAACCACCGGAATGTGTGACGGACCCAACCTGCGACGGCTTCACCGAGCGGGGAGAGCTGTTTCACGTCCTCAAGTACCAAGGCCCGACGCGCTTCAGCGAACTTGAAGCCGATGTGAGGCTCGAGGCCGCCGACGTCTATCTCTTGATGGATACCACCGATTCAATGTCGGGAGAGATCGCCAATCTCAAGGCCTCGCTGACCAACGGCAACTTTCTTGTTTCACCCGAAAGGTGCGGTCTGCCGGCGGGCACAGGTGCCGGCAGCGGTCACCCGGCGCCGCCGGGCTACGGGGGGGTCATCGGCGCGTTACGCTGCGAGATCCCCAACCTCGGGGTCGGCGTGGGCCGCTTTGACGACTTCCACATGGGCGGCTTAACTCAGTACGGTGACAGACATTGCAACGTCAACGGTATCCCTCAGGGAGACCTTCCCTTTCGCAACCTTAGCGATATTCGCCAAGCGGACGCGCCCGACCATATCAACGATCTATCCTCGGCGATTGACACCATGCACGCACGCTGTGGCGTTGACTACCCTGAGAGCCAGGTCAACGCGCTCTACGCGCTGGCAACAGGCCGGGGCATCTACAACACCGAATGGTCGGGCTTTTACTCGATACCCGACCCCACGCACGTCGCTGTCGCGGAAGGAGAGACTGGCGACTCGATGGACTACCCGTACCATCTAGGTGATGTCACTCACACCCCTCGGCGCTTCGCCTTCAACATGGCGAATATGAGCGACCAGCACCCCAACAATCGCTGTCTCGACCACACCTCTGAAAACGGGCCCGACGCAGCGTTCACCTTCACTGTCAGCGAAGAACAAGAGATTTACATCGCGTTCGCTTCGGATTTCCCCGGCGATCCTGTGCCCCACAGGCATCAACTTCGTCTCTATGATGCCGATCAATCGTATCTTTATTGTGCGATAGGCAAAGGCGGTTCCACGATGGATGTCAACCGTGCACAAATAATTCAGGTTCTCAATCCCGGAACATACCATCTGCTAATCGACGCCCATACAGTCGAAGATGACATGCCCTTCAACTTCTTTATCGGGCCCTGGACGGTTCCCGACGCGCAGGCGAGCAGTCCCCTGCTGCAGCCACGATCGAGCTGCCCGGCGGGCACGTTCGGCTACCCCTGCTTCAGAGAAGACAGCATACCTATCGTACTGCTTCTCACGGATGCATCCATGCACAATGGCCCTAACGGGCACAACAAGTATTGGATGACCGCCCAAACCTATGACGACGCCAAGTATGCTCTGAAGCAAAGGGGCATGAAGGTCATTGGCATCAACTCGGCGGAGGATCCAGACTACCACCGTTCATGCGGCACGGAATGCACGCTCTCCAAGCCGACCAATTGTGTGCCCGATAGCTACCAGCACTGCACATCCTGGGGCACCGTATCCGGTTCCTGCGTTCGCTGTTCCCAGTCGGGCTGTGGCCCAATCTCGTGTCCGATACGCGTCTGTCTTAGCGAAGAGACGCGCGTTGGCGAAGTATGCGATTCCGACTGCGTCGCATGGTCCGACTACACATGCGACTACACGGCTGACGTGCCGACTTCCGGAAACCATCTTCGTCAGATAGCGTTCGACACCGGCGCCGTCGACGCCGACGGCGAACCGCTCATCTATCAAGTCGCTGCTGATGGCACAGGTCTCAGTGAAGCGGTTGTCTCCGCCATTTCAGACCTTGCTGGCTTGAGCCGCATGGATATTTCTCTGCGGGCGGTAGACAATCCTTCTACAACTGAAGATGAGACGCGCTTCGTTCAGAGCGTCTCAACGCGAGATACACCGTACAGTTCAGCTCGGTGTCTGACGGTGCTGCCGTCTCGCTATGGAGGCTGTCTGCCTGACTCAGACCTCAAGTTTGACGTAGCCTTCTCGAACAACTGGCTGGACCCCGCAGGCGTGCAACGCACCTTTACGTTTAATCTGGAAATTGTCGGCGACGGCGTCCATGTTCTGCGGACGATTCCCGTGACTGTTGTGGTACCCGATTCCACGGGTTCGGGAGGCGGGCCAAGCCTTGCGACCGAAGGCCGCTATCGTCGCGACTACGCCGTGGATGAGCGGTGTGGTCCGACCGACCAGCGCCGCCTACTACCCCGCTGGCAGGCAGCTTCCTGGTCGGCGGATACGACCCCCGCCGACACGGAAGTGCGTTTTTCACTGCGCGTCGCTGACAGCGAAGCGGCGCTCACAACCGCACCCGAAATAACGTGGGATAGCGCCACCGAAACCAGTCCAATGGCGCTAGCGCCCCTGCTGAGCGGGGTCGGCATGGACGGCTTTGCTAGCTATGCGCGCCTAACGGCAACCCTGCGCGCTTCCCCCGACGGGACGCGCGCACCCTTCCTTCACAGCATGGGGCTGGAATTCCGCTGTGAACCCGCTGACTGACAGCTCAGAGCACGTGAGAGACGCTACATCAGGGCAAGCTTGCAGCAAGGCAACGGCTCGGTGCGCCCCTCGATCGCGGGCTTTCTGCGTCCCGAAACGCAGTGCCACATCGACATTTCAGCACCATGCGCCCTCACACACTGAAAGAATGACTAGACGCGCGCACCGAAATCAACGGCGAGTAAGGGCGATCGAGTTCTAGCCGACCGATGAGGCACGCGTCGTGTGGGGGACGGTTCGGAGCAGAAGCAGCGGGATCGACAATGGCTGAGACATGTGATCCATTCGTGTTGTTGGGGGATTGCCCGACACGGAAGGAGCATGTGGAATGGGTCGCATCACAGAAGCACAGCGGATAGA
>SLEO01000292.1 GCA_007124745.1 Myxococcales bacterium
CACCGTCGGCTGTTCCTTCACCGCTTCAAGCGCCACTTTCGCCTTAAACGCCGCGGTGTGTTTTGTCCTCGTTTGCTTCGGCATCTTCCTGCTCCTTCCATTGAGCAGGCTCCAGCTTAGCTCCTGGTCCTAAATTTGGGGTCCTCTTCACAATATCCGCCCTGCCTCGGCTAGCCACCAGAGCGAAGTGGGGTTAGGCGCCTTAAACGTATGTTGTCAAAAGCCCACTTAAGGTACCTAGTGACATGGTCGGCTTACGTAGCGATGTGTGCGTGTAGCGTTGACCGAAATCCAGACACGGGGTTTGGGATGGGCACGCTGGAACGCCTAGATGCGAGTGACAAGCAGAATCTAGGTGCAAGCATCACCTACGGTACTTGCAACAATAATGAAAACACTTGTTTCTGCTTCTACGGCAGACCGAACGAGCTGATATTCAACGGACGCCCTGTTTCACTTTCCGATTTCTATTTTGCACGTCGAACGGGACTCCACCTCTTTGGTCACCCCGATCGCCCCTTTCTAAACCCCACTGCGGACTCGCTCGCTTGCTCGATTCTCGGCGGCCGGCAGCTTACACTTTTTGTGCCGATGGAGACTAGCTGCAGTAGCTGGCGGGGGGACTATGCATGTGTTGGCGGGCAGCTACCAACACGCCCAAATGGTCGCAATCCGCTGGTTGACTGCGGAGCACACGGTAGCAGCGACTCTTCATGCACATTGCGGATTCAGGCTTGCACACTCGACTGGGGCGCTTCTCCCTGGATAAGGTACCCCGGAAATATTGCCTCTTACGGTTACCGTTTTACGACCGTGCGCGCCGCCGGCAGCAATGGAGAGCCTCTGTCCGCGAGTATCCCAGTCGGTTACCTCGGTGGCGTGGAGGATAATATGGGTCCCGACGCGAGCATGTCAGCGGTAGTCGCGACCGTCTGTGGCCAAGGGACGCGCTTTCGCTGGCCGCCGCCCAATACCTCGTGCAATACCGGCACGCAGGAAGGAAACCTGGACGATATGTGCCGCCGACTGTGGAGGAGCTGTAAAGGTAGACCGAACCCGAGGGAAGGTGGTGCCGGCAGTCATCTATGCCCCGCGATGGAGGCAGCAGGATGGAATTGAGATTGCGCTTCGCGCAGAAAGCTAGACGCTCGATGATCCTGAGTGCCGCCTTGGCGTGGGTGACCGGATGCGCGCTCCCGACCGCCGAAGAAACAGTATCGTCTAAACACGTTGCAACAGAGCCACCGAGCGTGTCTGAAGCCGAACTCGCATAGATCACTGAGGCGGGTCGGGTATGTCGTCAAAATAGCTCGCAATCTGCGCAACACCCCTCGGGCCACTGCCTGAGAGCCTGCGCAGATAGAGCCGCTTTGTTCCGCCTGTTCTGGAACGTATTTGCCACCTATGCTTCAGGCCAACTCACCTGGACTCTGATGGGAGGCCGCGCGGCGGTGCCGACAGTACAGGCTCTTTGGGGCAGGGTCTCATACCAGGCACGAGGTACTCTCTTTGGCTTACGTAGAGGCGACATCGTCGACGCTTGGAGCGCATTTCGAGGCTACCCCAACCTGCGAAGCCCGTTTCTACCACCACTCGCGGAGCGGGGACACGGCTTGGTGTTTGGCCCCGGCATTTGCCTCGTGAAGAACACACCACAGTACGCCGTGATCTCAACCGCAAGCTGCTTCGTAGGCGCTAACATACTATTCGCCGTGGCCGGGAATATGATGCAGAACTCTGTCTTCAATCACTGCCTTAGTTCCAACGGTTGGCCCGTAGAAGATTCCAGAAGTTGGGCGTTGGGCGTGTTTAAGATTCAGCAGCACGCGCGCTCCCACGGCACGAGCCCCACAGATTTCAACTATGCTTGGTGGGTCCACGACGAACGCTACTTCGCAGACATCCCGCATCGATTCATAGAGGTACTTACCTGGCAGAATAATCGCGAAGCAGCCATATCCTTTGAAACGATAGGCTCACAGCTTGCCGGTGGCGTTCAGGCTGCGCAGACAAGCCTACAGGAGTTTCAACCGCCGACCAGGTAGCAAGCGCTTGTCGAGACGCATTTCCATGCGAAGCGCTTAGGCCCCCAGGGTTGCCGTGCAAGCCAACCGGGCTCACCACAGCAGCATCAGTCGCATCGGAAGCCTGCGAGCGCTGCCGGTCGCAACTCCGCAGCGAAAGCGACATGTGGAAGCTCGAGTGCGTTGTATACCCAATCCACATTAATATAGGAGATTGAGTTGCGACAATTTAGAATGTAGGACCATACCGCTTCGTAGTTAAATGCCCACTCGTCATAGACGTAGACAAAGAAGTTTCCAGTGATTCCGTACTGCTCCCCAGGGCGATCGCATTATAAAACACCTTGACAGGTAAGCGTTCAGGGGGCCGGAAAGGAGAACACGTTGCAGGAAAGAGCAAGCGGGTGCTGGGGCCCCGCGCGCAGCTTTAGGCCACCTTGACGGCAGAGTGGGGGAGGGTTTGCGGCATTCACTCCCGAAAACCCGGGGGCATGCGTGCAAAAAGCCCCCCTGAACAGTTACGGTGTACGGGTGACGCTCTCGCGCTATGCGTTCGGTAGCAGGAGCTGAGGCCCACGTGAACTTTGCAAGCGACAATGCGGCGGGAGCGCACCCGAACATCATGGCAGCGCTTCAGGAGGAAGCGGCCAAGTCCGGCATGCCCTACGGGGGCGACGAAACAACCCAAGGGTTAGAAACTGACTTGAGCCGGTGTTTTGGACGCGAAGTGTGGTCCTTTCCGGTAACCACCGGCTCCGCTGCGAATGCACTGGCGCTGGCGGTCGTCACCCCGCCCTATGGGGCGGTCTATTGCCACCAAGATAGCCACATCAATGTGGACGAATGCGGCGCCCCGGAGTTCTTTACCCACGGAGCGAAGCTCATTTGTCTGCCAGGTGATGCGGGCAAGCTGACCCCCGAGACGCTCTCTCTAGCCCTCGCCCGACAACGCAGGGGCACGGTCCATGCGGTTCAGCCCGCCGTCGTCAGCCTCACGCAAGCAACGGAATGGGGCACCGTCTACACACCGGAAGAGGTTCGGGCGCTAGCAACCCTTGCGCACGCTCACGGGCTCCGCGTGCATATGGACGGCGCGCGTTTCGCGAACGCTGTTGCAGCGCTTGGGGTCAGCCCCGCGGCGCTCACCTGGGAAGCGGGCGTCGACATGCTCTCCTTCGGTGCCACCAAGAATGGTGCTCTCGCCGCCGAAGCAGTCATCTTCTTCGATAGTGCGCTCGTTCGAGACTTCGCCTTCCGGCGCAAACGCAGCGGTCAGCTTCTCTCGAAACTGCGCTTCATCTCGGCGCAGCTCCGCGCCTACCTGCAGGATGACCTGTGGCTGACCCTCGCCGCCCACGCGAACCTGATGGCAGCACGGCTGGCCACAGGACTCGCACGCCTTCCCGGCGTCACCCTCGCCTGCCCTGTCGAGATCAACGAGGTCTTTGTGCATCTACCTAGCCCCTTGGTCACCCGACTGAGGCAAGCGGGCTTTGTCTTCTACGACTGGCCCGGCGACCCGCTTCCCTTCGTGCGCCTCGTGACAGCCTTCAACACCCCCGAAGCCTCCGTTGACCACTTTATCGAAGTTGCCGCTCGCTAAGATGCACAGGCCTGGCAGGAGGCGCCTTGGGCGTCTCACCCGGAGAGTTCGACCGGGGCGGTGTTTGACGACACATGTTGGATAAATCTGATGTTGGTTTCCTGCCCCTTCGTGGCGTTGGGCGCCACCACGGCCCTTCTCTACCGGAGCGGCCTCGAACCTCCAGCTGCCAGCGACATTTCCGCGACGCAAAAGGAGACAGCGACATGGGCGAGAAGCCGCATCGCGGTGCGCCAAATAAAGCAGGCACGCTACCTCTCCGATGTTCCCTTCGAGGAGCTTGGCTTATCGCCGCGCTAGCGTTCTTGGACGTTCCGCATTGGCTGGACGCGCAACTCACAGACCCACAGGCCGACAGCCAATGCTCGCGCCGGCAGCGTTGCTGCCAGCCCCCAGGAGGTCCACACAATGAACTACGCACCGTCCGGCCATCCAACCTCGCCGCCTGACCGGCGTCCCGCTCCCGAAACCAACCTGTATCATCGTCGGCTAGCACGCCGAGGCCACAACTTTAGCCTCAACGACGCTATCTTCCTCGCCCGCGGCAAGGTGACCGCTACAGACAAGCTCCGTCTGGGGTGCGCTGTCGCGCTCGCATTGGGAGTGGCCGCAGGCACGCTCCCCGTACTGTGTTCGCTCTTCGACTTTGAGAAAAAGGGCTACCTGTATCCGCTTTTCCCCTTTGGGTTCATCACCTTATTGATTTCCTCAGGGGTGTTCTTCAATATTATTCAAGACCTAGTTAGGCACCCGGAGCATCCGCGGTCGGGCTTGGAACTGTTGGTACCCGGCTGGACCACGCTCATGCCACCATTGCAAAGCCTCTTCATGCCGTTGATGATTTTGCTTCCTTCGTTTGTAGTCGCGCGAAACGCGGATGAGTTCGGCTACAACACTGCAATCTTCACAGCGATCAGTGCGGTGATGATGCTGTTGATAGGGTTTCTCCTTGCCAGCTGGGTCGCCAGCCAGCTTTTCGGTATGGATTACGTCGCTGTGCGTGACCGCGTCTGGACGACCGTCTCGCGGCGAAGCACCTTCTCATGGAACCCCGCCGCACTTGAGTGGGCGTTGGTGTTCACCGATCCGCGGCCGCACCATAACCCTGGCGGCGGCCTGATTGCCCCCGGGCACGTCCAAGGCGACATACGTGTTGTCGGCCGCTTGGGTGGAGCCCCACAACCTGACATCGCGATACAACTCAATAACGTGCAAATACCAGCACTGGAGCATGTTCGTCTTGCGGAACCCCCTGCATGGGCACGAACGCCAGCGAAACACACCATTCGACCTGCTCGGATATCAGATTCGGGACGGATTGAGAATACAGCGTATCGGCACGCCCCTTTCCACATCCACGAAGAGGGCCTAGCGCTGGTTCGCGCCCTCGCCGGCCAGCTCACCGCTGCGGGCCGAGACGCAGGCGCCATGCACACAGCCGCAAAAGCGGTGCCTATGGGCTGCTCCCAGGCGACTTTCGACCACGGAGGCCTTACACCGTTCGGGCCTTATTAGGGCAAAGACGGCAATCAAGGCCAAAGCAGCAGCAGCGCAAGCACGCGCCCGAGTCTAGCGCGTGGGCTTCGACCGAACCGCAGAACTCGCCGACGAAGCTGATGAGCGTGCAGAAAAGGCCTACCACAACGCGCATGACGCCAAGCCCGAGCCACCACGACCTTGACGACACATGACGCTAAACGGCCACACTGTCACGATAACCCGCGTCGCTTCCAGGGCGGTGACTGCACGGGGAGGGGGCACGTACCGCTGCGGTGGGTCGCTCCCACGGCAGCAGCACGGCGGCGCATCAACTGTTTCGAACCTCCGCTTTCGACCGCGGTCGGCGGCTAGGTCTGGCGGCGCTTAAGCGCATCCTGGAAGCGCTGGGCTTCTTCTAGCCAAAGCAACCGTTCGTAGGGCGTGAGGCGAGCCCAGCGGGCCCGTTGTTCTTCTTCGTGACGCGCCCACCCCTTCTTTTGGGCCAGATCCTTAGGCGACGGGGCGCCTTGCTCAGACATCGACCCTCCCAACGCTAAGGGCTTCCAGTGCCGTGATGTCTTCGAGGTCGCGCGGACGCCCTACAGCGCGCTTCATTGCGATGAGCCGCTCCATGCTGACTACTGGCACGGTCACCAGCTCAAGCTGTACCTGAACACCTTCAGCCCAGGCCTCCTCAAAGATAAAGGGAAGCTCTACAAAAACGTCAACTTCAAGGACCCGGAAACGCTCGCTCGCCAGCGAAAGCACCGTCATCGACTTTTCAGTCATCAGCCGCTGTCTAACCTCGGCCGAAGCGAGTTCGGCTAGCCTGACGGGCACTCGCGGAGAGTAGCCAAGTCCATCGAAGCATCGCTGCGCCTTCGCCAGGTTCGCAGGCGTGAGATCGAGG
>SLEO01000062.1 GCA_007124745.1 Myxococcales bacterium
AATACCATTAACCGTGTCCGGCCGGCCCCAAGCGGCACCACGTGGAAAAAATCGCCGCTGACCTCTGTGGTGGGCACATGCCGCACAGCCGCCTCGAAGCCCGCGAGGGACGCAGATGTACCGAGGAGGGCCTGCTGAAAACGCCGTGCTTCGGTGAGGTCGCGGTGGATAGCGCGCTGCTGGGCACTGACGAGGTTGTGAGATTCGGCGAGCTTGCAGTGCGCCGCGAGCAAAGCACGCGCCTGGCGGAAGCGCAGGATTTGGTTGCGGACGCGCAGGTGCATTTCCTCTAGGGGCGCGTTGGCCTTGATGAGGTAGTCATCTGCACCGAAGGCGAGCAGCTCCAGGCGCGTACCGACATCACCCTCGGCAGTCAGCATGATGATGGGGGTCTGGCCCAGCAGCCCCTCTTCTTGCCGAATCGCCTTGCAGAGCGCGCCGCCATCCATCGGCGCCATGCGCATATCCGAAAGGATGAGGTCCGGCTGAATGGCCCGGGCCACCCGCAAACCCTCCTCGCCTTCGCGCGCGGTGTAGACATCGTACAGCTCGCCCAGCTCGGACCGGAGGTGTCGCCGCATGTCCGCGGTGTCTTCGACGATCAGCACCTTGGCCCCCTGGAGCAACGTGCCCTGCGATTCGGACATCGAAGCATTGAGCAAACGTAGCGACTCCGGGTCACTCTTGACGCGCACTGGGGCCAAAGCCGCCCCTTTCTCTGGCTTTGGTGCCGCCTGGGTGCCCCCGCCGAGAGGCAGCTTTTCCGTGGCTTCGTCGTCGTATTCGAAGGCGGGCTCGTAGCGGTCTGCGCGGGGGCTCGCCTCCGTCTCCGAAACCTCATGCTCGGGCAAATGCGCCCGCCCCAGAGGGAACCACAACGCGAAGGTGGAGCCCTCCCCCGGTGTACTCTCCACGGTGATCCGGCCGCCGTGCCTGTCGACGTGCTCCTTCACGAGCGAGAGGCCGATGCCCATCCCTTGGCGCACCTCCGAGGCATTGACCTGCACAAAGCGGTCAAAGATGGCCGCGTGCTTGTCCTCCGGGATGCCGCAGCCGGTATCGCTGACCGCCACCACCGCATGGTTGTCCTCCACGCGGAGGCCAACGGTGATGGCGCCGCGGGTGGTGAACTTGAACGCATTGTTAATGAGATTCACCACCGCGCCGTCGAAGCGGTCCGAATCCACGTAAACGCGCACCGGCTCTGTAGGCAGCGCCGCACGTAGCTCCAGCCCCTTCTTTTCCACCATCGGCCGCGCTGCCAACACGACATCGCGCAGCGCCTCTCCCAAATCCCGCGGCGCATAGCGAGACGCCATCATCTTGTCGTTTCGCCGCGAAAAATAGAAGAGTTTGTCGAGCTGGTGCATCAACCTCCGCTGATTGCTCAGCGCGACCTGCAGCTTCTCAGCCACCCGCCGTTCCTTCACCTGCCGCAACGCCGACTCAATCGGCCCCACAATCAACGCCAGCGGCGTCCTCAACTCATGCGACACCTCCCCCAAGAACCGGTCCTTTTTAGCATCAAACTCGCGAAGACTGCCGTTCGCCTCTTCAAGGGAGCATGTGGCGCTGAACTCTCGATACGACGCCCCATGGCGATAGTACGTCAGCACAAGCGTCTGCAGAAAAGACCCAAAGAGCGCTAGCTGATGCAGCACAGTAACGCCTGACCACGTAAACGTGACTCTGCCAAGCAGCGCGGGAAGGAAATAAATGAAATAAGCGAAAAGCCAGAGCGCCGCGGCTTTCTCCGTCGACCAGTTCATCGAAATCACGGTGCCATAAAAAAGAAAGATGAAGCCCCAAGCGTAGGACGAGGCGTAACCTTCATGTGCCCACGTGAGAGCAGCCACAAATAGAAAAACGACCAGCATTAGCAGTGCCCACAGTTGTTCCCCCCATGCCTGCACCAGCTTGGGTCGCAGATAGGTCAGAGAAAATAGTGCGCCAGAAGCAGCAAGTGACACCGCGCGTAGCACCTGAACGGCTGCGAAGTGCCGCCCAGGGACGAGCTCAAAGTCGGCCAGGATGAATGGAGGTATGAGACAGAGCGGCTGAAGACACCCGAAACGGACCGCAATGACCCGTTCCTTCGCTCGATAGGCGCGAAACGCTTTGGCATCGCCGTCAGCTCGCGCGCGTCGCCACGTTTTGGAAGGCGCGTGCATCACCTTCAGACGCTACGACACGAGTCACGACCTTTGCACCTCCTTTCGAAGGTTTGGAACACAGGCTCATCATCGCCTTGATGATCCGCTCAGGCAGTATGGACTCCTCTACGACGCCGCATTGTCGTACGGCCCAGCATGCACGTTGCCTTCCGGTCGCGAGCTTTTTTTTGTCCCCGTCAGGCCCCACCCGAAAATAATCAAACTCGAAATCACACCCTCGCTCGAAGAGTGCCGAGAGAGACATCCTGACCTCCACCTCAGAAAAAGGCATGGTTTCATTGAGGTGCTCCACATCAGCGGAAAGCGATATAAACTCACCAAGCATATCCGCATCTTGAAAGCTCTCCGCTGACACACGGAAAGTGAACCGATCGCGAACTAACTCTTGCCATGTTACATAATTCGCAAAGTACACGTTTCCGACCAAGTTGCTATGATTTAAGCCTGTTGAGACGGACATAGTTTGGAGCAGAGGCCCCCGCTTCGGCCCAGGCAGGCGCTTAAAGACAACACGACCCAAGCCATCGCCCGGTCCTGTGGTGAACGGAATCGAGTTCGTGACGCGCGGAGGGCGCTTGGGGCCACGCTGCCCATTGAACTCCAAAAAGAACTCCGGCCACACCGTGGGCCGAACGACACCGTATTCAAGAACCTCGACGGCCGACACGGTCATCCTTGTCAGCCCCAGCGGACGCGATGGGCCACCTGTACCAGGCAGCATTGCGTACCAGTCCCAACACAACCTACACCCCTCCGGACTGACATCGTCAAGATAAGATTGAACCTCGACCCATTCACCTACCGCTACCAATGCGGAGAACTCACTGTGGTAAGAGTTGGTCACACTTACAAGGTCATTAGACCCGAGCATCGAGACGAACTTGTGATGGTAACTTTGGTCCTGAAAGCCAAAAAGCTCACGCACTTTACCCGACCATGCGGCAAATGCGCTTGGCCGCGCGCACTGCAAAACGCCTTGTACGTCGGCGCATGTCAAGGGGAAGCGGTGCACGAACACCTCCTGCCCGCGAGGCCCCGCGTCTAGAAGACGTTCATAGATTTTGATATCACCATTCGAACCGCAAGAAGGGCTTCCTTCCACATTCGCAAGGGGCGAATAGAGCGCTCCGCGCTTGCTTCTGTTTACGTGCATCGCGAAAACATACTCCGCACCGTGAAGACTGTGGGTGAACGCGAGTACCAGGTGGCCGCCGTCCGATTCACCCCCTGCCGCCAGGAGCGCGGCGCCTGGGGCTTCGGAAGCGCACAAAGTAATTCCAGACGCGTTCAAGCCAAAGGCCTTAAAAACACTTTCTCTTGCCGCCCAGACAGCGGCCCCAGCGGCTTCATAGCTCCATCCAGACGCCTTGAGTGCATCACGCGCCGGAAGGTTCTCTACACCCAGAATGCCGTCCCAAGTGACACGCGAGCGACTAACTACAGGACAGATGTCGCAACCTTGCTGTCCAAGCCCTGCTACCGCCAAACAATATAGATTGTCATGTGCGAGCGATACTCCTACCGGGGAATCGGTGACCTCAGGCTTACCGTGCTTGGTCCAAACGATATTTAGCGGTTCGCCCAAGGCCTCATCACCAGAGGCGACTTCTCGCACTCGCGTCACAAGAGGAGAGAGCATGCCTTGCTCCCATGACCGCCGCGATTCTCGCGAGCCATCGTGAAGCCCTGGGTGCCAACGTAAACTGATTTCTGGAAGTGTTACCCCGAGACGGGTCGCCTGCGTCTGAGCGCACCGCACCAAGTCGGACTCAGCGCAAGTCCATCCGGATGCCACTTCTTCTGCGCTGGGCATCCCGGGACTGGTGCCAATAATTCTCCCAACACAGCCTGACATTACATCGACAATATTCCGATTTGAGTCGAATGAAGCCGAGTCTATTATTGCCTCGCTATTGACCGGACGCTTTAGCCGTGTCCTGACTAGACGCCTTCCACCGAGTGGCATCCCTTGATGCACAGCAAGTCTTTCGATATACACAGGAAGTGCGCGATGCGGCGAAAGAGCTAGCTGCCCAAACTGCAGCTGTGCATCGCGGGCGTATGGGTCTCCTAGTATCCATCGAGTCGAAATATTGGGCGCCGGCACCGGCCCTGCGAGTTCATACGCACCTCCTGTGGGCGACAGGTCGTAGACCGTTTTTATGCGCTGAAAAGAGGGACCTTGGAACAACACGGAGCCGTAAATGCCTTGCGCACTTAGGTCGACGGCCAATGGCTGACCGGGTAGCGGCGGAGCAAGTTCGCAAAGGACATCAGACTCTACGCTGTAAGCCAGTGTTGCATTAAACATAACTCCTGACGCTGAGGTGTCATTGTAGGCACTCAACGAGACCTCAAATACTTCTCCGATCTCCTCTGAGAAGGCAGAGAGCACCCGGGTGGCCGCAATGTCAATCTGCGTGCCGCGAAGCTCGTCGACTTCCACTGGCCGGAGAAACTTCGCACCGGTAACCGTTACCGTGCCCATTCTTTCCGTCCCTATCGTGAAAGCGGCGGCTTGGGCCATGGCTTCGAGGCCGAAGACGGCGGGGAGGAGGTAGCGGCCTTCGAAGCAGTGGTCGCGGATGAAGTCGTCGTGTTCGACGCTGAGCGTGGTGCGGACGATGGCTTCTACGCCGGGTTCGCAGTAGACGACTTCGTCGATGAAACGCAGGTGTTCTGTGGAGCCCGGGCCGGTTGTCGGCAGTGTGGGCTCGAGGGAGCGCCAGGTGTCGAGGGTACCGAGACGGGAGGTGACAATGACCTGCTGTGCGCTTGGCCGGGTATCCACCAGCGAAAGAAAGCTCTCGATGCCTTGGGCTGGGCTTAGCGCTGCGGTGCCTGTGCGCGCCAGTGCTTCGACGCTGCCGAGCCTGTGACCCATGCCAACATCGCTCCAGACGCTGTAGGCAAGTGTGCTTACCTCGACTTCCGGGTGCCGTTCGGCGAAAAGGGCGAGACTGCGGTCGAGTGACTCGTTGGCGAAGGCATACCAGGCGTTGCCCGGCATGCCTGTAACGCCGATGACCGACGTTAAGCCGATGATAAGCTCTGGAAGCTGCTGCGCCTGCCGGCGTTCGAGCACTTCTAACAGCGCGAGCGCACCGGTAAGCTTAGGCGCTATCTCCGCGCGAGCGCTCTCGGCATTGACCAGCTCCGCGCGACGGACGTGGTTGAGGCCAGCGCCGTGGACGACGGCGCGGATATGGCCGAGGCGAACGTGCACCTGAGCCACAAGGGCATCTATCGCGGCGGGGTCGGCAAGGTCGAAGCTAAAGTATTCACAACGGATGCCGCGTGCCCGCAACGCGGCCAGTTCCGTCGCAACCTGAGCCTGGGGGCTACGCCCTACGAGCGCGAGGGTCACGCCATCACGCGCTGACCAGGCTTCCGCGCAAGCCCCGGTAATCCCCTTCGCACCGCCGGTGACGAGGACTACGTCGCCGGGGTTGAGCTTGACGCGGCGGGCAGTGCTCTCTTCCTGTCGCAACAGCCGGTGGCCGGCAATCCAACGCTCGCCGCTGGCGTCGTAGCGAACGTGGTCAAAGGCGGTGCTTGTCCCGAACTCAGCACCTAGGAGTCCCGCGCACTCGCCGAGCGGGCATGCAGCCGGCAGGGAGAGGACGCGAACGCGCAGGGTTGGGCGCTCGTGGTGCAGGCTGGCGGCAAATGCGGAGAGACCGCAGACGAATCCCGCTTGCGCGGTCACCTCGCCGACCTCGATGAAGGCTAGCGCAAGGTCCGGCCGTGCCGCGGGCAGCGCTTGGGCAAGCGCTGCGAGTTGGGCCACAGTCTCGTCGAGCGTGAGTGAACCCGTGTTTGCCCCGTA